>NZ_LMNB01000024.1:0-12870 GCF_001422895.1 Methylobacterium sp. Leaf106
AAGGCCCAGGAACTCAAGGGCGAGGCCCAGCGCACCGTCGGCGAGGCCAAGGACGGTGTGGCCTCGGTCGTCGACAAGGTCACCGGCAAGCGGTGATCCCGTCCCCGAGGGAGGGCTCAGGCTCTCCCTCCGCCTCAACCTGTAGGAGACTTCCATGAATCGCGATCAGTTTCGCGGCGCGTCCCGGCATCTGAAGGGACGTGCCCAATCCGCCCTCGGCGGTGTCACCGGCGATCCGGCCCGTCAGGTGCGCGGCGCCGTCAACCAAGTGGCCGGCGGCGCGCAATATGCCTACGGCCGTGCCCGCGACCGTGCCGAGGATTTGGCCCAGGATGGCCGCTATCTCGTTGGCGAAGTCCGGGACCGCGCCGGTAACCTGATCGAGGACGGACGCGGCTTCGCCCGCCATGCAGCCAAGCGCGGCACGACCTATGGCCGCCAGGCGGTCCGCTATGCCGACGACAATCGCGCATCCGCCCTGCTCGGCCTCGCGGCCGTGGCCTTCGCGGTGGGCTGGCTCGCCCGTCCCAAGCGCTGATCCCCGTCATCCGGAGACCTTCGATGATCCGCAAACTCCTGACCTTGTTCGTGCTTCCCAGAATCGTCGCCTATGTCGGACGTCGCCTCAGCGGCCGGGCCGCAGCCCCACCGCGTCGGCCCCGCTGACGACCGCCCATCCGGCCCCGTCGCGGTGGATCCGTCCCTTGTCGACGGGGACGGCGCCCGCCATGCCGGCTCGCGGCGGGGGCATGATACGCCCTGTCGCCGCCGATAGGATCGGTGTCGGGCTTGGCGGGGAGCGGTCGTTCGATCCATGAAGTTCGCCGGCCTCCTCGTCCGCCGCGAGTTCGTCTTCCTTCTGCTCGCCGTGTTCCTCGGCCTCGGGGCCGCCACGGCTTACTGGATCTCGCGGGCGACCGTCCTGACGATCGCCGTAGCCCCGAAGGACGGGACCGAGCCGGCGCTGATCCAGGCCTATGCGGATGCTCTGGCCCGGCGGCACAAGGAGATCCGGCTCAAGGTCATCGCCTTCGACGATGTGCGGGACAGTGCCGCCGCGCTCCAGGAAGGCCGCGCCGATCTCGCCGTGGTCCGTCCCGACGTCGACCTGCCCGACAATGGACTGACCCTGGCGATCCTTCGCGACCAGGCGATGATCATCGCCTCTCCCGAGCCGTCGGGGCTGACGAGCTTTCCCGACCTCGATCGGAAGCGCCTCGCGATCCTCGCGCATCGCGATGCCGACCAGGCGCTGATCAAGGCGATGGTCGGCCATTACGGCCTCACCCTTCTCGACAAGGACCCGGAAGGGCCGCTGCCACCGCGCCACGTGGCCCTCGTGGAAATGTCCGAAGCCGACCTCCCCACGGCCCTGGCCAGGAAGCGGGTCGATGCCGTGGTCTCGGTCATTTCACCGACCGCACCCACGGCGCAACGCATCGTCGGCATTGTCCAAGCGGCCAGCAAGACGCGAAAGGTCGCCTTCGTCACGGTCGAGAACGCCGATGCCATCGTCGCGAGGATGCCGCGCCTGCAATCGGTCACCATGCCGGCCGAGACCTTCGGCGGCAGTCCCAAGGTCCCGGCCGAGGACGTTCACACGGTCGGGGCGTCCTACCGCCTGATGGCGCGGGCCAGCCTGTCCCGTCCCGTCGCGGCGGACGTGACCCAGCATCTGTTCGAATTGCGCAGCGGCATGGCCAACGTGACCGCCGCCGCCGATTACGTGCAGGCGCCGAGCTACGACAGCACGGCCGGCGCGACGAGCGCGCGGTTGCCGATCCACCCCGGCGCCGTCGATTTCTTCGAGCGCGAGCAGCAGGGCTTCATCGAGCGCTACGAGACCTGGATCTATCTCGTCGCCTTCCTCGGCGGCGGCATCGGGTCTGGCGTCGCCTGGATCGGCCAGCGTCTGTCGCGGCTGCGCCGGGAACGGATCGAGGAGGCCACCGACCGCCTCCTGCAGATTCGCCAGGAAGCGCAAAGCAGCGCCGATCCTCCGCGCCTGGAACACCTCGCCCGCGAGATCGACGACCTCGCCGGCGAGATCGCCAAGCATGCCCTGGAGCGGCCGACGGAGGCCAGGACCATGTCGGCCGCCGCCATCGCCATCGATGCCGCCCGGTCGACGGTCAAACGCACGATCGCGGCCGGGCAATACGCCACCGACGCTCCTGGCTTGGCGGGGCGCACGTCATCGTCGGAGTCCGGCGCGGCGGAGTGAGGATTGGCCGGCAATCCGCATCGATCGGTGGGGGCATGAGAAAGCGCCGGCGTGTTCCGACAGCACGATCCCCAAGGCATTGATTTCCAAGGCCACGATGCCCAAGGCAAGCAAGCCCCGCGCGCCGGATCATTGGCGCACGGGGCTCGCATTGAACTGACACTCGGCCTCGAATCCTGAGCAGGGTCGCGGCGGCAAGCCATCGCTTCACCTCGCTCAGGACTTTGACGTCACGCAGGTTTCAGGACGCGAAACCCGCTCAGAGCACGAAGTCGGTCGCATGCAGGGCTTCGATCGTGCCTCTCAGGACGAGCTGGAAATCCGCCTTGCCGTTTCCATCGACGTCACCCTCGATGATCGTCGAGCTTCCAGAGGCGACGGCGTGGAGCTCTCCCTTGTGCTTGGTGAACGCCCCCTCGATGAACGAGAAGGACTGGTCTGTCGGAGCTCCACTCACGGCTTGAATGCCGGACAGATCGATGTGATCGACGCCCACCTTGAAGTCGAGGATCACATCGCGGTTCGCGGCACCGTTGCCGCTATCGCTCACCGTCTTGAAGACGAACGTATCGCTTCCCGCTCCACCCGTCAGGGTGTCCTGACCCAGTCCACCGACGATCACGTCCTTGCCTGCTCCACCCACGATCGTATTGGCAAACTCGTTGCCCGTGAGCGTCAGAGCCTTGGAACCGAAAGCACGGAGAGCCTCGATCGAGACGCCCGACTCCAGCTCGTAACTGACGCTGGCGTAGACCGTGTCGGTACCGGTCGTCTCGATCACACGATCGTTCACGTTGTCGACGTAGTAGGTATCGTTGCCGGCGCCACCGGACAGCGTGTCCGCTCCTGTCTTGCCGTCGAGGATGTCCTTGCCCGCGGTTCCGACGATCGTGTTGGCGAAGTTGTTCCCGGTCAGCGTCAGGCCCGTCGACCCCAGGCCTTCGAGCGTCTCGATTTCCTGGCCTGCTTTCAGCGTGTAGCTGACGGACGCACGGACCGTATCGTTACCGGCTGAAGCCGCCTCGGTCACCAGATCGCCGGCATTGTCGACATAGTAGATGTCGTCGCCAAAGTTGCCGAACATCGCATCCACGCCGGCCTTGCCATCGATGATGTCGTTACCGGACGTTCCGACGATCCTGTTGTCGAACTCGTTCCCGTTCAGGATGAGACCGACGGTTCCGGAACCGCGGAGCACCTCGATGCCCTGGCCGTCCCCGAGGGTAAAGTTCACACTGGTCCGCACCGTATCGAGGTCACCGCCCGGTGCCTCGATGACCCGGTCACCGATATTGTCGACGATGTAGGTGTCGGCACCGCCCAATCCGGTGAAGGTTTCGGCTCCGGTGGTGCCGCGGAACGTCTCACTGCCATCCGTGCCGGTGTAACCATCGATTTTCAGTGTCCCGGCAGGATCGACCGTCAACTGGCTGGCGTCGAAGGGGTTCCTACTCAGGTCGGCGATGGAGGCTCCATTCAAGGACACGCCCGTGATTGCGAGGTCGCTGGAAATCTGGTCGACCAGCACCGTGTAGTCGAAGACGAGCTTCGTCGAGGTCGATTCCTCCGGGTTGTAGAGCGCGGTCGCGCCATTGCTCAGGGTGATCGCCAGCGCGCCGCCATTCGCGATGGCCACGGCTTCGGACATGGTGAAGGTGAAGGACACGGTCTGACCCGTGACCAGCGTTCCCGAACCATCCGTAATGCCGGGACCGGAGGCCGCTACGCTGAGCACCGTCGGTACCAGGGTGTCGACGGCGTAGTTCCCGGTGCTGGCCGTGGTTCCGGTGTTGCCGGCCACGTCCGTGTACGTGGTGGAGAGGGTGATGACGTTGGTGCTGTCCTCGGAGTTGGCGGCCGGGGTCAGCGTCGCGGTGTAGACGACCGACCCGTTCGGGCCGGCGGTGGGGCCGCTCAGTTCGCTCAGCTCGCCATTGCCGACGACAAAGTCTCCGCGACCTAAGCCCGTGACGGCCTCCGAGAAGGTGATCGTCACGGTCGCGGTCTCGCCGGCCACCAGGGACGTATCGCTCAGTGTGATCGTGGCGGTCGGAGCCGTCCGATCGACGGTGAAGGATGTCCCCAGTGTGCTCTGCTTGGTGTTTCCTGCGATATCGGTGCTGCTGGTGGTCAGCGTGTAGGTCCCGTTGGTGAGCGGTTGGAGACCCGTTTCCAGGAAGGACATGGTGAATTGGCCGCTCTCATTTGCGAGCGTCGTGCCGATGAGTTCGTCATTCAGGAACACGTCGACCGTCGCACCGGCCTCGGCGATACCGAAGAAGTCCGGCGTCGCGGTGCTGGTGATCCCGTCGCCAGGCACGCCCAGATCCGAGCCCGACGCCAGCCCGATGGTAGCCACCGTCGTCGCGCGATCGATCGTGACGTTGAAGCTCTCGGTGGTGACGTTGCCGCTCGCATCCTTCACCGAAGCCGAGAACGTATATTCCCGTCCCGCAGCACCGGGCGAAGCAAGGATGGGGCTGACGTTCGTGGTGAAGGTGCCGTCGATGACCGTACCGGTCAGGGTGGTGACGGTTTCGCCATCGTAGATCACGGCGACCTCTACGGTCGCATTCTCGGCAACACCGGTCACCGATCCGCTGACCGTGAGGGTATTGTCGCGCGTGATCTTGTCGGTGGCGCTTTGTCCATTGTCCGTCGAGATCGTGAGACCGCTGATGGTGGGTGCCACCGTATCGATGGTCAGGCTCAGCTCACCGCCTTGCACCCCCGCATTGCCGGCCAGATCGGTATAGGCGGCCCCGTTTCCACCGATCGACAGAACCGCCGTGCCGGTGATGCCCGGTTTCGCCGTGAGCTCACCCGTCCAGGTGATGTTGTCGTCGCTCGTCAGGACTCCCAGCGTTCCGGTGGAGGTGTCGTAGGCGACATCGCTGGCACTGAAGCCTTCGACGGCTTCCGAGAAGGTGAAGGTCACCGTCGAGGTATTGCCGGCGACGTTGAGGCTTTGGTCAGCCGCGGTGATCGAGACCACCGTCGGGTTGGCGGTATCCACCGTGACCGGAGCGGAGGGGGTGGAGGTGCCGGCATTGCCGGCGAGGTCCTTGAACGCCGTGAGGGTGACCGTGGCGGCGGTCGTGCTGCTGTTGCTGGCGGTGAACGTGGCGGTGGCGGAGAGCCCGTCGACGGCAATGACGATCGAGTCTGGATCGACGGTGCCGCCGGTGGCGCTCAGTTCGAGAGAGGTGGGATCGACGGCTTCCGAGAAGGTGAACGTCACCGTCGAGGTCAGGTTGCCGTCGTTGAAGCTGTCATCCGCGATCACGACCGTCGCCGTCGGGGTGCGGGTGTCGACCGGGACCGAATCGGGCGCGGGGGAGATGCCGGCATTGCCGGCGAGGTCCTTGAACGCCGTGAGGGTGACCGTGGCGTTGGCTGTGCTGTCGTCGGTGGCGGTGAAGATGGCGGTGGCGGAGAGCCCATCATCGGCGAAAACGATCGAGGTCGGATCGATGGTGCCGCCGGTGGCGGCCACGACGAGAGAGTCCTGATCGACGGCTTCCGAGAAGCTGAAGGTCACCGTCGAGGTCAGGTTGCCGTTGCTGAAGCTGTCATCCGCGATCACGACCGTCGCCGTCGGGTTGCGGGTGTCGACCGTGACCGGAGCGGACGGGGTCNACCGTCGAGGTCAGGTTGCCGTTGCTGAAGCTGTCATCCGCGATCACGACCGTCGCCGTCGGGTTGCGGGTGTCGACCGTGACCGGAGCGGACGGGGTCGAGGTACCGGAATTGCCTGCGAGATCCGTGAACGCCAGGAGAGTGACCGAAGCGTCGGCCGCGCTGTTGTCGGTGGCGGTGAATGTGGCCGTGGCGGAGAGCCCGTCCTCGGCGAGAACCAGCGAGCCCGGTTCGATGATGCCGCCGCTGGCTCTCACGTCCAGGGAGTCAGGATCGACGGCCTCCGAGAAAGTGAAGGTCACCGTCGACGTCGGGATACCGTCGCTGAGGCTGGTCTCGGAGAACGCGATCTGAACCGTCGGCTTGACGGTATCGACCGGGACCGGATCGGACGCGGCGGGGGTGCCGGCATTGCCGGCGAGGTCCTTGAACGCCGTGAGGGTGACCGTGGCGTCGGTCGTGCTGCTGTTGCTGGCGATGAACGTGGCGGTTGCGGAGAGCCCGTCGACGGCAATGACGATCGAGTCTGGATCGACGGTGCCGCCGGTGGTGCTCAGTTCGAGAGAGGTGGGATCGACGGCTTCCGTGAAGGTGAAGGTGACCGTCGAGGTTGGGTTGCCGTCGCTGAAGCTGGCATCCTCGATCACGACCGTTGCCGTCGGGTTGACGGTATCGACCGTGACCGGAGCGGACGCCGTGGACGTACCGGCATTGCCGACGAGGTCCTTGAACGCCGTGAGGGTGACCGTGGCGGCGGTCGTGCTGTCATCGTCGGCGGTGAACGTGGCCGTGGCGGAGAGCCCGTCCTCGGCGACGACGAGCGAGCCCGGTTCGATGATGCCGCCGGTGGCGCTCAGTTCGAGAGAAGTCGGATCGACGGCTTCCGAGAAGCTGAAGGTCACCGTCGAGGTCAGGTTGCCGTTGCTGAAGCTGTCATCCGCGATCACGACCGTCGCCGTCGGGTTGCGGNGGATCGACGGCTTCCGAGAAGCTGAAGGTCACCGTCGAGGTCAGGTTGCCGTTGCTGAAGCTGTCATCCGCGATCACGACCGTCGCCGTCGGGTTGCGGGTGTCGACCGTGACCGGAGCGGACGGGGTGGAGGTACCGGAATTGCCTGCGAGGTCCTTGAACGCCGCGATGGTGACCGCGGCGTCGATCGTGCTGTCATCGTTGGCGGCGAACGTGGCGGTGGCGGAGAGCCCGTCTTCGGCGACGACGAGCGAGCCCGGCACGATGCCGCCGCCGGAGGCGCTCGGGAAGAGATAGTTGGGATCGACGGCTTCCGAGAAGGTGAAGGTCACCGTCGAGGTCAGGTTGCCGTCGCTGAAGCTGTCATCCGCGATCACGACCGTCGCCGTCGGCGAGGTCGTATCGACCGTGAACGTCTTGACCGTCGTGTTCAGCTTCGTGTTGCCGGCGAGGTCGGTGGCGATCGCCGAGAGGGTGTAGCTGCCGTTCGTCAGGGGGGTGCCGTTCAGGTCCGAGTCCGCGAAGGCCAGGGTGTAGGCACCGTTCTGGTCGGCGACGGCGGTGCCGATCTCGGATCCGTCCAGGAAGATCTGGACCGTGGCGCCGGCCTCGGCCGTTCCGGTGAAGTCGGGGGTGGTGTCGTTGGTGAGCCGATCGGTGGCGCTGGCTCCGGTATCGGAGGCCGCCGCGAGGCCAAAGGTCGGAAGGGCCGTGCTGTTGTCCACCCGTACCGGGTTGAGATCGCTGATGGTGGTGTTGCCGGCACTGTCCGCCGCGGTGGCGCGGAAGATGTAGCTGCCGTCCGGCAATGAGGCGGTGGGCGCGGTCGTGAATACGCCGCCGGTGACGGTGGCGACCAGCGTCACGGCGGTCCCGTTCACGAGCACGGGGTTGCCGGCCAGATCGAGCACGGCGACGGTCACGGTGGAGCCTGCCTCGACCGTGCCGCTGACCGACAGGGTTCGATCACGGGTGATGTGGTCCGAATCGCTCGCGCCGGTATCCTGCGAGATCGTCAGCAGCGCGACCGTCGGGTTGACGGTGTCGACCGTTGCGTTGTCTGACATGGAGGGGGCGTTGGCGTTGCCCGCGACATCGGTGAAGGCTCCGGCGGACACGTAGATCGAGACCGGCTCGGTGGAATTCTGATCGGCCGTGACGAAGCCGGTATAGGTCAGGCCGTCGAGGCTGGCGGTCAGATCACCGAGAGTACCGCCGTTGACCGTGACCGCGGTCTTGTCGAAGCCGGCCGAGATCTCGCTCAGGGTGATGGTCACGGCCGAGGTCGGATTGGTGGCGCTGAAGGCCGTCGAGGCCAGGTCGACGGTCACCGTCGGTGCCACCGTGTCGATGTTCAGGGTCTTCGAACCGCCGGTCGAGCCCACGTTGGAGGCAAGATCGGCATACTCCCCGATGACGGACAGGTTGGCCGAGCCGACGAAGCCATCCTGCGCCGTGAAGGTTCCCGTCCAGGTCGTGCCACCGTTGCTGCTAATCAAGGTGCCCAAGGTGCCGGCAGGAAGTCCGGAGACCTCGGGAATGAAGACGTCGCTCGCGGTGAAGCCGGTCACCGCTTCGGAGAAGGTGAAGGTCACGACCTCGGTTGTGTCGTTCAGGTTGAGATCGGCGTCGACCGCCACGATGGAGGTCACCGTCGGTGCCTGGGTGTCGACCGTTGCGGTATCGGGAACGGAGCCGAGGTTGGCGTTGCCCGCCGCATCGGTGAAGCGTCCTAGGCCCACGGAGACCGAGACCGGCGTGGTGGAGTTCGGATTGGCCGTGACGGTACCGGTATAGGTCATGCCGCCGTCGCTGGCGGTCAGATCGCCGATGCTCCCGCCGGTGATCGTGACATCGGACTTATCGAAGTCGGTCGCCGCCTCTGTCAGGGTGAAGGTCACCTGCGAGGTCGGGTTGGTGTTGCTGAAGGCCGTCGATGCCAGGTTGACGGTCACCATCGGCGCCTGCGTGTCGATGGTCAGGGTCTCCAAGCCGCCAGCCGCGCCCGGGTTGGATGCAGCGTCGAGATAGGCACCGCTGACGGCCAGCGTGGCCGAGCCGGTCTGGCCCGCGCTCGCCGTGAAGGTGCCCGTCCAGGTGAGGCCACCGTTGGTGGTCTCCAAGTCGCCCAGCAATCCGGGACCGGTGACGAGGACATCGTCCTTGGCGAAGCCGGTCACCGCCTCGGAGAAGGTGAAGGTCACCAGCGTGGAGTTGGAGGCCGAGTTGAGCTCGGTGTCGGCCGCCACGATGGAGACAACCGTCGGCGCCACCGTGTCGACCGTGGCCGTGTCGGAGTTGGAGACGGTGTTGGAATTACCCGCCGTATCGCCGAAGGCTCCGGCGGCCACGGAGATCGAGAGCTGCGTGGTGGAATCTTCGTAGGCCGAGACAGTGCCGGTATAGGTCCCGTCGCCGTTGTTGATCAGCTCGCCGATGCTACCGCCGACGACCGTGACGTCGGAGGCATCGAAGTCGGAGCCAGGGAAGTCGGTCGAGGCCTCGCTCAGGGTGAAGGTCACCTCAGAGCTCCGGTTGGCGATGTTGAACGAATCCGCCGCCAGGGCGACGGTCACCGTCGGCGCCACCGTGTCGACCGTCGCCGTGTCGACGAGGGAGGCGGCGTTGCCGTTGGCCGCCGCGTCGTTGAAGCGGTCGGCGGCCACCGAGACCGAGAGTTCCCCGGTGAAGCTCTCATCGGCCGTGACGGTGCCGGTGTAGGTCAGGCCGTCGGCGCTGGCGGTCAGATCGCCGATGCTACCGCCGGTGACCGTGACGTCGGTTCGATTGAAATTGATCGAGGCCTCACTCAGGGTGAAGGTTACCGTCACGTCCGGAACGTTGACGTTGAGCGTGGCCGCCAAGATATTGATTTCCACCGTCGGCGCCACCGTGTCGACCGTCGCCGTATCGAGGTTGGAGGGTGTGTTGGCGTTGCCCGCCGCATCGGTGAAGGCTCCGGCGTCCACGAGGATCGTGACTGGCGCGGTGGAGTCCTCCTCGGCCGTGAATGTGCCGGTATAGGTCAGGCCGTCGACGCTGGCGGTCAGATCGCCGATGCTCCCGCCGGTGACCGTGACGTCGCTCTTGTCGAAGTTGTCCGAGGCCTCGCTCAGGATGAAGGTCACCTCAGAGGTCGGGCTGAGGATATTGAACGTGTCCGCCGGCATATTGACGCTCACCGTCGGCGCCACCGTGTCGACCGTCGCCGTGTCGGGGGTGGAGGCGGTATTGGCGTTGCCAGAGTAATCGACGAAGGCTCCGGCGGCCACGGAGATCGAGACCGGCGCGGTGGAGTTCGGATTGGCCGTGAATGTGCCGGTATAGATCAGGCCATTGGCGGTCAGATCGCTGATGGTACCGCCGGTGACCGTGACGTCGGCCTTATCGAAGTTTGGCGAGGGCTCGCTCAGGGTGAAGGTCACCTCCGAGGTCCCGTTGCCGATGTTAAACGCATCGCGGTCCAGGTCGATGAGCACCGTCGGCGCCCTCGTGTCGATGGACAGGGTTTGCGTATAGCCTTCCGAGCCCGGATTGGAGGCAAGATCGGCATAATACCCGGTGACGGACAGCGTGGTTGAGCCGGCGAATCCCTCCGCCGCCGTGAAGGTTCCCGTCCAGGTCTTGCCGCCGTTGCTGCCCGTCAAGGTGCCGATCTCGCCGGCACCGTCGGCGATGGAGACATCGCTCGCGTCGAAGTCTTTCACCTCCTCGGAGAAGGTGAAGGTCACCTCCGTGGTGTTGGAGGTCACGTTGAGGTCGGAGGCCACCACCTCGATGAGGGACACCGTCGGGTCGACGGTGTCGACGGTGGCGGTGTCGCTGGCGCTGATGGTGGCGGCGTTGGCGTTGCCCGCCGCATCGGTGAAGCGTCCGGCGGCCACGGAGACCGAGACCGGCGTGGTGGAGTTCGCATTGGCCGTGACGGTGCCGATATAGGTCAGGCCGTCGTCGCTGGCGGTCAGACCGTCGATGGTACCGCCGGTGACTACGATGAAGGACGCATCGAAGTCGGGCGAGGCCTCGCTGAGGGTGACGGTCACCTGCGAGGTCGGGTTGGTGTTGCTGAAGGCCGACGAGTCGAGCTCGACGATCACCGTCGGCGCCGTCTGGTCGATGGTCAGCGGCGACTCGAGTTCGCCGCCGGCTTCACCCACGTCATCATTCTCATTAAAATAATCGTTTGTGACGGACATCGTGACCTGACCGTCGAAACCCGGACTGGCAGTGAAGAGCCCCTTCCAGACCGTGCCACTGCCGTTGCTCGTCAAGTCGCCCATCGTGCCGGCACCCTCGGAGATGACGACGTCGTCCGAGTCGAAGCCGGTCACCGCCTCGTCGAAGGTGAAGGTCACCTCCGTGGTGTTGGCGGTCGCGTTGAGAACGGATTCAGCCGCAACGATCGAGACAACGGAGGCCATGGCGATTCACTCCAGAAAATTTTGGTCGACGACGGATCCCGAGCAATCGATCTCGGAATAGTCAGCTGAAAAACGCGAAAATTTGAAGTATCATCGAGTCCGCGAGCAAGGATTGCCCTTGCCGGACCAAATCGAAGACCCCAGCCGCATCGCATGAGCGGGAATTGCGACTGCTGGATATATCAACGGATCCAGGTCCACATCACTCGTATGAGTGAGGGAGGGCTGTTTTATTGATTTTGATTTCTCCCTCATATGAGGGATGGTGACGAACCGGGAGGCTATGCTAAGGCCATGTCGAGCGACGTCGGCAAAAGACCGCATAGCAATCGAAGCTACTGACTCGTCGCTTATCTGGGTCGACTTTTAGTAGTCTTGTCTGCTTGGAGTGTGTCTCTTCCTGGCGACGTAGGATCGGATGACTTTGCGCGCATCGGCAAATTCGGGGCAAAGATGGTTCCGATTTTCATTGCGCGCGTCGGAGATCAAAACTCCGCCGGCGTTTCCAGAATGAGCGGATCGCCTTTGCCCTGTTGACACTGTGACGCCTGTCCGCCGGTCTTGCCTTGGTCGGGCGGCTTCCGGTTCGACCGTGAGAGGCGGGGCGTGCACCTTGCCAAGCAGGTCCGGCGGACGACCGCCGCCGCGCAGTCGCGCGGGCAGACTTCGGTGAGTCGGGCTCATCGAGGTCTGGGATCAGACGACACGTCATGGTGCATCGGGGGAGACACCCTTGTGTTCCCCGACGTGTTTGACGTCAGGTTTCGATGGCGCAACCTTGTCGCGGCAAATACCGGAATTGAACGGCCTATCGCCTTGCGAACCCGATATCGACCGCCACCGCCTCGAGCCGTTCGGGTTCGCGCTCCTTGCGCTCGGAATACCTGTCGACGAGGTAGCCGGCCCGCTCACGGGTCAGGAGGGTGAACTTGAACAGTTCCTCGCAGACGTCGACCACCCGGTCGTAGAGGGGGCCGGGCTTCATCCGGCCGGCCTCATCGAACTCCTTGTAGGCCATGGGCACCGAGGACTGGTTCGGGATGGTGATCATCCGCATCCAGCGCCCGAGGATGCGCAGGGCGTTGACGGCGTTGAACGATTGCGAGCCGCCCGAGACCTGCATCACGGCCAGGGTCCGGCCCTGCGTCGGGCGCACCGACCCTTCCGACAGGGGCAGCCAGTCGATCTGGCTCTTGATGACGCCGGTCATGTTGCCGTGTCGTTCGGGGCTGACCCAGACGTGTCCCTCCGACCAGATCGAGAGGGCGCGCAGTTCACGGACCTTGGGGTGGTCAGGGGAGGCGTCGTCGGGCAACGGCAGGCCGCGCGCATCGTAGATCCGCACCTCGCCGCCCATGGCCTGAAGCAGGCGCGCGGCCTCGTAGGCGAGGAAGCGGCTGAACGAACGCTCCCGGAGCGATCCGTACAGGATCAGGAACCGCGGAGCGTGGGTGAACGGCGTCGTCACCTGGAGGCCGGTGCGCGTCGGTGTGTTTCGGCGTGCAACTTTGACCCCGTGAGGCGGGGGATCGGCGTCCAATTCTGACCCCCTAACCTCGTTCTCGCAGACTGCTCTCCGGTACGGCCGGAAGGGTGGTGTAGGGGGATGAAGGGCG
>NZ_LMNB01000025.1:0-6036 GCF_001422895.1 Methylobacterium sp. Leaf106
GAACACCCTGGCGCGGGGTGGAGCAGCCCGGTAGCTCGTCAGGCTCATAACCTGAAGGTCACAGGTTCAAATCCTGTCCCCGCAACCAAACACACCAGACACAACACCACACGCAAAAGCCCGCAGCGTCAAACGCCGCGGGCTTTGCCGTGTCAAATGACATATCTAAACTGTACGCCTTCGGTGAAGGCCGCGTTCGTGGTCCCGGCGGTGTGTCAGGCGGCGATCTGCCGGCGCTGAGGCTGGGTCCAGTTCCACGGCAGCAGATCGTCGATACGCCTGGCGGGATGGTCGGGTAGCCGCGTGAGCACGTCGGCGAGCCAGGCCTGGGGGTCGATGCGATTGAGCTTGGCGGTTTCGATCAGCGTGTAGAGGGCAGCGGTACGATGACCGCCCGCATCCGATCTGGCGAAGGTCCAGTTGCGGCGGCCCACCGCGATGGGACGGATGGAGCGTTCGGCAGCATTGTTCGACAGGCAGATCCGTCCGTCGTCGAGGAACCAGGTGAAGGCGGTCCAGCGCTTGAGCAGGTAATCGATCGCCGCTGCCGTGGGAGCCTTGGCCGAGAGCTTGGCGCGGTTCTCCCGCAGCCACGCCTCCAGGTCGGCAACGAGGGCGGCCGAGCGAATGCTTCGGTGCGCGCGGCGTTCATCGGGGGCAAGACCGTTGGCGGCGCGCTCGATGGCGAAGATCGCATCGATCCGCGTCACGGCCTCGATGGCGATCGGGGCCTTCTTCAGATCGGCCAGCTCGAAGAACTTGCGTCGGGCATGGGCCCAGCAGGCCGCCTCGCGGATCGGCCCCGGCTGGCGGCCTGGGTCGTACAGCCGGCCGAACCCGGAGAAGGCGTCCGCCTGCACGATGCCGTGGAAGTCGCCGAGCCAAGTCTCGGCATGCGCGCCGGAGCGGTCGGGGGAATAGAAGTAGGCCGCGGCCGGCGGCTCGGGTCCACCGAAGGGGCGGTCGTCGCGCACCACCGTCCAGAGCCGGCCGGTGCGGGTCTTCCCCTTGGCCAAGACCGGCACCGGCGTATCGTCGAGATGGAGGCGCTCGGCTCCCCGGACATGGGCTTCGATCCGGGCGACCAGGGGCGACAGGGCGGTGGTGACGGCCCCGACCCAGCCGGCCAGGGTCGAGACGTCGATCGGCACGCCTTCATGCGTGAAGCGCTGGCTCTGCCGATGCAGCGGCAGATGCCAAGCCGAACTTGGCCATCATCACCTCGGCCAGGAGGTTCGGCCCCGCCCGGCCCCGCGGGATCGGATGGAAGGGGGCCGGGGTCTGCGCGATAGTCTCGCAGTCGTTGCAGGAGAAGCGCTCGCGCACGTGCTGGATCACGACCCAGCGCGCCGGGATCCGCTCCAGGGTCTCGGTGACGTCCTCGCCGAGAGGGCGCAGGCGCACCCCGCCACAGCAGGCGCAGGTCGTCGGGCCGGGATGGACGATGCGCTCGCGCGGCAGGTGCTCGGGGAGAGACCGGCGGGCGGGCTTGCGCCGCGAGGAAGCCGCACCAGGGAGCGCCTCCGGCTCGGCCGCCACCTGCGCGTTCGTCTCGGCGAGCGTTTCCTCCAGATTCTCTAGGACGAGTTCGAGCTGGTCGATCCGGGCGCTGCGTTCCGAGGAGGTCCCGAAGCGCTCCCGCCGCAGCCGGGCGACCTCCAGCTTCAGCCGTTCGACCGCGATTTCGGACGCGAGCCGCGCCGCCCGCTCGGCCAGGATCATGGCGTGAGCGGCAGCGAGATCGGTGGGAAGCGGCGGGGGCTCAGGCGCGTTCGGCACACACTGAGAAGAGCATATTCCTCAGCCTCTGTAACGCGTTATCCTCAGCCGACGGCGCTCGGACGCCAGCTTGTCTGCGGCATTCGCCAGTCGATGCCCGAGAGTAGGTAGCCGAGCTGCGCCGTGGAGATCGTCACGGCTCCGTCCGCCACCGACGGCCACAGGAAGCGGCCGCGGTCGAGCCGCTTGGTGTACAGGCACGCGCCCTGGCCATCGTGCCAGATTACCTTGATCAGGTCGCCGCGCCGCCCCCGGAAGACGAACAGGTGCCCGGAATGAGGATCGCGTTTGAGCGTCTCCTGGACGATCAGCCCGAGGCTGGAAAAGCCCTTGCGCATGTCGGTGTGGCCGGTGGCCAGCCAGACCCGGACGTTGGCCGGCAGCGGGATCATCGACCCTCCAGGGCATCGAGCACCCGGCGCAGCGCCGCGGCATCAACGTTCCGGTCGACCGTGAGACGCCGACCATCGCCGAGATCGATCGCCATGACACCGGTCTTGCGCCGCGCTCGGCGGGGCAGAGCCTGAACACCAGGATCCTTCGACTGCAAAGCCGGAACTGCCGGCGACGGCTCCGGGGTGGTCGCGACGGGCACGAAGACCGGGGCCTGCTCGTCCCCGCCCAAACGGCCTTCCCGAGCCTGGCGTCGCCACGTGAACAGCAGGCCCTGGGCGATCCCGTGCCGGCGCGCCACCGAACACACCGACACTTCCGCCTCGTACGAAGCTTCGACGATCCGCGCCTTATCCTCGAACGACCAGCGCCGCCGCCGTTCGGCCCCCTCAAGCACCTCGACCCGCTGACCTTAACGCCAGCATTAAGATCAGGCTTCAGCCCGGTGCGCGATGCCGTCGACCGCGACCATCACCGGACACGTACTCTAAACTCAGCGGGAACGTATCACAAGCAGGCGAGCCAACTATCTAAGGCGTTGAGAATGGCACGTCTTCATTGCATAGCTCAAATCGAGATGCCCGCGAGGGTGTCTTTGGTTGCAATGCTCTAAGAGGACAAAATCCGATCATGAGAGTTTCGACCCTACGACGCGGCTTTCTCGGAATGTGGCTTCCGCTCCTCTTTACGCCGATGCTGGGCGGATCGGTGCAAGCCGCCAGCGATGCGCGCATTACCGGTTTGTGGAAGCTCGTCTCCTACGAAGTCGAGGTCCGCTCCACCGGAAAAACGATTCCAGTCATGGGTGCCCATCCGGCGGGATTCGCTTATTTCACGCCCGAGGGGAGGGTGTTCTTCAACCTCACCGGCGAGGGTCGGAAGCCTGCGGTCAGCGACAAGGAGCGCGCCGCTCTTCTCGACACCATGGTTTCCTATACTGGCCGTTTTACCGTCACGGGAAATCAGTGGACTGCCAAGCTCGACGCAGCGTGGAATCCTGCTTGGGTCGGAACGGAACAGACGCGGTCTTTCGAGATCAATGGAGCGCGCCTTCGTGTCCTGACCCCGTGGCGCGTCATGCCGAACTGGGCAGAGGAGGGTGAGACTCGCAGCATCGTCACTTTCGAGCGCGCGGCCGACAGTTGACGTCCCGCGCTCACGCCGCCTGAACGGCGGCGCTTCCTCCGGGACCTTCCTTGGAAACCTGAGCCACAGCCTCGCGCAGGGTCGAGAGATCGGCGTCCGCGCGGGTGCCGAACGTCGACAGGTGTCGGCGATAGGCACGCGCCCCAGGGCGCCCGTTGAACAGTCCGAGCATATGGCGGGTGAGCGTGTGCAGGCGGATACCGTTTCCCAAGGCTTCAGCGATGGTCGGTGCGAAAGCCTCGACAGCCTCGAAGGCATCCGCCACGGGGGCCGCTTCTCCAAAAACCCGGTGGTCCACGTCGAGCAGCAGGGCCGGCTCGTTATAGGCTGCGCGCCCCATCATCACACCGTCCACGACGGTGAGTTGGGTCAGCGTGTCGTCGATCGTGGCGATGCCACCGTTGATAGCGATCGGCAGAGACGGGCGCTTCTGTTTCAGCCGCGCGACACGCCCGTAATCGAGGGGGGGGACATCGCGGTTCTCTTTCGGCGACAGACCCTGCAGCCAAGCCTTGCGGGCATGGACGATGAGCCCGTCGACTCCCGCCTGCGTCACGGCATCGACCAGCGAATCCAGGGCGACCTCCGTATCCTGATCGTCGACCCCGATGCGGCACTTCACCGTGACCGGCACCGAGATGGCGGCCTTCATGGCCGCCACGCACTCGCCGACGAGGCTCGGGTCTCGCATGAGGCATGCGCCGAAGCGGCCATCCTGAACCCGGTCCGAGGGACAGCCTACATTTAGATTGATCTCGTCGTAGCCGAATCCCTCCGCGATGCGTGCTGCCTTCGCAAGATCGCTGGGTACCGAACCCCCGAGTTGGACGGCGACCGGATGCTCCCGCGCCGAGAAACCGAGCAAACGCGTCCTGTCGCCGTGAAGAACGGCATTGCTCGTCACCATCTCAGTATAGAGCCGGGCACGGCGCGACAGGACACGGTGGAACGACCGGCAATAGCGGTCGGTCCAATCCATCATCGGCGCGACGGAAAATCGGTACGGACTGAAATCGTTGGTTTTTTCTTCGGCGTCAGACACTTCGCTGCCATTTCATCCTGTACCCAATTCTACTCAAACGGGCTCGATACGCCTAAATCGTTGTCCAATTTACAGCATTGCTGTGAGAGTTCGAGCCATGCTGTAACCAGCTGTGGGGCGCTATGGGAACCATTCTTGAGCGGAAGCTGCGGCACGGTTCCTAGCTCTTTCCAGCCGTATTGGGGCGCGAAGATGAATTTCTGCAGGAACGGTTTTTGACCCGCCCGGCTCACGCCGAAGCGGGTTTTAGTCCTAAATCGGAACGGCGTCTTGGCGTAAATCCGTAAACGGCAAGTATTGCCAGCATCGTGAGTAGCCGAGGGGAAGTCATAGAAAAACGCGAAGGTTAACAGCCGATATAAATCACGGTGATCCAGATCATGATCGCAAGCACGAACGGGTTCACCGGGTGTCCATCCGTCTTCTCCTCGAGTCAGGCCGCCGTCAGGGCGGAGGAGCGCGGTCACGGGCGAAGACCAGGCGGGTTTATACCTGACCGCGCAATCCGTCGGCTGCCGTCTGCGCCTCGCTGGCAAAGCATAGAGCGCCCTCCACCATCGGCTTCATGGCCTGGGCCGGGGGCCTCCTTCGGGGCGCGCTTGCGGAGCAGGGCGAACATGCCGCCGAGGGCATCGACCACGCGAGCGGTAGAGAGGCCTATCTCTCCGGGATCGCCAGTAAAGGCCAGAGGATGCATATCTCCGACGAGCTTGGTAATTTCTACGGACGAGTTTCGCAGGCGCTCGTTCTCTTCTCCGCCGTGCGGATCATTCGGGAAGAGGCCAAGCGCCAAAGCGCGCTGTTGGCCGCAATCGAGCGTGAGTCGGCAATTGAGGACCGAAAGCACGGCAGCGATGCGCATACTTAGCTTTGGTACGCCTCGTGCGCGGGCGATCCTACCCTCTTCAACTTTCAAACTTTCAGCCCCCGCCCGGTGAAAACCGGAGCGGGGTTTTCTTGATGCGCCGTTGCTCGGCAGTGTCTGCTAATCAGTAGCCGCGATAAAACGGACGGCCATAGGGGCGAGCGTAAGGCCTACCATAGCCACCTGGGCCGTAGAAGCGGCGGCCGCCGTGATTGATAGAGCCGTTGCCGCGGCACCGACCGGTGAACCGATCCGGGTAATAGCCGAGCCCACAATAGCCGGCCGCCTTGGCAACAAGCCCGTCCTCCGACGCGCCCGCAACCGGTGCCGCGGCGGCGATTGGAGCGGACTGAGCAACACTGCCGAAGCCAATGGCGCTGGCCACGACTGCAATTGCTGAGAGCATTCTGAACGTCATCGTTTCTATCCGTAAAGGCCTTTGGCCGGGCAGTTCGGTGTGCCCAAGCTGTCGCCTGGAAGAACCTACACCAACTCGATGAATGCTGCCTGACGGGCATGGACCCTCGACCCGCCCGGCTCATGCCGCGGCGGATTTTTCATTTAACCCTCAATCACGCATGCGCCGTCGGCAGTTCCGATACCGGTGTCGTGTAGCGCAGGCTGCGCATCTCGAATTTCGTCGACCACGTTCGCTTTTTCTTTAAGCCCGCCTGGGCTGGCACGACAGCGCCGCGTCCGAAGCGGTGATTGGACTCGTCCTGATCCTCTCCCGATTTTGCGGACACGGTGGTTAGCTCGCGTTCCGCTCGGCTTGCTCGGGGGTGATGTAGCCGAGAGCCGAATGGATGCG
>NZ_LMNB01000026.1:0-5996 GCF_001422895.1 Methylobacterium sp. Leaf106
CGTCCGGTCGAGTTCACGCCGCAGACGGGCAATCTCGGCCGCCTGATCGGACCGCGATGACACCGGGCTCATCGGCGCGGTTCCTGGCAATCCCGCTGGCCGCGGTGGCGGGCAGCCGCCCATCAGCGCCGTGCGCCATTGCCTCAGCATCGACGGTTGGATCCCGAGTTCGGCCGCGATCTGCATCTGCGGCCGCCCGCTGCTTTCTAGCAGGGCCACCGCCTCGCGTTTGAACTCTGGCGTGACACCAAAGGTGCAGCGAAGCAAACTCGCGTCTCGTCTTGGCCATCAAACACCTTCCCCGCCCNGCAGGGCCACCGCCTCGCGTTTGAACTCTGGCGTGACACCAAAGGTGCAGCGAAGCAAACTCGCGTCTCGTCTTGGCCATCAAACACCTTCCCCGCCCATAACGAGCGTATCAGAGGTGTCCGTGAAACCAGGGGAGGATCAGACCGCGTCGAGCCGCAGGCGGGTGATGGCGGTGACGTGGCTGCGGCGCATCGCGTCGAGGAACCTGAGGGCCGAGAAGCCGCCGTCGCCCACCGGCACGAGGTCGCGCTCCGGCACCCAGCGGCGCGCCTGCAGGGCGAGTTGGCGACCGACGTCGAGCAGGGGCTTGTGCCGACGACCCTGCTGGCGGCAGGCACGCTCGGATGGCACCAGCGCGGTCAGGCCGAGGCCGAGGGCCTCAATGGCGGATCGACGGCCGGCGGCGATGTGGTTCGGGACGGCCGCGAACTCGACGCCGATCGTCTCGGCCTCCTCGTGGACCACGCGGTAACCGTACAGGATCCGGTCGGGGCGCCACGGCGTCAGGCGTTCCAGGCGGTGCGCCAGGATCGGGCCGAGATAGAGGCGCGCCGTGGCCGGAAGCTCGAGGCTGCGCCGCAGTACCGCCTCGGGCGGAAAGCAACGCTCAACTGCGGACCAGGACTCGGCGAGGAGGTCGGCGCGCGCGGCCGTGGAAGCCGCTGCCGCCGCAGGTGGGGCACCCCACCGCGCGGTGATAGTCGGTCCCTTCCGGCGCGGTCAGCCCGCGGGCGCGGTACAGGTCGAGCACCTCGGCGGCGCGCTCGGGAGTCGGCCGGCGGCACCGCTCGCACAGGCACCGGACGAGGACGCCGCGCAGGCTCGCGGCGATGAGGTAGGGCTCGACGCCCATATCGGCGAGGCGGACCACCGCGTCGGCGGCCGGGTTGGTGCGACTCAAAACCGGCAAGGTTCTCGCAACAAGGTAAGCAAACTTTCAGGCCACCCATTCAGTCTTGCGGGTATATAATTTTGATAAACTAGAATTTTTCTCAATCCTACAAAGCATTAAATCGAGGGTATTCACAATACTACATTGTGAATACCCTCGATTTTGTCCTCAATTACCAAATATCTGACGACCTACTTTTTAAGCGGCCCGAACTTCCAAGGGGGAGCACTTGCCAGGAGAGAGAGCGAGACGTCAGCACCGGTCGGAAGCTCGTTGAATGTCGCCTCGGGGATGCTGATCGTCATCGTCTTGCCGTCAGGCCCGATCGTGCCGCCGGGGATGGTCTTGTTACCCACCGTGAACCGGGGAGAGGCGTTGGTAAAAGGAAATGGCCGCTTCGAAGTGACCACGATGTCGACCATCGGTGCACTGCGCGATGCCCCTGCGGAGATCGCCCGAGCGGAAGAGGGCTTGCGCACGATCGTCATGGTGTTGGCGTCGGCCGCGGGATCGTGCGGAGGCATGGAGGTCGCCTGAACTTTGGCGGCGGCCATCCAAGCCGTAGGGCTCTTTGCAGAGCTCTGGGCAATGGCCTGTGCAGGCGCCGGATCGGATTTCAACAGCATCACGTCGCCAATATCCACGGTACCGATCTTTTGGTCATGGAAGGTAAAGCGTAGCGCCGTGATCTGACTCAGGTCTACCCCGCTCAGAGCCGACAGCGGAATTTGGACGGTGTACAGAATTGGGTGAAGAGTATCCGACATTCCGACCGGCCGGCTGATGCGCAAGGCCCGGCTGGTGAGATATGTCCTCGATAACTGGCCGTTGCCGTCTAGAAGCCGTACGCCAAAAGTAAGCTCGCCGTCGGCCGAAGCAGGGAAATCGCAGATCTCGCCGGAGCAGCGCAACGTGGTGCGGAACGACAAGGTCTTGAACGCCGACATGTCCTTGGCCGGGCGGAAATTCACCTGAAACAACTTACTTAGATTGGAATCTGCGGTCCACGACACGGTCGCGACCCGGGCTTCCGGCTCGTGCTCGAACCACCACTCGGTACTGCCAGGGCGCTGATGCACCACCTCAACACCTCTGGTCGTGGTGGGGATGCCGCTGTCGCTCTTGCCGGTCTGCTGTGAGAACGTCTCGAGTTTCTGCACAGCGGCGCCCACCGGTGCCGGCAGGTAACCTCGATCGACATTGGTAATGTCGAGGAGGGGCGACGGCAGTGAGTTGGCCGGGTCGAACTGCGCTGCCAGCGACGGGTCCGCCTTGGCGCCGACCGTGGCGCGGAAGAAGGGGATCAAGGTCTGAACAGCCGTCAGTTGCTGCGGCTTGGAGCGACCGGCCGGCTGAAAGAGGGCGTCGGTGCCGGAACAGCCCGGCGAATCCGACGTCTGCCATTCGGTGTTGTAGGCGTTATGGTTGGCGCCCCAAACATAGACGGTGCCGTGGAACGTCTTCGACGCGTCCGGCTTCCTGGTCAGGAAGGTGCGGTCGAAGACCTTCAAGCCCTGGAGGTTCAGAACGTCACCGTCACAGGCGGGCAGCAGGATCATGCTGTTGACCCCGTCTGCGTCGAGGACACGGTCAGTCTGACCATCGACAGGGCCGATCTCGAAGACCGACTTGATCGATAGGCCACGGATCAGAGCCGGGTAGGGACTGGCCGCGTCGCGAAACTGCTGGATCGCCGCGCGGGCCCCCTCGCCACCGCGGCTGTGCCCCATCAGGCCGACCTGCGACAGATCCATCGTTCCGAGCGGCTTGAACTTGAGCGTCTCCGGCACCGGGATCTTGCCGACCCCGCTGTTCCAGTCGGACAAGAGCGCCAGATGACGCAAGATGAGCCGGCCGCGCATCAAGTTGAGTCCCCAATCCCCCTCGCTACCAATGCCAGCAGTGATGCCGCGGTTCGCGTTGATGGAGACGACGATGTACCCCCACGAGGCGAGTTGCTTGGCCAGGTACTCGTAGCCAAGATGGTTCGGCACCACGACCTCGCCCGCCCCGCACTTGCCCGTATCCGTATAGGTAGCCCCGGAATCGACACGGACCTGGAGTTCCTTGTCGAATTTGCCGCAAGTGCCGTGGTTGCCGTGGAGGAATACCGCGACCGGGAGCGGTCCACCGGACAATTTCGTGGGCCTGTAGACCTCGGCCCAGAGATCGACCTTGCGGTCGGTGGCGACGAGCGGCTCGTCCCGACCGGCGAAACGGTACGACCCCGTAGTGACCGCGAAAGGACCGTCCTCAGCCTGAACGACCGTTGGAAGCGCGGTGCATACCGACGCAAGTGTAAAGACTGCGCATCGCAGCAAGGACTTCAACGACATAGGCTGGTCTCCAAACGACGAGAAAACTACGGAAACGACGAGCGGGGCAGGCGGCGTTTATGCTTTATTTTTGAATGTTATACTTTGAGCATTTGAGCAGGTTTCTGCCGGTGGCCCGCGTCAGTGGCCGCCGCGGCTGGCAGCGTTGCGGAAAGACTGCTTCGAAGCGCCGGCCAATATCTTGGATTGTCTGTTTCATGTGCGGATCTGATCTTCTTAAGACCCTGACTGTTCTACCCTTGCACTGTCTCAAGCGTTCCTGCCGCCCGATTTATGGGTAAAAAGGCCGAACACAAAAGTCTATAAAAGACACACTCCCGGTTAAATGATGTCCACACGGCCTATTGTTCGAACAAATGACTGGTTAATAATTTCCAGGTCAATTATTTTGCATAATTTCAAATTATACTGCAATAAACAGCAAGGATCATTATTTGATGAATTCGATTAATTTGTGATGTGCTGCGAGCGAATTTGAAAGTTTCGATCCGCTCCTGTTTTACAAAACAGGTTGGAGCGGGGCTCTTCTCGAAGATGTTGCCTGGTCCGAGCGCAGGAGTATGGGCCTACGGGAGACGCCAAGTCTTCTCAGAGTCTTCTCTGATTGGGGTTCGTGAGGCAATCTTCTCCTGATCGATGTTTTCTGGGCCCGGCTGTATCGCTCCCGCGGGTCACGCGCTTCTCTTCGCTGTCGGCGCGAAGCCGCCGCATGATGGGGTCAGGAGAGCGAGGCGTCTCAATCTGTTTAACGACCTGGTCTGCTGACGCGGACCGGTTCGGGACTCTCAACGAGATCGCCTCACCCATCGTCCCCACGGGAACGATCCGGGTCACCCTCGCGGGTGAAGTCTGGCTTGCCGTCGTCCAATTCGCTTCAGCAGGCGTATCTCGATCAGGCGGCTGCGACGGCCGCTGTCGGCTCCTTGCCGAAGCGGAACTCGATCCCGTCGCTCCACATCCGATGGAGGATGACGGCGAGCTTGCGCGCAACCGCCACGCGGGCCCGCGCCATGCCACGGTGTTTGGCGACCTGCATCCCCCAGGCGCGCAGGCTCGACCATTTGCGCGAGCGCGTCAGCAGGGAATGGGCCGCCTCGTAGAGCGCGGTACGGGCCAGTTCGTCGCCGCAGCGGCTGACCTTGCCCTGGATGTCGGTCTCGCCCGACTGATAGCGAGACGGTGTCAGGCCGAGATGCGCTCCGACGTTCCGGGAATGTCGGAACCGCTCTGGCTGATCGATGGTGGCGCGGAAGGCCAGCGCGGTGATCGGGCCGACGCCCGGCACACTCATCAGCCGCCGGCAGGCCGCCTCGCCGCGCACGATGACGAGGACCTGCCGGGTCAGCCGGTTGAGCTGCTCCAGCATCGTGGCCAGGATCGCCAGCAGCGGCGTGACGAGCGGCAGGATAAGGGGATCGTCGCCCGCCATCTCGCGCACCCGCCCGGCAAAGGCCGCGCGGGCCGGGGTGCCGAGCTTGATCCCGCCCTCGCGCAGGATCGCCCGCACCACATTCTCGATGGCTCGCATCTCGTTGAGCACGGTGCGCCGCGCCACCAGCAGAGAACGCCAGAGCCGGGACTGACGCGACTTGACGTGAACTTGCCGGTACCAGCCTGTGCGCATGATCTGAGCAAGCGTGCGGGCATCGTTGCGGTCGGTCTTGTTGGGCATCGTCTTCATGGCCGCGTTGGCGAGCCGCGTCTCGATGCAGACCGCCGGTAGACCCGCTGTCCGAAGCTCGTCGTGCAACCACGCCGTCAGTGAGCACGCCTCCAGGCCGATGCGCTCCAGGGGAAGGCCGAGCCCCGTCAGGGCAGCGATGAGGGCGGGAGGCTCGCTGGCAGCCCGCAGCTCCTTGATAATCCGACCCGTCTCATCGACCACGCAGATCGCGGTCTCTTCCAGGGAGACGTCGAGTCCGGCAAAGTACGTCATGGCTGCTCCTTCCTGATGCTGTGGCGATCCGACGTCGACCACGATCTCACATCTCGATAGGAGCAGCCGCCTTCAGTGAAATCACGGCGTGACCCCAATCACCCCATCTGTCCGGGATCATTATGAGGTTTGGCAGAGTTTTCGGATCATGAGGCGGACGGAAGCCCAATGGAGGAAGGCCAAAGCCTTTCGGCTGTGGCATTCCCAGTCCTTGGCGAGGCGTCGGCAACGGTTCAGCCAAGCGAACGTTTGAACCGCCCCGGGTTTCCTGGAGGCTCCAATTTTTGAGAAGATGGAGCCATGACGAAGCGAACCCCACCGTATTCTCCCGAAGTCCGCGAACGTGCCGTGCGGATGGTTTTCGACCACCAGAGCGAGCTGACCTTGCCCCCTGTTTGCCCCCGTTCATAACCAGAGTCTGTTCTGGTCGTGTCCCAGGGTGTGGTGTAGCTTCAGGGTGGTCATCGGCGGTTGCCGGGTAGGGTCGGGTTGCGACGACCAACCCCGAACCCGAGAGAACCCC
>NZ_LMNB01000027.1:0-3937 GCF_001422895.1 Methylobacterium sp. Leaf106
GCCAGGAGAGCGGTGGCCGCAGTGGCGAGGAGGAGCTTCTTGAACATGGAAGTCGTTGGCCCGTGCGATGAATTTGAACGATACAGAGCCCTGAAAGCATCAGTGGCGATAGTGCGATCTTGCAACACTGCAGAACTACGGCTTACCAGCCAAGAGCTGACGCAATACGCTACGAGCAGAAACGCACAATATTTCATGTTTGAAGTGACGTCATGATTAATTATTTCTAAACAGAAGTGGGCCGCGGCATGACCGTTAAATCTACGACAGACATTGATCGTGCCGTCGGCTTGCGCATGGCTGCCCTCCGTAAAGCTAAGGGATTGTCACAGACTGCGCTTGGCGAAGTCGCCGGCGTCACGTTTCAGCAGATCCAAAAATACGAGAATGGGCAGAATCGAATAGCCAGCGGCCGCCTACAGCAGATCGCCCAGTTTTTCGAAGTACCGATGTCAGCCCTCTTCGGCGAGAGTGAGCCCCAGGGGCAGGACGAGATGTTCCCCTTCCTCGCTGAGCCTGGCGCCATCGAAATCCTCGCCGCTTATGCATCGATTGAGGACAGTGACCTTCGCCGCGACGCGTTGTCGATTGTGCGAACCGCATCTCGGCTGAGTGTCCGGCAGACCGATTAGCCAGCAGCACCTCGCGTCCGACCGGTAAGCGCTCTTCCTTCACACGGCACGGTTCGATCGCGCGCAAAGCCTCAGACGGTTCGGAAGAGCAGTGTCCGGCTTGTCGAACAGCCGCATACCCTCACCGCATGGCTTTCGCCCGTTCCGCAGTCCGCCTGGATTCTCGCGAGCCGCTGGCGTGAAGGCGACCCTGCCGTCCCGGCAGCTTTTTTAGGGTGGTGCTGGTCTCGGCTTTCCCCGGAGTTAGAACCTCTGTATCCGTGGGGTGAATCGCTTTGCACCCTATCCCCTCGGCCTTCGGTCTGCCGGCACGACGCATCCATGCCTGCCACTCTCGGCTGATGACGCGAACGAGGTTCGGGCTGTTCTTCCTGCCCTCATGACGGCGCTCCTCAATGGTTAGCAGCCCGTCGCCCTCGGCTAGGCGGATAGCACCTTGGGCAAGGCGACGGCATACCCCGGCCCGAGCCGCGATGGCGTCGATGCAAAGGCCGCAGACTCCCTTGGCAGCGACCTCGTCGGCGACGATGCGCAGAACCGCCAGCTGCCCGGTGGTGAACCGCGAGGCCAACGCAGGCGGCATGGGGCCAGAGCAGGCCAGCAGGCGGCGGCGGTCTCTCGACATGGCCTTGTCGGGGCTAGTGGCGCTCCTGCGAGGCGGGAACAGGCTCGCGCGGCCTGCCGGGATGCCGACGGGCTTGATGCCCTCACGGATCTCGCCACGGCGCCGGTGGAGCCGTTCGGCAAGCGCTTGGGCCTCCTCGTCGGCCAAGGTCCCCGATCCGTGCCCCTGCCAGACCTGGCGCGATAGCTCGTCCATCTGCGCAAGCGTCCGCGCGCCGTCGATCGCGGCAGCCATAGTCGCGTGAAACATCGTCCCCAACCCTCTCGGGCCGCGGCAGGCACAAGGCACGACTTCTCGATGCGGGAATTGGCGTTCCCGCTTGACTCCCGAGGGGGTCCTATGGCTTGTGAGGGATTGCTGGTGGCCTCACAGGCCCATCGATTTCGCGGCCCTCCTGTTTGGCGACAGGGGGGCCGTAGTCGTTTCAGGGTCTATCTCGCGGCGGTGATCTCTCCTGATGCCGGCTCACGACTCGCTTGGGGCGATACGCGGCCGGACATGGCATGTCGGCCGGGCGGGATGGTTAAGTCAACGGTAAGGGGTCGTCTCATGGCAGCGATGAGCGCCCGCGAATTCGCCGATGAGATCGTGGAGCCAACAATCCGCGAGTTCATTGCTACGCCTGACAGACGGCACGGCTACCTTGCCTGCATCGTCTCGTACCACCTCGGCGACTATCTCAGTCCTACCGCGCTCGCTGATGCGAAGACTGCCCTGGGCCTACCATTCGTAGCCCTCTACCGCATGTGTAACGCTGCGAAGCATCGTGAGGCGACGCACGGAAAAGCGCCTCCGATGGCGGCCGGCTCCGACACGGAGCGGACTGCCTCCGGCTTCGGAAGCTTATGGGAAGACCTGCGATTTGATGACCGCTGCGGCCGGCACATCGAGCACGACGGACGGCAGTACGACATGCTCGATCTGTGCCTGATAGCAGTTCGGCACTATGCGGAGCAGTACCCCAACGATCTGCGGGACAGCGCGGTGACGCGCTTCCACTACAATACGAAACCGTATCCCGCGACCTAGTACGCCCTGGGAGGCCCACCGTTTACGATCCCCTGCTCCTGCTCGCCCTGGCGACCGAGAACGCCGAGCTCCGCGCCCAGCTTGCGGAGGTCCAGGACCAGTGCGTCGAGTTGGCGGTGGATGCCGGCGAGCTCCACGCGGAGGTGGAGGCACTGCGACGAGAATTGGCTGAGGTGCGGGCCGACCGAGGCATCTGAAAATCAAGGCGAGACGCTATGGTTCACGCGGACACGCTCAAGGCTATTGTCGGGGCCGGAGGCAGCATCGACATCTCAATCGAGGGGCAATCCCTAGATACCCGGATTGCGCTCGCCAACAGCGCCGCTGTGCATCCGGATCGACCGCGGATCGTGCTTCGCGTCAACTCAGCCATCCAGCCTCAAACTATGGCGCGTGTCGCAAGGGCTGGCAGCAGCTGCGTAATGTTTCGTTTTGGCGACTTTGACTAGGTGACCTACTCCCTGTTTTCCTCGGCCATCACGGCCTCGACGGCGGCAATCGCATTCTCCAGCTCGGCTATGCGCTTGAGTACGCTGTCTGCCGGCATAGTGTCGTGATCCGCTGCGGCGACGATCAGAACGTGCTGATGGGCCTTCAGGCGGCTGAGGAGGGCTTCAAGCTTGGACATTAGGCCGGCCTAGCCACCTGAGCGGATCTAGGCAATGTGCCTAATGCAAAGCCTCGTCAGAAGCTGCCGCTCAACGGCTCCGGCGCCGCGTTGTCGGGCTCCTCATGCGGTTGGCCGCGCTTCAGCATGTCGTCCAGCATCGAGAGCAGGTGGAGAAGTTCGAGCTTCCCGTCGTTCGTGATGTCGGGCTCGTAGATCCGATGCTGGATCGTCGCCCTCATGCCGGCCAAAGCCTCGATGTATCCTTCGGCGCGTACGGTGCTCATGGTCGGGTTCCTGACGGTGCCCGCGAGGACATAGGGCTGGCTCCCAAGCTGCCTACCGTTTCACCGCCCAGATCGGCACGCCCCCCTTTGGCCGGCCCGGCACGTTCCGGAAGTACCGCGTCCGCTCGAACCGGATGAAGTCTGGCTCGACCTTCGACACCAGATCGCCGCTTAGAACCATGGCGCCGCACAAGTCAGATCGGATCACGCCAAGGTCGGGGTGCACACCGAAGAGCTGTAGCGTCGTCCAGCCCAGCCGGCCGGCCGGCCGGCCTCGGTCGGCGTGCTTGTCGAGGAAGTCCAGGGACGCGGCATGAACGGCCTGCCAGCCGGCAGGCGTCAGTCCAGGGCACGGCACCACGCTGGGCTTCATGCCGAGGAAGGTTTCGCGCCACGCCTGGGGGCTGCCGGGTTCGATCTGGAAGGCTGGTGACGCTGACATGAGGTCCGGCGGCTGTGATGGGCCGGACGGGATAGGAGGTGAGGATCAACCGCGCCAGGACATGCGGGCCACACGCGGCATTGAGGCTGGGGACGAGAACCAATCCTACCGTCCGGTCGGTGCCAGAGAGCTCCATGCTGAGGCTCGTTGGCTGAGGTTCGAGCCAAACGAGATACACAGCAATCTCGGTGTGTAATGGCGACCTGTGGGTCTCTGGGGACGTGAACGATGTGCAACCTCTACAGCTTGGTCACGTCACAAGCGGAGATCCGTGAGGCGTTCGGTGTGGAGGAGGACCGCGCTGGCAACCTGCCG
>NZ_LMNB01000028.1:0-3359 GCF_001422895.1 Methylobacterium sp. Leaf106
TAGACCTTCTCGATACTGGCATCGACGGAGAACGATTCGACGTTGAGCTCGACGGTGCTGTCCTTGAGAATGAAGAGCAGGTCCGTCCCCTCGCCGCCATCCACCTTCATGGGCGAATCGCTGATCACGAGGCGATCGTTGCCATCCCGGCCGTACAGTTCGTCACTGCCGCCATTGCCGTTCAACGTATTGGCGCCGCCGTCTCCGTAGAGGGTATCGCCGAACGTACTGCCGATTACATTCAGGAATCCAAAGTAAGCATCCTGCTGCGCATCGCCGTTGAGGCCGCTGTTTCCAGCGAGATCGACAGTCACGCCCGCGGTGGAATGCGCGTAGCTCAACGTATCGACGCCACCGCCACCGGTCATATAGTCGGCGCCCGCACCCCCCTCGATGACATTGTTCTCGACGCTGCCAGCTATGACGTCGTCATATTGCGATCCGCGAATGTTGGCAATATTGACAAAGATGTCTTGTTGATTTTCACTTGCAAAATCATAGCCTTTGCCGATCCTCAAGTCGACGTCGACCCCGCCCGAACCGTCTCCGGTAGGCGCATCGAAATGCTCGTAGCTTAGGGTGTTCGTGCCGGCGCCGCCATCGATGGTGTTGATGCCGCGACCGCCCTCCAGGATATCGTTGCCGCCGCCGCCGTTCAGGACGTCGTCGCCGAGGCCGCCCCGCAGAACGTCGCCTTGCGTTCCGCCATCGAAATTTACGTCAGCTTTGTTATCAGAGAAATCAAGGTACAGACTGAGCATTGATACCGTGGAAGGAACCATATAGCTGGCCAATGCACTATTATTGTAGAAACCTAGACCAAAAAAGCTATCGAGTACCGTTTTGTAAGAAGAATCAACTCCATTATACGCGAAGCGGCTCAGTTCGAGAGGGACACTCTTATCTTCGTCATACGAATCTGTATATGAACATCTGATCTCGGCCATTGGATCGCTCTTCGGCTTATAGATTGATTTATGGAGACGCGACTTAACGCGAATAGCGTCTAGGGAATTGAATATTCTATAGCTATAAATAAATAGTGAATTAATGCAGTATTGTCCCGACTATGGTTCGGCCTCGATCGGCTCCGGAAGGCGATGACGGCAGAGGCATAGTTGCGGGCCAGCCGTCGTATCGGGCGGCAAGACGACGGAAGTCTTTGAGGCGGCAGAAGATAGCCTCGACGCGCCAGCGCTCGCGAGAGCGGCGCTCGGCATAGGCGATAACCCGGTCGCGCTGGGATCGCGCGACCGGGCAGGCCGGAGGACTGGGCAGACTTCAGAAGAGGAAGCTGCCTTCCGTCACGGAATCGACCGTGACGTCGAGTAGGATGATCTTGTTCGAGGCTCCGGTGTCACTCGTGAAGGTGATGATCGTATTGGCCTCGCCGTGGAACGATCCGATCTTCACGTCATCCATGCTCTGCGTGATGAGACCGATGTGGAGCGCATCTTCGGTCACGTCGAACTTGCGGATGACGTCGCGGCCATCGCCCGAGGCGAACTCGAAGATGTTTGCACCGGCGCCGCCGAAAAGGGAATCGCCGCCCTTCCCGCCGGTGATGACGTCGCCGCCCTTGCCGGCCACGATGCGGTCGGCGCCGTCCGTGCCGACGATCTTGGAGGAGCCATCGTTCAGGCTCTGCGAATAAATCTTCGTGCCGATATCGACGCCCGCCATGGTGAGGGACGCCCCGTCGCGGACATAAACCCTCTCGATGCTGGCAAACGACTCGTCGGTGAGTTCGACGTTGCCGAACCTCGCGATGAAGAGCAGGTCCGTCCCCTGGTCGCCCTGTACCTTCACGGGCGAGTTGCCGATGACGAGGCGATCGTCGCCGCCCCGGCCGTACAATTCGTCGTTGCCGCCATTGCCGTTCAGCGTATTGGCGTCGCCGGTTCCACTAAGGACATCATTCGACGTACTGCCAAGTACGTTCAGGAACCCCAGGTAATGATCCCCCTCCGCGTCGCCCTTGAGACCGTCTTGTCCAGAGAGATCGACAGTCACGCCCTCGGTGGAATGCGCGTAGCTCAACGTATCGACGCCACCGCCACCGGTCATATAGTCGGCACCCGCACCACCCTCGATGACATTGTTCTCGGTGTTACCATCTATCCCATCGTTATATTGCGATCCGCGAATGTTGGCAATATTAACGAAGAAGTCCTGTTGTTTGTCGCTACCATAATCGTAGCCTTCGCCGGTCCTCATATCGACCCCGACCCCGCCCGAGCCGTCTTCGGTGGGCGCATCGAAATGCTCGTAGCTCAGCGTGTTGGTACCCGTGCCGCCGTCGATGGTGTTGATGCCGCGACCGCCCTCCAGAATATCGTTGCCGCCGGCACCGTTCAGGACGTCGTTGCCGTCGCCGGTGCGGAACACGTCCCCGAAATCGCCGCCGGTGACCCGCGTGATTTTGTCGAAGTCGCTGGAATCGCCGTAGAGGCCAGCCATCTGGGTCGACAGCTGGAAGACCTGGAACTCATATTCAATCCCCGGCCCATCCAAGAAGTATACGAGAGAATCTTCGAACTCTTCATAGCCATCGACCACGTTACCAGGGCCGAAATCGAGCGTCCTGGCCTCCGGGTTGATTGGTTCTTGATATCCTATAGTGAAATTCTCGGGATCGTAGTCGCCGTCCATCGTATAACGAAATTGAGCCATCTTGAGCCCCTACAGAACAGGTTCGTGCTAAAACCGCTCTGCTTCGATATGACTCCACCATTTAAAATACAGTTATGGCTTTGTCTGAAAATACCAGGACAAAGCCCTTGCGAGCCAAAAGCTGTGCCCCACTGTAGGCGGGTGACAAGCGTGTCCTCGATGCGGCCGGCCGGCATCTGCATACCGGAGGACCGTTGCCGAACACGGCGCTCGGCATGGCCGATCGCCCGGTCGCGCTGGAAGGGATCGCGCGACCGGGCAGTCCGGAAGACGGTGCGGCCGTCAGAGGATGAAGCTACCCTCCGACAGGGCGCCGAACCCGACGTCGATCAAGATGATCTTGTCGGTCGGTCCGGATTCGTGGGTCAGGGTGATGAGCGTGCTGTCGCCGCCGTGGAACGACCGGACGTCCAGGCCACCCGTGTCGCCACCGAGGCTCGGTGATGCCGTCGTCGCCCTTTCCGGCCTGGATGCGGTCGGCGCCGTCCGTGCCGATGATCGTCGCGTTGCCGCCGGTCTGGCTCTGGGAATAGAGCTTCGTACCGACCGCCACACCCGACATGCTGAGGTGCGCCCCGTCGCGGACATAGACCTTCTCGATACTGGCATCGACGGAGAACGATTCGACGTTGAGCTCGACGGTGCTGTCCTTGAGAATGAAGAGCAGGTCCGTCCCCTCGCCGCCA
>NZ_LMNB01000029.1:0-1111 GCF_001422895.1 Methylobacterium sp. Leaf106
CTTTCTATTGCAGAGCTGTGCGCTCTCGGGCGCATCGATCCCGTGGAGCCGGATACGGGTGCCGCCGATGTCGAGGGTGTCGCCGTCTACCACCGAGGCCCSGCCGGTGATCGGCTCGGCCGCGAAYGCAGGAGCCAATGACAGGRCGAGGACAAGGGCGGGAACAAGTATCGATTTCATCAATACCRRMTATCGATTTGATCTGTTGGAATGATGGTGCACCGCAGCGCATATCCCTCTCATGAAACGGGGCGCAACCCCCGAAACACCAATGGGATAAGTACCATGACCGTTCGTAAAATCGTGCTCGCCGCTCTCGCCGCCGCCACCCTGACCAGTACGGCGATGGCTGAGGATCGCGTCAACATCACGCCGACGCTCTACCGTGAGCAGGCTCGCGTCACGGCATCGGTTCGTCCGGCCTCTGAGCTGATGACCACGCCGTCCCTGACCCCGCGTGCCCCCGCGACCCGGCGCCTTGTTGCCGACGCGGAAGCCTCGGACCGTTAATACGTCTTCCCGGCCGGCATGGTCCCAGCACTAGGCCGGCCGCGATGCGATCCTCATTCTGCCGGATCGCGCCGTGCGCCCGTCGCCACCACCTTCATCATGGCGTCAGGCAGCGGGCGTTGCAGCTTAAGGACGATCTCTGTCGGTGCCTCAAGCCACGTCCGCCACTCCTCTGGCGTCGTCAGCAAGACCGGCATCGCCTTCGGGTGGACCGGGCCGACAATGCCATTCGCTTCGCATGTGAGGAACGAGAACAGCCGGTGCTCGGCCTCCTCCCTATCGGGGTTCTCTGCCTTGGTGCCGCGCACGCCGGTCCAGGGCCGCCAGATGCCGGCGAAAGCGAAGAGCGGCCGGTTGTCATCGAGGGCGAACCACATCGGTGTCTTCTTCGGCTTGGTGTCGGCGTACTCGTTGAAGGAGGAGACCGGGACGAGGCAGCGGTATTCCGGCTTGAGCCAGGGCCGCCAGTGCGGGCTCTTCACATTTCGGACGTTCGTGACCGCGTGCTCCCCGTACTGCTTCGGACCCGGGATGCCCCATCGGAGCATCTCAAGGGTCCGCTTGCCGTCCTCGATCCGAACGATGGGCGCCATCTGGTCAG
>NZ_LMNB01000030.1:0-1490 GCF_001422895.1 Methylobacterium sp. Leaf106
AACAATGCCGGGGCGCTGCATTCGCGCCTGATCGTGATCCTGAACGACAACGACATGTCGATCGCCCCGCCGGTGGGGGCGATGTCGGCCTATTTCGCGCGCCTGGCTTCCGGCGGGACCTATCGCGGCCTGCGCGAGACGGCCAAGCAGCTCGGCAAGCTCCTGCCGAAGGCGATCTACCAGCGCGCGGCGGCGGCGGAGGAATATGCCCGCTCCCTGGTGGTGGGCGGCGGCACGATGTTCGAGGAGCCAGCGCGCGGCGGCGGCGGAGGAATATGCCCGCTCCCTGGTGGTGGGCGGCGGCACGATGTTCGAGGAGATGGGCTTCCACTATGTCGGCCCGGTCGACGGGCACAACCTCGACCACCTGCTGCCGATCCTGAAGAACGTGCGCGATTCGGACCAGGGCCCGATCCTGCTCCACGTGGTGACGCAGAAGGGCAAGGGCTACGCCCCGGCCGAGGCCTCGGCCGACCGCTACCACGGGGTGGTGAAGTTCGACGTGCTGTCGGGCGTCCAGGCCAAGGCCAAGCCGAACGCACCGGCCTATACCCGCGTCTTCGGCGAGNGCCGACCGCTACCACGGGGTGGTGAAGTTCGACGTGCTGTCGGGCGTCCAGGCCAAGGCCAAGCCGAACGCACCGGCCTATACCCGCGTCTTCGGCGAGAGCCTGATCAAGGCGGCGGATGCCGACGACAAGGTGGTGGCGATCACCGCCGCGATGCCGGGCGGCACCGGGATCGACCTGTTCGGCAAGGCGCATCCGGACCGGACCTTCGATGTGGGCATCGCCGAGCAGCATGCGGTGACGTTCGCGGGCGGCYTGGCGACGGAGGGCTACAAGCCGTTCGTGGCGATCTACTCGACCTTCCTGCAGCGGGCCTACGATCAGGTCGTGCACGACGTGGCGCTGCAGAACTTAGCCGTTCGGTTCTGCCTCGACCGGGCGGGTCTGGTGGGCGCGGACGGGGCGACCCATGCGGGCGCGTTCGATCTGGCCTATCTCTGCTGCCTGGCGATCTACTCGACCTTCCTGCAGCGGGCCTACGATCAGGTCGTGCACGACGTGGCGCTGCAGAACTTAGCCGTTCGGTTCTGCCTCGACCGGGCGGGCCTGGTGGGTGCGGACGGAGCGACCCATGCGGGCGCGTTCGATCTGGCTTATCTCTGCTGCCTGCCGAACATGGTGGTGATGGCGGCCTCCGACGAGGCCGAGCTGGTCCACATGGTGGCGACCCAGCATGCCCATGACAGCGGCCCGATCGCCCTGCGCTACCCGCGCGGCGAGGGGGTGGGCGTGGACCTGCCCGAGCGCGGCGAGGCCCTGCCCATCGGCAAGGGCCGGATCGTCAAGCGCCCCGAGAATGCGCGTGTGGCGCTGCTGAGCCTGGGCACGCGTCTGTCTGAGGCGCTGAAGGCGGCCGACCTTCTGGAGACGGCGGGGATCGCCGTGAGCGTGGCGGATGCGCGCTTCGCCAAGCCGCTGGAC
>NZ_LMNB01000031.1:0-283234 GCF_001422895.1 Methylobacterium sp. Leaf106
TGTCAAACAGCGTTGAACATTGACCCTGGATCGGCGTCGAACTTTGACCCCCCGGATGGGTATGGCGGGACGCCCCTGATCAGCCCGGCGAAGCGGGTCGGGGTGGCGCAGCCGGGCTGATCAGGGGTCCAGCAGGCGCGACGTGTGTGCCGGCCTCAGGCGCGGTTCTTAAAGCGCCAGCTCTCGTTGCCGGTCTCGACGATCTCGCAATGGTGGGTGAGCCGGTCGAGCAGCGCCGTGGTCATCTTGGCATCGCCGGCGAACACGCTCGGCCACTCCCCGAAGGCGAGATTGGTGGTGACCACGATCGAGGTGGTCTCGTAGAGCTTGCTGATCAGGTGGAACAGGAGTTGGCCGCCCGACTGCGCGAACGGCAGGTACCCGAGCTCGTCGAGCACCACGAGGTCGAGCCGGGCGAGATGGTCGGCGATGCGGCCCTGGCGGCCGGCACGTGCCTCGGCTTCGAGCCGGTTGACGAGGTCGACGACGTTGTAGAACCGGCCCCGCGCCCCGTCTCGGATGCAGGCTCGCGCGATGGCGATGGCGAGGTGGGTCTTGCCGGTCCCGGTCCCGCCGACGAGTACGACGTTGCGCTGGTGAGCCAGGAACTCGCCGCCGGAGAGCGCGCGTACCAAACCCTCGTTGATCGGGGTGCCGTCGAAGGCGAACTCGGCGATGTCCTTGGCCAGGGGCAGCTTGGCGATCGTCATCTGGTAGCGGATCGAACGTGCCTGCTTCTCGGAGATCTCGGCCTGGAGCAAGTCGCCGACGATCTGCTGCGGCTCGTGGGTGCGCTTGAGCGCGACCTTGATGATCTCATCGTAGGCGGCCTTCATCCCGAMGAGCTTCAGCTCGCCCATGGTGGCGAGGATGTTCTGGCGTTCCATCATGGGGGGCTCCTCAGGCTGTCGTAGCGGGCGCAATCCGCGACCGGCTCGTGGCGCAGCCGCAGGCTCTCGGGGGTCAGGATGGTGACGGGCGCGGTCGGCTCGCGCTGCCGGGCGAGGATGTTGAGGACGATGTCGGCCGAGTGCACGCCCTCGCGCAGCGCCTCGGCACAGGCCGCCTCGACGGCCGGCAACCCGTCGGCGAGCACGGCGGTGAGGATCTCAACCATCTGACGGTCCCCTCCGGCACTGCCGGCGAGCTTGCGTCGGACCCGGTCAAGGGCGGGAGGCAGGACCCAGTCCTTGAACGGTGCACCGTTCCGGAGCGCGCCGGGCTTGCGGGCGAGCACGGGGACATAGTGCCAGGGATCGAACACGGTCTGATCCCGCCCGAAGGCGCGCTCGTGCTCGGCGACGACGCGCCCGTCTTGCCGGATCTCGACGCGCTCKGCGTAGGCCCGTACCTCGACCGGCCGACCGATGGCCGAGGCGGCGACCGAGTAGCGGTTGTTGTCGAAGCGCACGAGGCAGGTCGTGGACACCGAAGCGGTGACGGCGTGGAAGCCGTCGAAGCGGCCGGCATAGGGAACGAGGGCTGCTCGCTCGGCCTCGAACCGCTCCCAGACGGTGCGCTCGCGCTCCTCAGGATGGGGATGGGCCTTGGCGTAGGCGATCACCCCATCGAGCAGGAGCGCGTTCAGCTCCTCGTAGCTCTTCACTCGGACACGCGGGGTGAAGAAGCGCTCGCGCACCAGTCCGACCTGGTTCTCGACCTGCCCCTTCTCCCAGCCCGAGGCCGGCGTGCAGGCGACCGGATCGACGAGGTAGTGCGAGCACATCTGCAGGAAGCGACGGTTGTAGGCGCGCTCGCGCCCGACGAAGATCGTCTCCACCGCGGTCTTCATGTTGTCGTAGATGCCGCGCTGGCAGGTGCCTTTGAAGAACGCGAACGCCCGGTCGTGAGCGTCGAACACCATCTCCTGGCTCTCGCGCGGATAGGCCCGCACGAACAKCATGCGCGAGTGGCASAGYCGGACGTGGGCGACCTTGACCGTGACGGTCGTGCCGCCGATCAGCACGATCTCGTGGCTCCAGTCGAACTGGTAGGCCTCGCCCGGGGCGAAGATGAGCGGCACGAAGGCCTGGGCCGTGACCGAGGCGCGCTCGCGCTTCCAGGTTTTGGCATAGCGCCGAACGGCATCGTAGCCGCCCTCGTAGCCGAGCCCGCGSAGCGCCTCGTAGATCCGGATCAGCGTCAGCCGCTCGCGGGCGAACTTGCCGGTGTTGGTGGTCAGCATCCGATCGAGATCGTCGCGCCACGGCCCGAGCTTGGGCAGCGGCTGCACTTCGCGCTCGTAGGCGAAGGCGGTGGCCCCCGAYCGGATGACCTTCCGGACCGTGTTGCGGGAGACRTGCAGATCGCGGACGATGTCCTTGATCGCGCGGCCGCGGGTGAAGAACTCGCGCCGGATGCGCGCAATCGTGTCCACGCCCTTCATCCCCCTACACCACCCTTCCGGCCGTACCGGAGAGCAGTCTGCGAGAACGAGGTTAGGGGGTCAGAATTGGACGCCGATCCCCCGCCTCACGGGGTCAAAGTTGCACGCCGAAACACATACCGGCGACCTGACGGTGAACCTCGACGAGAAGATGGCGGCCATTGCCGGCAACCGGGTGAGCCTCACCGGCAAGGAGTACCAGATGCTGGAACTCCTTGCGCTGCGGAAGGGCACGACCCTTACCAAGGAGATGTTCCTCAACCACCTCTACGGCGGAATGGACGAGCCAGAGTTGAAGATCATCGACGTCTTCATCTGCAAGCTGCGCAAGAAGCTAGCCAATGCCTCCGCTGGCAAGAACTACATCGAGACCGTCTGGGGACGCGGGTACGTCCTGCGCGATGGCGTAGCCGAGATGCAGGCCTTGGCCGGTTAGAGCCTCTCACGCGCGTTTTGCGAGCAGGCTCCAGAACCGTTGCGCGTCGAACAGCGGCGTCTGGCCGCCTATCGGACCAGCATGTCGGGGAACTATGCCGCCTCCGGTTGAGCTTGCGCGGCCGGTGTTCCGCCCATGGTCGCAGATCCACCCGCCGATTTCCGCCTGTAGGACGCTCGCAGCACTGAACAAGTGAGTTGCCCGAGCTTCCGTTGGCATCTGCCTCGGTGTCACCGGCCCGGCCGTAGCTGACGCACTCGACACACCGAACTGACCTCAGGGGATGAGGCTGCGTCCGGCATCCGCATGCCGAGGTGTCCCGCGGCCATTTGCTCAAGTCGTGAACCGCCGGGGCGAACCCTGACGGGGGCCGCTCAAGATACAATCGAATAATAGACGAACATTTGCGCTCCTCCCCGCCTGCGCGGCCGGATCGCTGAAGATGAGGGAAACACAAGGACAAGGTTTTGGCGAAGGTGACTTCGTCGAAAACCCCGGAAGGAGGGGAACAACGGAACGCGGCTCTCGGACAGAGCCCGCGGGACGTCGGCGCGGCTCCTTCGATCCTTTCCTCAACCTGAGAACCCAACATCATGACATCTGATAACGTGCCCCAGGGCGCGAACGCCGTCGCACGCCTTGCGGAGCCCACCGGCATTACGGTGCGCGCCGAGATCAGCCGGCTCCGCCGCCATCGGGACGGATGGCAATTCGAGCTCAGCCCCCTCGATCGATCGCGGGCGGGACGACTGAGCGCCTTCATGTCCGACGGCTTCGCCCAACAAATCGAAGACGCCTCCGGCATGCTGTTTCACGCCCAGGATCTCCTCGGGCAGCATGAGGTAATGTTGACGGTCAGCATGGATGCGTTGCTCGGACTGACCGCGCGCATCATCGGCCTCGATCGCGGGATCCTGGTCGAGGCCTGGAACCGGCAGGACGCGGCCCTCGAGGCGGCGCTCATCGCGGAAGGGGTCTGGCAGGCCCAGCGCGCCCTCTCGAGGCCGCAACGGCTGCGCCGCGTGTTGCTGATCGAACCGGACGCGGGCGCCAGTACAGGGGCGATCAGCGGGATCCTGTCTCGATGGGCCGATCTGGGGATGATTGCCCTGATCCGCTGGTCCGTCGCTTTCGAAGAACCCGGATCGCTCGAGGTTCTCCACCAGACCCTCGAGGCCGCGACAGATCAGGTCGAGTGGGGCACCGCCGACGCACTGATCGTCGATCGCGGCCCGGGTTACGCCTTCCGAGCCTTGTCGGACCCGGCTCTCGTCCGGCGGTTATGTCAGTTTCCAGTGCCGATCCTAACGCTGCAGGGGGGCCATCCGAACCTGCTCGATCGGCTGGCCTGGCACGCCTTCGAGACGACCGAGGCAATGGAGGCGGTCCTGACGGACATCCTCAGGGAGGAGGTCCGGCCGGCCGGCCGTGAACGCCTCGACTCGATCGTCCGCGAACTGGAACGGATCGCGGTCGCAGCCGCCATGGCCCGATCAGGGGCCCTCTACGACTGAAAGCTTTCCCCCGGCTGCCGATAGCGGCAGCCGGATCCCATGATCGGGCCTCTGTCGCTCGCTCATGAGCCGATTGCTCGCACCCGCGTTGCGGGCAGCGCCGGGAATGGCGCCGCACCGCTTTCACTTCCCTCAGATCACCCACCCCCATTTTGGAACCCACCATGCGTTACCGCAAAATTCCCGGCTGGCGCGCCGCGCTCCCGGCTGCCCCACCGCCTCGCCCGTTTATCGAGGACGGCGGTAGTCAGCCTCTTACGAGGGAGCTTCCCGCCGCCACAGAAGCCACCACCATCCCACTGCAGCACCTCCTGGCCTCGTTGCGCCAGCAGATGAAGGGCGACCACGTCGTTCATGCCAGCGTGCTCAGCGTCGAGGCGACCACACGGGATGGCTTTGTCCTGCTCCTCGGCGAGGCCGAGCCGGCCAGTCGAAGCGAACCACCCCGACTCGAAGCTCACCTCAGCGAGGATCAGCGAGCCATCATTGAGGCCGAGCTCGGACGGGCCTTCGATCCTTTTCTCCTCGCCAACCGGAGGATCGAGGTGGGGCTTCGAACCTCTTTAAAGCAGCGCTTCAGTCGGGGGGCGACGGTCCAGGCCAAGGTCATCGGCCTTACCGCGATCAGCGAATTTCCGATCGAGCTCGAGATCCAACGCGAGGAGGTGCTGAGATTGCTCCGAATCGGTGGTGTACGGTTCGGGCCGTCGACCTGGAAGGAGCCGGAGGAGCCCTACCACGTCGCTGTCATTGCCTCGGAAGTCGGTGACGCCCTACGCGACGTGGAGTATGTGCTGAAGCCCTTCGAGACTTTGGGGCTGCTCCTAATTCACCGGATCAAGGGCACCTTCGAGGGACCGAGCGCTGAGAGGTCTCTGATCGAGGCGATGGCCAAGGCCGAGGCTCTCCACGCCGAACACGGCTTGTCGGCCACCCTTGTCGTACGCGGCGGCGGCCCCGCCTCGTCCTTCTCACCCCTGAACGCCTGGGCAACCGCCGCGGCGGCGAGGCGCCTTCCGAACCTCGTCGTCGGCGTCGGCCACGCAGCGACGCCGCGCACCGTTCTCGACGACGTGGCGGGACGGTCCGTACCAACGCCGACCGCAGCGGCCATGCTGATCCGCGATCTCGTGCGCGGCACGGCGCTGCGTGCCGAACAGGCCCTCGCTGCGCTGGAGCGGGCTATCCATGAGGACATCGAACAAGAGGCACGCAGAGCGCTCGCACGGGTGATGGCGGCGTATGAAGACGCCGTCCGTCTGTGTGTCGCGAACGCCGAACAGCAGCTTCTGAAGCTCGGCCTGACGGTCGAGCGCAGCCTGCTCGCTTCCATCGCCTCTCACAGCGAGGTGTTGGTCGCAACCGAGATGACGGCCGTCGGCGACGACGAGCATGCTGCGGACCCACACGATGCTCAAGACCCTCTCGTAGAGGGCGGTTTGGCGATGGTCATCGAGGCCGAGACCGGTTTCGTGATGACCACGGCTGCGGATGCCCGTCTCGCCAGCCGCCTCATTCTACAATTCTCAGACGGCCTTATGGGCGTCTGGAATCACCCAAAATCGATCACAACACACTGAACCTCATCATCAAAAGGAGTTCCACCTCATGAACGACACACCGAACACCCCTATCCCCTTCCTCGAGGCACTTCGTCGAATCGAGGCTTTGACCCTAAGCATCCAACGTGAGCGGCTCGCCGCCTTTGAGACCGTCGAAGAAACTTATGCCGAGATGCAGAGCCTACGCCTTGTCCTGGTCGCCCGGGTCGCTGCGCTGCGCAGTGCGACGGGCTGAGCCCGTATCCCTAGAGGCTGTTATGAACCGCTTGCCAGTTGAGCGGCCTGTTTGAGCATGAGGCAGACGAAGGCGACGATGTGGAGATCGGCGAGCGTGCTGGGATAGCGCTCGTAATCCTTGACGAGGCGGCGAAAGCGCGTCGCCCAGGCGAAGGAGCGTTCCACCACCCAGCGTCGCGGCAACAGGACGAAGCCGCGCTTGGCCTCCGGGAGTTTGACGACCTCCAGTTCGATGCCGTGTTCGCGGGCGGCCTTGGCCGGCTTCTTGCCGGTGTAGCCCTGGTCGACATAAGCCAGATCGACGTTGTCCCCGGTGGCGGCCTGCACGGCCTTCGCCAGATGCCCGACCTGGGCACGGTCGTCGGCATCGGCGGGGGTGACGTGCAGGGTCAGGAGGTGGCCCAGGGTGTCGACGGCCAGGTGGACCTTCGAACCCTTTTTGCGCTTCGCCCCATCGTAGCCGGCCCGCTCGCCGCTCTCGGGCGTCGAGCGCAAGGTTCGGCTGTCGAGGATCGCCGCGCTCGGCTCAGGAGAACGCCCGGAGGTCAGGCGCAGGAGCGCCCGCAGATCGTCGGCGAGTTGCTCGAAGCAGCCTGCCGCCAGCCAGCGCTGGGCCTGCTGGTAGACGGCCTCCCAGGGCGGGAGGTCGTGGGGCATCCACCGCCAGGGTGCCCCCGTCTTCACCACGTAGCGCAGTCCGTTGAACGCCTCGCGAAGCGAAGACTCACGCTGCCCCGCATCCTCGCGCAGCAGCGTCAGGTACGGCGCGACCAGCGCCCATTCATCATCGGAAACATCGGACGGGTAGGCTTGGCGCGACGAGGTCATGCCTCCTCATCTGGATTCCAGCCGTCACAGGTCCATAACAGCCTCTAGGACGTTGTCGAACCGGATCAAGATTGAACAGTGACTGCCGGAACGGTCCATGATGGGCTGCTGCGGCTTTTCGATGAACTCCACCGCGCGGGGAGAGCGTCCCGCCGTCGATCACGGAGATCGCCTCATATCATAGTCGTCGATAGGACCGGACCGGGAGGATCCGGTCCATCGCGCATGAGTATCGATTAAAAGCCCAGGAGGACACGGGGTACGACAAGATGCTTGAATACTGGCTCATGGGCGCCCAGATCAGTCATATGTAGCAAGCGCCAGTCATCACCAGTCCATAGTTTGTTTCGTACGAAACATCCTCGGCGAAACGGACAAGCTCTAGAGGCATTGTTTCGTACGATATGATTGAGGTTCTGATGGACCCGACGACTCGAACGTATTCCGGTCTCACGGAAGCCTACGACTTCTTCAACGAGCGCCTGTTCTCGGCCAAGCTGCCGCCGTGCCTAATAACGATGCAGCGGAAAAGTAAAGCCTACGGCTACTTCGCCGGGCGCCGCTTTGGTACGCGCAGCGGAGAGGAAATCACCGATGAGATCGCATTGAACCCAAGTCATTTTGCCGATCGTACTACCGAGGAAACGCTCTCAACCCTGGTCCATGAGATGGTTCATCTGGAGCAGCATCATTTCGGATCGCCGTCGCGACCTAGCTATCACAACAGTGAATGGGCTCGAATGATGCGAGCGGTGGGACTGATCCCGTCCTCAACAAGTGAGCCGGGCGGTAAGGAAACCGGACAGCAGGTCAGTCACTATATTGAGCCAGAAGGACGCTTCTTGGTCGCGTGCGTGGAGCTCATCGACGAGAGGGGCTTCACGCTGCCATATATCGAGCTCTGGGACGAAAGCGAACGCGAAACGCGAGCGAAAAAGGCATCGAGCAAAACGAAGTACAACTGCCCGAGCTGCAGGGTGAACGCATGGGCAAAGCCTCAGACCCAGCTTGATTGTGGGCGTTGCAGATTGCCGATGCAGGCAACCGCAAAGTCCGACAATGGTTGGAGAGACGAGGTGTTAGCTGAAGGTTCGAACCCCATTCTGAAGCTAGCCTGTCATCAGCATTCGCGATGAGATCGTTCCCGAACGGAGCTGCGATACAGCAGGTTGCTCACAGCATCGTAACTCTCGAGCAGCGGATTGTCTTCAAAAGCGATATGGGACCGCTTGCATCTTTCGTAGACCTATGCCAATAAAGGCTTGTCAAGGCAATGAACGGGCCGAGACTAGGGATCTTGCCGACCTGCGGTTTGCATCTCGAAACGCTCAATGTCGCTCATGCGGCATTTATCCTCCGAGTTGGCCTGTGTTGGCACGGCGGAGCGGTTTCCTGGATCAAGCTTCGATCTAGACACCGATCCGACCCGCCCCTTGTCACCGGCATCCGACAGTCCCGTTCGTGGACGATACGCGGATGAACAGTTTGACTGGGTATGTCCCAGTCGCTGAAGGATTGCATTTCAGGCGCTTAAGAACCGGAGCCCTTCGTGGCTGGCGTGAACCGGTTCCCCCCCTCTCTTCCTGTGAGGTTGCGCCATGACACAGTTGCATAATCGTAAGCTTCGTTTTGTTTATGCCAAAGGGGGCGAGCCTCTTTGGCCACCCCGGTTGCTATCGCGCGTGCTCCACACACTTCGGTGAAGGGGGAGACGCTGCCCAATCTGAGCTGGGCGCTCAAGAAGGTCAGGGGCAGCGACAAACGGCTAAAGACCTGGATGTGGCTGCACCGCCAAGCGTTACTCGACGAGTATGGTGCTGGTCGCCTGGATCTTAACGAATTGCTGGCGGCAGTTCTTCTTCTTGGGTTGACCAACGACCGTGGAGATGAACCAAACAAAGATGTAATTTCTCGAACTATGCTTCGCGTTCGAAAGCGTGCAGCTGACGAGAAAGCGAAGTCTATGCGGGAAAAAGAGGTCCGCCTGCCCCTTGGAGTTGTCGTTCAGGAGCCGTCAAAGCGCTCAGGAACGAATCAACCTGTACCGAACACGGACAAACGACCATCTGAAGCGTCGTTACTCAATGGTCTGCCAGTCCGCGCTTCATCTCAAGAACGTGCTTCAGCGCAAAGCATTGGGGCTGAGCAACGGCTGACCGCTGCCGAGAAGAAGGAACGTGTTGTACGGCAGGCGCAAGCCAGCCATCAGCAACTACCTCGACACGACTAAACTATTCCATCTGAACGCATATCGCGTGAGAGAAATTATCGGAGATTTTTGATGAAGAAAATGATGGATAAGAATGTTTCGGATATTGGTATTGACTCTTCATTGCCCGATATCGGGCTTGGGAGTAGTGCTCTGATCAATGACCCCAACCAGCTACGTCATGAATCGAACATGGCGCTTGTCAGCGGTCGTGGACGCATTGGTAAGACAGGATTGCTGCGCGGTGTCGCCAGTCTTGCGCTCCTCGCCGGGAGATCAATCCGCCTGTGCGACTTTGACCGATCCAATGCGAGTATGAGTAAGTACTATCCCGAGTCCAAGGTTTTGCAGACGGCGTCTCAGCTGCCTATGGAGAAAAAAATCGAAGAGGTCATGATGGACTTTCTTGAAGGAAATCAAGGTTATGGCTTGGATATTGGCGGCAACGATAAGACCTTTGAAAAATTCCTGTCGGAAGGAGATATCTCTAAGCTACTGGATCGCCACGATAAATACATAACATGGCTTCAAGTATTTAGCACGGATGAAGAAGACGTTTCCTATTTTCGTACAGCCTATGATGCTCTCTCGTCACATCAACGCATTCGGTGGGTGATCTGCCTGTCATACGCCTCGGCCCCCGATGGAGATGAGGTGGGCCGGTTCGCTCCGATACGTGAGCATCCTTTCATCAACCAAGTGCTTGACGCAGGTGGGGAGATGTTCGGCATTCCCAAGCTTGCAATTCACGCCGAAGTAGTACGGCTACGTCTGCGCTATGAAGATGCAATCGCTAACAAGCCCGGCTCGGAAGGTCTTCGAATAGGTGAATGGAGTGCCACCCGGGTTGAGGCTTGGTTGGACCGCCTTCGTACATCAGTCGAGCCATTCAAGGGTTGGCTGCCATGAGCAACCTGGCAGCACCCCAACCACCGCCCGGGGAACCTACTGACCTCGAGAAAGCCATCGATCGGGTTCTCGAAGAGGCCCGTAAGTCTGGTATGCGAAAGGAGGATCCGCATTACGACTTTCTAGTCACCCTCATGGCTGCATCGAGAAAATTCGATACCAACGTTGCGCGATATACGCAGAAAATTGAGCGTCACAGCGGATTTATTAAAGATGTTACAGACGAAAATCATCAAATACTTGAATTTATTAAGCATTATAGAGTAGCTGTGGCAAAAGATACTGCAGAACGGAGTGAGTTTGAAATATCATTCGAGGAAAAGACTGTTCGCATCCAGCGCGCCACAAGCATAGACCTGCGCTCAACAGTCGCGGGCTACGGTATTGTACTTGGGTTAATCATAGCAGTGAGTCTGCTTATCGGGGTAAGTAGCGGCTACAACCTCGGCGTACGCGAGGTTTTTGGAAGCCGTTACACTGCGGCAGAGCGCCTAAAGTGGATATTCGGGCTCGACGAACTTTCCGCCCGAACCTGGAGTAGTCTTATCCCACTCAACGCCGATTTGGACGCACTTATCGCGCGATGCCATGAACAGCGCTCCTCCTTTGATAGTGAGCGTCGACGCTGCGTCGTACAATTGAACGTTCCCGCGCCGACTAAGAGCCCTAGCCCCTCGCCTTGGTGATACCACGCAGGAAGCTCGGTTGGACCGAGAAGTGGGCATTGCCGGACCTAATCCCTATCCGACACTGCCTGGTTTTCGAAGAGGGTTCCCCAAACCTTTAAGCCGTCAAAACGACGTGTCCGATCCGTTTCGGACAAGTACGCGACACGACGCCAATCGGACGATCCTCACCCTAAATTTCAACCCACAGACCAAGGCACCCCTTGGTGCAGGAAGCGATGAGATGCCCAACCCGACAGCCCGTCCCGTTCCTTCGGCGCCTCTCAATCTAGCGGATGACCCGCCCTGGACCCTAGACCGCCTTGCCGGGCTCACCGTAGCGATAATGCAGGCGCTGGATGCACTGACCGAGACCGCCAACCTCCATACCCAGCTACTTCGCAAGATAATGGAAGCCGCTACCTCTCCAGGGGAGAGCAGCGAGTTCAGCCCCCTTAATCGGAACCTGAGCCAGATCGCTCAGCTGCTCAAGGTAAACGGTGACCTCCTGACCCTAATCTGTCAGCAGGTCGGCGGATCTCCGCCGGCCACGCCGTAGGATCCGCGGCTGTGATGACCTACCTGACCGGGCGGGTCAGTACGCCCGGCCTCGCGATGGGGCGCCACCTCATGCAGGTGACCTTGCCGCCCGACCTCAAGGAGGTCGCCGCTTACTATGGTTGGGCGCATGACCTGGATGCCGGACCAGATGCGGGCCGACCGGTACCTCGGCTGCGTGCGGATCTCGACCCGCGCCTCGCCCGCGTGCTCGGACTCGATCCAGAAGCGCCGCTAGACCTTGCCGCCGTGGCCAACCTGCTCTCCGGGCACCGTGCCGACGGTCGGCCTATTCCAGGCAAACAGCTCCAAGCCGGGGAACGTGTCACCTTCATCGATTTGTGTTTCAGCGCCGATAAGTCGGTGTCGATCGCGTGGGCCCTGGCCCCAACCGAGGCGGAGCGGGCGGTGATCGCACTCGCTGTTCAAAACGCTGTCCAAACGACGATGGCCGACGCTGTCGCCCCACAAATTGGCCGGGCGCGCCGAGGCAAGGCCGGACGTGGCGGTTCCGAGGCCGGCGCGATCGCATGGTTGGCCTTCGACCACTGGACCAGCCGACCGACCCCTGGCGCTGTGGGGGACGCCCAGCTGCATATACATTGTCCGACCATGAATCTCGTTCTGACCCCTGATGGCCGGGTCGGAGGCCTCGACCTACAGCGCCTGCAGGGACGGGTGCACGAGCTCGGGGCGATCTTCCAGGCCCACCTCGCACAAAACTTGCGCCGTGCCGGGATCGCAGTTGCGCTCGATCCCAAACACGGTTCGGCCCGTATCACCGCGATCCCGGAGGATGTCCGCGCCGCTTTCGCCAAGCGCACCGTCATCGGCACGGCCGCCGCGTACGCCCAGGCCGAAAAGCTCGGCCTCGACTGGAACGAGCTCGATGAGCCCGCCCGCGTCGCCATGCTCAAGCAGGGGGTACAGGGTGACCCGCGGGCGGCTAAGCGGGATGACCTCGGCGATCGCGTAAGCTGGCAGGCTGAAGCGGCCGCCCTGGGGTACAAGCATTCCAGCGTGCTCGACACCGAGCCCGCACGACCGCCCCTGACCCGTACGCAGCGTCTGGACAATGCCTACGCGGTCACTCTCGACCTGCTCGAGCCGCAGCTGGACAACAATGCGGTGCTGCCGGAAAGTCGCGTGCGGCTGGCCGCAGCCCGCGCTCTGATCGCGACGGGGATCGATGTTCCCAGCGATGTCGCATCGGTACTCAACCTTATCCATACACGCGGCGTGCGCCAGGAGGGGCGGCGCGTCATGCTTCTCCCGGGCGCCCCCGATCCGGACTTGGATGGGTCAGGCTGGCAGCGGGCTGCTCGAAAGTACACCTCCGGGCTTCATGTCGAGCGCGAAGCCGAGCTGATGGAACTCGTGCGCGAGGCGGCCGCGGAGACGCACGGGAGGCTCGGTACGGACGCGATCAGTGCCGCGGTAGCACGCTCGGGTCGGGACTTCGTTGCTACCGAACACGGACGCAGCCAGCGCGCCGCGATGAACACGCTCGGTACAGGGGGAGCATTCACCGCCGTGATCGGCGTCGCTGGCAGCGGCAAGACCACCCTGCTGCAGCCGCTGGTCGACGCTTACGGCACGGCCGGTGTCCGGGTCTACGGAACGGCCTCCGGCTGGAAGCAGACCCTCGCCCTGGCCGAGACCGGCATTCCAAAGGAGCGCTGCCTCGCCCTGGCCAAGCTCTTGGCACAAGCCGAGCGTGGCAAGCTTGACCTGGGCCAGGAGACCGTGATCGTCATCGACGAGCTTGGACAGATTGGCACCCGCGACCTGCTCCGTCTGATGCAGCTGCGTGCCAGCCACGGCCGCTTCCGCGTGCTGGCGGTGGGCGATCCGCGCCAGTGCGCCTCGGTGGCGGCCGGGCCAGTGATCGAGCTGCTCCAGCAGGCGCTCGGCGTCGAAGCGATACCGGAGATCCATTCGACCGTGCGCCAGCGTGAGCAGCTCGAGCGTGAGACCACCGGATTGTTTCGCGAGGGTCGGGCGGCCGAAGCGCTGGCGCGCAAACGTGCGGACGGTACCGCCCAACTGGTACCCGGTGGCCCGGAGGCCGTCGCCGAAGCGCTCGCCGAGTTGTGGTGGGAGCGACACGTCCTTCATGCCGGCGACCCACGCTACAGCCTGTCGGTCAGCGCACCAACCAACGTCGACGCTTTGATGGTGGCGGGCGCGATCCGAAACCGGCGTCGGACGGCCGGCCAGCTCTCCGGACCGGATTGGGTGATACAGGCGATCGACAATGCTGGGCGAGAGTTCAAGCTCACGCTGGCGGTGGGCGACCGGGTCCGGCTATACGCGCGCACGGCCGCACGCAGCGCCAGTGGCCAGACCCTTGAGATCGGGGTCAACGGCAGCGTGCTGACCGTCGAGGCGGTCGACCCGACGAAGGGGCTGCACCTGCGCGACACCGATGGCCGGTCCGGCTTGGTGGCTTGGGCGACGCTTCTAAGTCCTGCGAGCGATCCCAACAACGCCCGGTACCGGCTCGGATGCGGCGACGTGCTGACGATCGACAGCATCCAGGGCGTGACGAGCGAGGAGAGCATCGTTGTCATGCCGCGCGGCTCGGATCTCGTCGATGCGTTCCGGGGATACACCGCCGCCAGCCGGCACCGTGGCCGCAGCTACATTGTCTGCAGCGAAGCCGCGGAACGGGCGGCACTCGAGAGGCGCCGTCCTATCGGAGCGTCGCGCACTGTCACCGAAGACGAAATCTGGGCTCGGATCGCGGTCAACCTGACGCGTGAGCCTGCGGCGGTGACCGCGACCATGCTGGTGGCAGGTGCGAGAGCGGCGCAGACATCGGCGCGGCAAACCCTGGCCCTGTCACTGGCGCCCGTCGAGGCGGCTGAAAACCGTGGACTGATCCGGGCCAGCCTGCGGCGCGGGGTGGGGCGTGGACGCGAAGTGACGCAGATGGCGGCTTGGGCAGAGCGAGTGGCCGAACCGTTAGCTCGTCAGCTTGCCGATACGGCCGCACTCGCTCGCCATCTGGTCGGTGCCAAAATGATATCCCCACCCCGTGAGGCAATCGAAGAGGCCGAGCCGGTGGGCTTCGGCCGGGTCCGAATGCTGCGGCGGCTGGAGGTTTTGGCCCATGAGAGCGTCGGTCCGATCGGTCAGCAGCTCAGCCGGGCGGCCGGATTGGCGCAGAGCCTGACTGGTGCATCGACTGGTGTGATGTCGAGGCCGGGACAGCTGGCCCAGCGCTTCGGTCACCGCCGGGCTCTCCAACGTATCGACGACTGGGCTCGTTCGCTGGGGGATTGGCTGGACTTACACCTCCACGCCACCGGGGAGCTTCTCACGGCGATCGCTGGAAAATCTTCGAAGGCGAGCAAGCTCGGCAGTCCGCCAGAGCCTATGCCTGTTGGGTTCGTCGCCGATCCGGCAATGGGAGAAGAGCGGGTACGACGGAAGCCGATCAAGAAGGGTTCAGTGAGGAAGGGGGGCGGCCCGGAGCGGTGATCGAGGTTCCAGTGTGTCCAGGGTATTCGGTAGCCATAGAGTACGACCCCCGAAACAGGTCGCCGGAGGCATCGCGCCGGATGCTTTCTCCATCGGCGACATTCATGTTTCGAACGACATGAAGGTTCTTCGGCGCATCAAGCGAAGGCCGCGCCAAAAAGGTCGAGCTGCTTGGAGGTGAGCGCAGACCGAGGCCGGCGGCCTCCACGTCCACGCTTAGGAACCAGCGGGTTAGGAAGCTCGACATTCGCCTTGCCATGCAGGACAGCGCCAACGATCTGACACCCGTCCCCATGGTGAAATACGTACAGGGTATGAGGTCCCGAGCGCAGGATTTCCTGTACGAGCGACGTCTCTGAAGGGATCGCTTGCAGGACGCGGAGAGATTCGGGCAGCCCTGTGAACTGGATGTCCATAGCTCGAAACTCGATACCGCGCGTACTCCAAACCTGCCGCAAGACAGCCGCGCTGGTAATCGCAAAAGGTGCATCGAGGAACTTGGTCGCTTCGTCCAAAACGAAGCCTGCCATCATATCCCGAGCCTCAATATAGGAGGTGCTCAAGAGTGAGGCTGCAAGCTGGCGCTTCGTAACCGGCATCAAAGACTGAACCGCTCTCAGGACCCGACATAGCGTCAAGCTCGCATAAGACCGTGTGGGAAGCGAGCCAAGGAGCGAAATGAGGGCGACGGAACGCCAAGGAGACGGTGGCTAGCAATCAAAATCCGACGGATGGAGCCGATGCCCTGGGTCCGCTTCCGACCCCTTGCTGACCCTCGGAAGGTCCGCTTCCAGGCTGTTGAGATCGAGGCCAACGACCGGGTCGGGTGGACTTCAGCTGGTCCGCTTTGGGGCAGCGATGCGAGGAAGCGGACATCGTCGCCAAGCCCACTCACGACCCTTTGCGGAAGGTCGGAATGTCTGCTTCCGGACACTTGATAGGAAGGAACTAGTCGGCTGGATCCGGTGGATTTCCTGGGTACGGCCTCGGCCTTGACGATCCGAAAAGACCCGAGCAGGCTGGCAAGATGGAGAAACTTTCACCGGGCACCGTATATGACTCAGTTTTACTTTCACCTCCGTGGCCCAGACGGCCTTGACTGCGACGATATAGGCCTGGAGCTCGTTAGCGTTGAGGCAGCTTATCTTGAGGCCTTTAAGGCCGTGCCGGGAATGAGCTCTGATCTGGCCTCCACCGCGGAGAACCCGATCCGGTATGGCTTCGAGATCACCGACGCGCATGGTACCATTCTGATGGTGGTTCCTTTCGAGGAGGTTCTGGATCACGGGCGAAAGCGTCCAAAACAATTCTCTAAGCTACGCTTCCGGAAAGGACGGGCGGAGATGAGGCGCACAGCTGGGCTGATTGTGGAGCTTCGCGATGCGCAAGCGAAGCTGAATGTGACATTGGCAGAGACTCAGCGTCTCCTCGACATGGCGAAGGGGACCCGCTGCTAGCGGCAAGGGCAAGAAGAGGCCTTACCGATTGAAAGCAGAATAGCTGCTCCCGGGAGGTAGGTTAAGGTCCGCTTCTCGGCAATTTCTGAGGTGAAGACCTGAGTGCTTAGAGCATACTTACGTCTGCTCGCTTTATGCGAAAACTGCAAAAAGTCGACCTGCGCTGGATGCTGACGTTCGATACTCCCAACACAATCGATTTCGATCTCAGGATTTCCGCCTCTAGAAATTTAGTGCACGCTCTGAACCGTCTCACATTATTAGTCCATGTGCGAACATGGGACATAAACCGGAGCGCTCCTGATGGGCCGCCTACAAGCAGATCGGTGCCTTGAGGTTGCCCGTGAGTTGCGTGCTGCGGCCGAAGAGGCGCGGCAAACGCTTCAGGTCTCGCGCGATCTCGTGCGGCGCTCACGTGAGCAGTCCGCCGCAGGGCCGCTAGCATGCAGCAAAGATGACAACCTCGGCCCGTCGAACCAATTGGTGATGTCTCTCATCGAGGCCTACGAGGCCGCCGAAAACGAGTCTGACACCCAGACCCGTCTGCTCCTCGGTCACGTGCTACATCATGTCGGTCGTCGCATTGCCGACGTGATCGGACCGCGGATGGCCGGGATCGCAGTGCATTGACCGACGGGTCACAGAGATCGGCGAAAAGCCATGGCGAACGGTGACGATCCGCAGGACGACGGCCCCGATATGCTAGGCCGCATCGCCCAGACGCTGGGTGTTCCGGTCGCGACCTTCCTGACGGCCGACCCAGCTGAGATACCGGACAACGAAACCGCCATGGCGAGTCTAGATCATACCGCTGACGCAGTGGTGTTGCTGCGTCTGTTCGTTCGGCTGAAGAGCCCCGAGGCCCGGGCCCGCTGCTTTGCCTACGTCGTGCAGGAGGCCGCGAACGAAGGCTAATCCGTAGGTCCGTCCTCGACATCGGGCAAGAACGCATGATGCTGAGACGCAACGAACGGCGCGGCATCGATCCGAAGGCTCAGAACGCAGTGATGGACCAGGACCACTTCTTGATCGTCGGCATCGGCGCGTCCGTGGGCGGCATCGAAGCGATGCAAGGCTTCTTCCGCGGGGTGCCGGCGACGATCGGGGCCGCCTTCGTCGTCGTCACGCATCTCGGCCGGGAGCACAAGAGCCTGCTCCCGGACGTCTTGGCCCGGTTCACCCCGCTTGAGGTCGAGGCTGCCGCCGACGGTGTGTCGGTCCGACCAGGCCACGTCTACGTCATGCCGCCCGGTTTCGTCATGGGAATCGCGGGCGGCCGGCTGACGTTGACGCCGCTTGAGCCGAAGGTCCGCGAGACCAAGCCGATCGACATCTTCCTGACTGCATTGGCTCTCGACCAGAGGGAGCGCGCGGTCGGGGTAATCCTGTCCGGCGGCGACGGCGACGGCGCCATTGGCGTCAAGGTGATCAAGGAGCACGGCGGCCTGACCCTGGCCCAGACCGCGGATGGCGACGGCCCGGACACCGCCGACATGCCTATCAGCGCGCTGCGGACCGGCTTCGTCGACTTAGGCGAGACGGCCGAACGGATGGGCGACCTGATCGCCGCGCATGTCGCCGCAGCGCGTGATGCGCAGGCCGAGTCGGTCGCGCGGGAGCCTGACGCTGAGCTACTAAACGAGATCTTCGCCATCCTCCGCTCGCAGGTCGGCCATGACTTCTCGGGTTATAAGCCCAGCACCTTTGTACGTCGCCTGCAGCGGCGCATCAGCGTCGTGGGTGCGGCCGGGCCGCACGGCTACCTCAAGCTGCTGCGTTCCAATCCGGCCGAGGTTGGAATGCTGTTTCGGGATCTGCTGATCGGTGTGACGAACTTCTTCCGCGACGCCGCCGCCTTCGAGGCTTTGGCCACCCACGTCATCCCGAAGCTGTTCGACGAGCGCGCGGCGACCGATGTTGTGCGGATCTGGGTGCCGGCGTGCTCGACCGGCGAGGAGGTCTACTCCCTAGCCATCCTCCTGCGCGAGCACATGCTGACCCTGGCGGATCCGCCGCGCGTACAGATCTTCGCTACCGACATTGACGAGCGCGCGCTCACGGTCGCCCGGACCGGCCGATACCCGACGGCCTACCTGTCCGCCGTCTCGCCCGAGCGGATCGCGCAGCACTTCGTCGTCGAGGGCGACAGCGCAGTGGTCGAGAAGGCCGTGCGCGACCTCTGCACCTTCGCTCCGCACAGCGTGCTGCGCGACCCACCGTTCTCACGCCTTGATCTCGTCTCCTGCCGCAACCTGATGATCTACCTCGGCGTAGAGGCCCAGCAGCAGCTGCTGCCGGTGCTGCACTACGCTCTACGCCCGCGCGGCTACCTGTTCATCGGGATGTCCGAGAACGTGACGCGATTCGAGGACCTGTTCGAGACGACCAATAAGCGGCACCGCATCTTCCAAGCCCGTGATACGATCCCGCCGGCCCGGTTGCCGTCGATGTCCGGGCCGGACACGCCGATCTTCGCGAGTGCCGGCCAGCTGCACCGGCGCAACGTCACGACGCATGCGGCCCTGCGGCACACAGTCGAGACGTTGATGCTGTCCGAGTTCACGCCGCCCCACGCCGTCGTGTCGCGGACGGGCGAGGCCGTGCACTACTCGCCGCGGATCGGCGATCACCTGGAGGTCGTGCCGGGTCAGCCGACCCGGGAACTGGCCGCGATGGCACGCAAGGGCCTGCGGCTGGATCTCAGGACGGCACTACGCGAGGCGATCGAGGGCAACACTCGGGTGGTGCGCGACGGCATCGGCGTCGCGCTGCCAGACGGCCGTTTCCAGTCGATCTCCCTGGTGGTCAAGCCGCTGGACACGCCCGGCGCGACCGAGCCGCTGTTCCTGGTCGTGTTCAACGAAGCCGCTGCGCCCGTTGAAAAGGAGCGGCAGAGGGCCTTGGTGGCGAACGATCGGGACACGGCGCTTCAGGGCCTGGAACGCGAATTGAGCGTGACGCGCGAACGGCTCCAGGCCGTGATCGAGGAATACGAGACCTCACTGGAGGAGCTCAAATCCTCGAACGAGGAGCTGTCATCGGTCAACGAGGAAATGCAGGCCGCCAACGAGGAGCTTGAGGCTTCGAAGGAGGAGACGCAGTCTCTGAACGAGGAGCTTCAGACGGTGAATGCCGAGCTGACGTCCAAGATCGAGGCCGTCGATCAATTGAGCAACGACCAAGCCACGCTGTTCGAGGGCATGGACATCGCCAGCGTGCTCCTGACGCCGGATCTCCACATCCGCATGTTCACCAGCGCCGCGGCGCAGATCTTCGGCCTTCAGCCAAGCGACATCGGCCGATCCCTGCTCAATTTCTCGGCGCCGATCCCCCTGACGTGGCTCTCGGACGAGATCCCGACAGTGCTGGCGACAAGCCGGCCCTCCGAGCGGACGGTCGGGGGCGCAGACGGTGCTCGCTACCATGTCCGGTTGATGGCCTCGTCCCGCAAGGGCAGCCGGACGCCCGGGATCGTCGCGAACTTCACGAACCTACTGGAGCAGGGATGAGCGAAGGGTTTGGGCTCCGCGCCCAGGACCCGGGCGGTCCATCCGCGCTGGCGTGACGCGGATACGGGTAGCTACGCAAGGGTGTCCGACGTCAGCACCTGTGGGACAGATTGAGGGTCTTCACGAACGGAGGATGGCTGGTTCATCGTAGCCCCTAAGGAGCGAAGATGAAGCAGACATCCGGACCGGCCAAGAAGCCGGCAGAAGCGGTGATCAAGGACATTCGTCGGGCCACACGTCGGCAGTTCTCCTCCGAGGAGAAGATCCGCGTGGTGCTGGAAGGCTTGCGTGGCGAGGACAGCATCGCCGAGTTGTGCCGACGTGAGGGGATCGCCGCCTCGATGTACTACGGCTGGTCCAAGGAGTTCCTGGAGGCTGGCAAGAAGCGCCTGTCCGGCGACACGGCGCGTGCGGCAACGACGGACGAGGTGCGGGATCTGCGCCGCGAGACGGGGGCGCTGAAGGAGGTCGTAGCTGATCTCGTCCTGGAGAACCGTCTGCTTAAAAAAAGCATGAGCGGGGCTGGGGGCGACGAAGCATGAGGTACCCGGCCCCCGAGAAGCTGGAGATCATCCGGCTCGTCGAGCAATCCCACCTGCCGGTACGTACCACCCTGGACAAGCTCGGCATCACGCGCTCGACGTTCTACCGGTGGTACGACGCCTACCAGCGCGGCGGCCCCGAGGCGTTGAATGACCATCCCTCGCGGCCGAGCCGGGTCTGGAACCGCCTGCCTGCGGAGATCCGCGAGCAGATCGTTGCCCTGGCTCTGGAGCAGCCTGAACTCAGTCCGCGTGAGCTGGCGGTGCGCTTCACAGACGAGCGTCGCTACTTCGTCTCGGAAGCGACCGTCTACCGGTTGCTCAAGTCTCAGGACCTGATCACCAGCCCGGCCTATATCGTCATCAAGGCCGCCGACGAGTTCCGCGATAAGACCACCGCGCCCAATCAGCTTTGGCAGACGGACTTCACCTACCTGAAGGTCGTTGGCTGGGGCTGGTACTACCTGTCGACGGTGCTGGACGACTTCTCACGCTACATCGTGGCCTGGAAGCTGTGCACGACGATGCAGGCCAGCGACGTCACCGCCACGCTCGACCTGGCGCTGGGTGCGGCTGGGCTCGATCAGGCGCGGGTGATGCATCGGCCACGCCTGCTCTCCGACAATGGGCCGAGCTACGTCGCCAGCGACCTGGCTGACTGGCTCGGCAGCCGGGGCATGACTCACATCCGCGGTGCGCCATGCCATCCTCAAACGCAGGGCAAGATCGAGCGTTGGCATCAGACGCTCAAGAACCGCATCCTGCTCGAACACGCCTACTTGCCCGGCGAACTGGAGACGCAGGTTGCCGACTTCGTCGAACACTACAACCATGCCCGAGCCCATGAGAGCCTGAGCAACCTCACGCCCGCTGACGTCTACTTCGGACGCGGCGAAGGGATCCTGGCCGAGCGGGAACGCATCAAGCGCCAGACCCTCATGGATCGCCGCTTGCGCCACCACGCGCAGGCCGCCTAACCTCTTACCCCAGATGGACCAGAGCCTCCGCTCCTGAACTTCGCAGAATGTCCCAAATCATCTGACGACGGACACGTTAGCTCTCAAGCTTGACATCAAGTTTCTGATTGGAATTGACGATGCAGCATCCACTCAGGCCGCATGCTGATTTGTGATCTCTGGCTCAATGATCCGTTTTTGGGACCAAAGTTCCGTTTAATTTAACCTCAGGTATGGCGGGGCCGCTTCTTTGGTGAGGCGGCCTCGTCTACGTTTAGATCGGTTTTTTGGTCGGCCAGGCACTTCGACCTTCCGAGGTTTCGTCGGAAACCCTGGGCCTACCGAAGCGTCGCAGTTTCGCCAGGCTTCAGATGGCGGTCTTCGCCTTCCGGTCCACCTAGCGAGACGTGGGAGTTGAGCCGGTCCAAATGGTCAAAGACGTGTTCGAAGGCGTCGGTGACCGCCTGCTCGAACGATCCGTCGGATTTGCCCATGGCCGCCTTGAGGCCGCTGATCAGGGCGTGGTGCTTTTCCGTATCGCTGGACATGGCGTTCCTTGTGTCCCGACGTGCTGTCGCAGAGCGAAGGCAAGCCCCGACCACGGACCAGCGTTCCATTTGGTCGGTTGCGGCACCGCTCAAAGCGCATTGTCTCACTCGTCGGCACAGGTGCATTAGCACCTGCCCCATGCTCGTAGTTCGAAGCCGCGTAGGGGTGGCCCGAAGCAAGCTGCGTAAGCTTCAATGGCTTTCGTGCGCGCATTTCGCATGATCGGACAGCGTCTCGATCACCCGGCATTCGCCAACGCGGCCCTGGCCGCATTCCGATATCATCCGGTCGAGCTCGCCCCGCAACGCCATGAGCCGCTCGATCCGCCGGTCTACCTCGGAAAGGTGGCGGCGGGCGATCAGGTCGACGTCGGCGCATGACCGGTCGGGGTACGCGTTCATGGTCAGCAACTCCCGGATGGCGTCGACTTCGAAGCCGAGCTCGCGGGAATGCCGAATGAAGTTCAGCCGCGCGACATCGGCCTCGCCGTAGCGGCGCTGCGACCCGGCCGACCGGGGCGGTACCGGCATGAGCCCGACCTGCTCGTAGTACCGGATCGTAGGCACCTTCACGCCGGTCCGCCGGTATAGCTCCCCGATTGCGATGTCCATGATTTACCGCTTGCACCTCTAGCCGCTAGAGGTTGTAGCGTCGCCTCCGACCGATGGGAAGGAGACGTGATGAGCGACCATTGCTGCGCGACGACAAAGGCCGACTCCTGCTGTTCCCCGCCGGAGATCGCGATCCCCGGCCCTCCTGCGCAGGCGCACGACCACGCCGGCGGGTCATGCTGCTCGGGAGGCGTGCCGGTCTTCGACGGCGTCGACCCACGCTACAAGGCAGTCCTCTGGACCGTCATCGGCATCAACGGCGCGATGTTCGTGACCGAGATGGCGGCCGGCCAACTCGCCGGATCGCAGGCGCTCAAGGCTGACGCCCTCGACTTCCTCGCCGACACCGTGACCTACGGCTTGAGCCTCGCGGTCATCGGCGCATCGCTGGCCGTCCGTTCCAAGGCCGCCCTGTTCAAGGGCGCGTCGCTGTTCCTGATGGCGCTCTGGGTCTTCGGCAGCACCGTCTACCAGACGATGGTCCTCGGCGTGCCCAGGGCGGAGGTCATGGGCGTCATCGGCGTCATGGCGCTGGCCGCGAACCTTGGATCGGTCCTGCTGCTGCGCCGCTACAAGGATGGCGACGCCAACGTGCGGTCGGTCTGGCTGTGCTCGCGCAACGACGCCATCGGCAACGTCGTCGTGATGGTGGCCGCGCTCGGAGTGTGGGGCTCCTCCAGCGCCTGGCCGGACCTCGCAGTCGCCGCGGTGATGGCCGGCATCTTCCTGACCTCGTCCGTCCAGATCCTGCGCCAGGCCTGGGCGGAGCACCGCGAAGGCACCCTCGCGCCCCATTCCGCGCCGGCCGAATAGGCCGAGCCGCAATCCATCGACCGACACCGCCACGGACAGGACGCCATGACGACGCACGACGTACACGCCGGCCATGATCATGGATCGCATGACCACGAGGCCCATTCGGCCGAGGGCCATGCGGGCCATTCACACGGGCCGGGCCATTCCCATGCCCCCGCGAGCTTCGGCAAGGCGTTCGCCATCGGCATCGCCCTCAACGTCGGCTTCGTCGCCGTCGAGGCAACCTACGGGGTGCTGGGCAACTCGATGGCCCTGTTGGCCGATGCCGGCCACAACCTCTCGGACGTGCTCGGCCTCGTGGTGGCCTGGGTCGCCATGGTGCTGGCCAAGCGCGCGCCGAGCGCCCGCTACACCTACGGGATGAAGGGCTCGTCGATCCTGGCGGCCCTGTTCAACGCGGTGTTCCTACTGGTCGCGGTCGGCGCCATCGCCTGGGAGGCGATCCAACGCTTCGGCGAGCCCGTCCCGGTCGCCGGCAAGACCGTGATGATCGTGGCCGCGGTCGGCATCCTCGTGAACGGCATCACCGCCTGGCTGTTCGCCTCCGGGGCCAAGGGCGACATCAACATCAAGGGCGCCTTCCTGCACATGGCCGCGGACGCCGCCGTCTCGGCGGGCGTGGTCATCGCCGGCCTCGTGATCCTCTACACCGGGTGGACGTGGCTCGATCCCGTCGTCAGCCTCGCCATCGTCGCGGTGATCGTCTGGAGCACCTGGGGACTCCTGCGGGACAGCCTCACGCTGTCCCTCGCCGCCGTCCCGCCGGGCATCGATCCGGCCGCCGTCCGCAGCCACCTCGAAGGACTGCCCGGGGTCACCGCCCTGCACGACCTGCACGTCTGGGCGATGAGCACCACCGAGACCTGCCTGACCGCCCATCTCCTGATGCCCGGCGGCCGCCCTGACGACGCCTTCCTCATGAACGCGGCCGCCGGCATCAAGGACCGGTTCGGCATCGGTCACACCACCCTGCAGGTCGAGACGAGCGCCGACACCGCCTGCGCCCTCGCCCCCGCCCACGTCGTCTGAGCCATCGGGAACATGCTTGAATGGAAGGGGATGCCTTCAACCCGAGCGACCGGAGGAGCCCTGCATCCGCGTGCCGTGAGATTGGTTCGGTACTTTCGGCCGCCGATGGATGAACGGCGGTTTCAGGCTTCGTTCAACCGTCGAAGCCGATCCTGACGGCAGCATCCCTTAAGGAACGAGCCATGCGTGTCCGCATCCCTGCCTTGGTCGCCGCCAGCCTGATCCTCGCCCCGGCCGCGGCGTCCGCCCAATACTACGGCGGCGACTTCGACCGGCGCGGCGACGTCCACGTCGACCGCTACCACCACGGCGACCACGACGACGTCGTCATCCACCGTCCGCATCGGGATTACGGCGACCGGGCCTTCTACAGGGATCGGGAATTCTACGGCGAGCGCAGACACCACCATCACCATCACGACGACTATTGAAGCTCGGCACTCGGCTTTGGCCGCCTGGCATGTACGGGTGGCACTGAATCGTTCATAAGGCGACCATGACCACGGGATACCGGATCAGGGCCTACGAGAGGATGCGCGGCTGGTGGGCGACCACCGTCCGCGTGCTCTCGCTCGTCCTGGTCATGGCGCTCGTCGTCCCCGGCGCGATCCACTCCGCCGAGGCCCACCGTTCGGTCAGCCACGAACTCTCGATGTCGGCCCCGGCAGATGCCGCAAGGCAGGACCATGCCGACGCTTGCCCAGCCTGCCATGCGAATTGCGGCTGCCACCAAGCCCTGCACGTAGACGGGACGCCTGCCTTGCCGTCCCTCGGGACCGCGCGCGCTTCCTACGCGACCGTGACCACCGCCATTGGATCGGTCTCGCCCGACCGCCTTCCCAGGCCGCCTCGCGCCTGAGGCGACGTCGCCACCCCCGTGGCGCGTCCCGGCCGGCTCCTCGCGGGTCCCGGCCGCCTCACCATCGCGAACCCCCCAGTAGGGGACCGTCCCAAGCCGCATGAGCGGCGCTGCGACGTCCCTGGCGGACCCGGCCCATTCCCATGCGTGCATTCCTCTCCGTGGCCTTCCTGGCCATCGGCATCGCCGTCGGCGGTGCCTTCCCCCGTGTGTCCGAGGTCGTGCAGGGCGCGCTCGCCGCCGCCGGCCTGACGAACGCCCGGACGGCGCCGCCGACCAACGCGGCCATGACCAAGACGGCGACACCCGCAGCCAACGATGGCCACGGTCATGGCGAGCATGGCCACGAGCATGCCGACGGCGAGCCCAAGCCTGCCGGCGAGCACAAGCACGCCGAAGGCGAGGCGCACGGCCACGACGAGGAGGGCGAGGGCAAGATCAAGATGACAGCCGAGCAGGCCGCCGAGCAGGACATTAAGCTCGCCACGGTCGAGGGTGGCATCCTCTCGCGACATCTCCTGGTGCCCGGCACCATCGCCCAGGACGCCGACCGGATCGCCCGCGTCCCCGTGCGGGTCGTTGGAACCGTGGCCGAGATGCGCAAGCGCCTCGGCGAGGAGGTCGCCAAGGGCGAGGTCGTGGCCGTCCTCGACAGCCGCGAGGTCGCCGAGGCCAAGAGCGACTTCCTCACCGCGACGGTCAAGGTGGACCTGGAGAAGACCAACTTCGACCGTCAGCAGGCCCTCTGGGACAAGCGGATTTCGGCCGAGTCCGCATTCCTGAACGCCAAGGCCGCCTACTCGGAGGCGACCCTTCGGGTCGACCTGGCACGCCAGAAGCTCTCGGCCCTGGGGCTCAACGCAGCCGAGGTCGCGACGTCCGCCAAGAAGGACGAAACCACCCCGAACCTATCTTCGCTACGCCGCTACGAGCTCAAGTCCCCGCTCGCCGGCCGTGTGGTCGAGCGTAAGGTCGATGTCGGAACCGCCGTCGGCAAGGAGGGCGACCCGGCCGACGTCTACACCGTCGCCGATCTGTCCTCCGTGTGGATCGAGCTCGCCATCCCGACCACGGAGCTGTCGAAGGTCCGCGAGGGCGCCAAGGTTACCATCGTCGGAGGCGACGACGCCTCCCGCGGCGTGGGCAAGGTCGTCTTCGTCAGCCCGATCCTCAACCCCGAGACGCGCTCGGCCCGGGTCATCGTCGCCCTGCCGAACAAGGAGATGACCTGGCGACCCGGGACCTTCGTCACCACCGAGGTCGAGATCGCCCAGGACAAGGTCGCTGTCCGGCTGCCGAAATCCGCCATCCAAACCATCGGCGGTGAGAAGGTCGTGTTCGTCCGCACCCCGGAGGGCTTCGAACGCCGGGACGTGACGATCGGCAAGGCCGACGACGACGCCTTCGAGATCCTCACTGGCTTGAAGCCCGGGGACGAGGTCGCGGTGGCAAATTCCTTCGTCCTGAAGGCCGAGCTCGGCAAGGCCGAAGCCGACCACGACCACTGAGGGGGCCGGCCATGATCTCGAAGATCCTCGACTTCTCGGTCCACCAGCGCTGGCTCGTGGTGCTCCTGTCGCTGCTGGCGGCGGGCTTCGGCGTGTTCTCGCTGACCAAGCTCCCCATCGACGCGGTGCCGGACATCACCAACAACCAGGTGCAGATCAACACCACCGCGCCGTCGCTCTCGCCGGTCGACATCGAGAAGCAGGTGACCTACCCGGTCGAGACCGCGCTCGCCGGGATCAAGGGCCTCGAATACACCCGCTCGCTCTCGCGGAACGGCTTCTCTCAGGTCACCGCCGTCTTCTCTGAGAAGCTCGACATCTACTTCGCACGGCAGCAGGTCGCCGAGCGGATCGGTGAGGCGAAGTCGACCCTGCCGCCGGGGGCCGAGCCGCACATGGGGCCGATCTCGACGGGCCTGGGCGAGATCTACATGTGGTCGATCCACTACGCCCAACCGAAGGATCGTAAGGTCTCCCCGGATGGCAAGGCGGGCTGGCAAGGTGACGGGAGCTACCTGACCCCGGAGGGCCAGAGCCTCGCGACCGAGCTCGAACGAACGGCCTACCTGCGCACGGTCCAGGACTGGATCATCCGCCCCCAGGTGAAGACCGTGCCGGGGGTCGCCGGGGTCGACAGCATCGGCGGCTTCGACAAGCAGTACCACGTCCAGCCGGACCCGATGAAGCTGACGGCCCTCGATCTGTCCTTCGCCGACATCGGCCGGGCGCTGGAGGCCAACAACGCCAACCAGGGCGCCCGCTACCTGGAGGACAACGGCGAGGGCTACGTCGTCCGTGCCGCCGGTCGCCTGGAGACCATGGAGGACATCGGCTCCGTGGTCGTGATCACGCGCGGCGGCGTGCCGGTCCGCATCTCGGACATCGCGGAAGTCCGGATCGGGCGCGACCTGCGCACCGGGTCGGGCAGCGAGGACGGGCGCGAGGTCGTCATCGGCACTGCCCTGATGCTGATAGGCGAGAACAGCCGCACTGTCTCGGCCGCCGTCGACGCGAAGATGACCGAGATCAGGCGCACCCTCCCGCCCGGCGTCGAGGTCCAGACCGTCCTTAACCGGACCCTGCTGGTCGAGGCGACCATCCGCACGGTCGCCAAGAACCTGGCCGAGGGCGCCGCCCTCGTCATCGTCATTCTGTTCCTGCTGCTCGGCAACATCCGGGCGGCCATCGTAACCGCCCTCGTCATCCCGGTGGCGATGCTCATGACCATGACCGGCATGGTCCAGGGGCGCATCAGCGCCAACCTGATGAGCCTGGGCGCCCTCGACTTCGGCCTCATCGTCGACGGGGCGGTCATCATCACCGAGAACGCCCTACGCCATCTTGCCGAGCGGCAGGCCGAGCTCGGGCGCAAGCTCGACCTGGAGGAGCGCCTGGTCACCGTCCGCGCGTCGGCCGAGGAGATGATCAAGCCGTCCCTCTACGGGCAGGCGATCATCATCCTCGTCTACGTGCCGCTCCTCACCTTCACCGGGGTCGAGGGCAAGATGTTCGAGCCGATGGCGCTGACCGTCATCATCGCCCTCGTCTCGGCCTTCGTCCTCTCGCTGACCTTCGTCCCGGCGATGATCGCCATCGTCATCACCGGGAAGGTGACCGAGACCGACAACGTCCTCATCCGCGGGATCAAGGCCGCCTACCGACCGGTCCTCGGCGCCGCCCTGCGGGTTCCGATGACGTTCGTCGCGGTCGCCCTGGTGCTGCTCGTCGGCGCCGGCTTCCTGTTCAGGGGGCTTGGCCAGGAGTTCATCCCGCAGCTCGACGAGAAGAGCATCGCGCTGAACGCCCAGCGCATCCCCTCGACCTCCCTGACCCAGTCGCAGGCGATGCAGCTGAAGGTCGAGCAGGCGATCAGCCGATTCCCGCAGGTCGCCTACGTCTTCTCAAAGACCGGCACCGCCGAGGTCGCCTCCGACCCGATGCCGCCGAGCTCGTCCGACACCTTCGTCATCCTCAAGCCCCAAGACGAATGGCCCGACCCGGACCTGTCGAAGGCCGAGTTGCAGGAGCAGATCGAAAAGTCCCTCGGGGCGCTTGCGGGCAACGTCTACGAGTTCTCCCAGCCCATCCAACTGCGCTTCAACGAACTCCTGGCCGGAACCCGCGGCGACCTCGCCGTGAAGGTATTCGGCGAGGAGTTCGAGCCGATGCTCAAGGCCGCCAATCAGGTCGCGGCGATCCTGCGCGGGACCGAGGGCGCCGACGACGTCAAGGTCGAGCAGACCGCCGGGCTGCCGTTCCTAGAGATCAAGATCAACAAGACCGAGGCCGCACGGCTCGGCCTGAGCACGTCCGCGATCCAGGACGTCATCGGCGCGGCCATCGGCGGCCGCGAGGCCGGCATGGTTTTCGAGGGTGACCGGCGCTTCCCCATCGTCGTGCGCCTGAACGACAAGGTGCGCGAGGACCGCGAGGCCCTGGAGAACATCCCCGTGCCGCTGCCCCCGGGCGTCAACGGGCGGGCGTCCTCAGTCCTCCTTAAGCAGGTCGCGAGCTTCTCCGTCACCGAGGGGCCGAACCAGATCTCGCGCGAGAACGGCCGCCGCCGGGTCGTGGTCACCGCCAACGTGCGCGGCCGCGACATCGGATCGCTCGTGGCGGAGGCGCAGGCCAAGGTCGCGTCGGGCGTCCAGCTTCCTGCCGGATACTACGTGACCTGGGGCGGGCAGTTCGAGAACCTGGCCTCGGCCCGGCAGCGCCTGATGGTCGTGGTGCCGGTGTGCTTCTTCCTGATCTTCCTGCTGTTGTTCTCGGCCCTGAACTCGGCGCGCGACGCCCTGCTGGTGTTCAGCGCCGTCCCGCTGGCACTCACCGGCGGCATCGCCGCCCTATGGCTGCGGGGGATGCCGTTCTCGGTGCCGGCGGCGGTCGGGTTCATCGCCCTGTCGGGGGTGGCGGTCCTCAACGGGCTCGTGATGCTGACCTACATCAAGCAGCTGATCGCGGAAGGGAAGCCGCACCGCGAGGCGATCCTGGAGGGTGCGATGACCCGTCTACGGCCAGTGGCGATGACCGCCCTGGTGGCGTCGCTGGGCTTCGTGCCGATGGCCCTGGCGACCGAGACGGGGGCCGAAATCCAGAGGCCGCTCGCGACCGTCGTCATCGGCGGCCTCATCAGTGCGACCCTCCTGACGCTGGTGATCCTCCCCGCCCTCTATGCCCGGTTCGCCCGGACCACGACGGTCAGCTCATCGGCGCGGGTAACGGAGGCCCCGGCTTGCCTCAACGCGGCGGAGTAGCCCGATGCCGTGCCGTCCAGCACTCGCCATCGCGGCATGGGCTGCCATTTCGACGCCGGCGGCCGCTTCGGGCGACGAGGCACCGTTCGGTCTCTCGTGGGGACCGGTCGACCGGATCGCGCCGCCTTCCATGGTCGACCGCGAGGCGAACCTGACCGGGCTGTTCTACTTCCATGATCGGCCGCTCGCCTCGGGCTCCGACACGGCGCAGATCATCCTCGTCGTTTGCCGGGACCAGGGCCTGCAGCAATTGGTCTGGGTCGGGCGCCCGCTCGGCGACGTCGCCGCCGCGTCGGCGTTGGGAGGCGATGCGGCGGGAAGGCGTGCAGCGCCATGGCAAGGCCCGGATCGGGCCTGCCGCGAACGCCCTGGAATGGCCAGAGGCGCGCATCACCCTGGCGACGCGCATGGGGTACGACGGCACCTGCATGTTGGTCATGACGGTTTCGGGTCCGAGGTTCGCGGCATGCTCCGCAGTGCATCGTGGCGCCACCGGCCATCCGGCCGAGGACCACGTCACGGACCTGCTCGGAGAGAAGGGGCCGCCGGCCGGCCACTACACGCCTCCGTAGCAAGCGACGCCGATTGATGCATCCCCTCCGGGGGGATAGGATCGCGGGATGGAACACGCCTCGCATCCGGATATCGTCAAGCGCCTGAAGCGCGCGCACGGCCACCTCGCCGGGGTGATCTCCATGATCGAGGAAGGCCGCCCCTGCGTGGACCTCGCCCAGCAACTGCACGCGGTCGAGAGCGCGATCACGAACGCCAAGCGCGTCCTCATCGAGGACCACATGGAGCACTGCCTCGCGGACGGCGTCGGGCAGGGAGGCAAATCCACCAAGGACGCCCTCGCCGAGTTCAAGCTGCTCGCGAAGTACCTGTGAGGCGCTTCCGATGCTGAGCGTCCTCGCCCATCGCACCTACCGTCACCTGTTCGCGGCCCAGGTCGTCGCCCTGATCGGCACGGGTCTGCTCACGGTCGCCCTCGGGCTTCTGGCATTCCGGATCGCCGGTAACCGCGCTGGCACCGTCCTCGGGACGGCGCTGGCCATCAAGATGGTGGCCTACGTCCTCGTCGCCCCGGTGGCCCAGGCCTTCACGGGTCGGTTGCCACGACGCGCATTCCTGGTGGGCACGGACCTCGTCCGCGCCGCCATCACACTGACGCTGCCCTTCGTCGATCAGGTCTGGCAGGTCTACGCCCTGATCTTCGTCCTGCAATCGGCCTCGGCGGCGTTCACCCCGACCTTCCAGGCCACCATCCCGGACATCCTACCGGACGAACGGGACTACACCCGTGCCCTCTCGCTCTCGCGCCTCGCCTACGACATGGAGAACCTGCTCAGCCCGACCCTGGCGGCCCTTCTCCTGACCGTGGTCCCCTACAACGCGCTGTTCGGCGGCACGGTCGTCGGCTTCATGTGCTCGGCGGCACTGGTGGTGTCCGTGACCTTGCCGACCGCCGCCCGGACCGACCCGCATGGCGGCGTCTACGACCGGACGACGCGAGGCCTTCGGATCTACCTCGCGACGCCGCGCCTGCGCGGGTTGCTCGCCCTGAACCTCGCGGTCGCCGCGGCAGGCGCCATGGTCATCGTCAACACCGTGGTGATCGTGCAGGGCCTCCTGGACCGACCCCAGACCGACGTGGCCCTCGCCCTCGGCTTGTTCGGGGGCGGCTCCATGATCGCCGCCCTGACACTGCCAAGACTGCTCGACCGGCTATCGGACCGCGCAATCATGATCCCGGCGGCGGCCCTGCTCGGCGCGGTTCTCCTGGGTGTCGCGGCCATGACATGGGGCGGGACCATCGGTTGGCCGCTTCTCCTCGGGACCTGGCTGATCCTCGGCATCGCCTACGCCGCCGTGCAGACCCCCACCGGCAGACTCCTGCGCCGCTCGGCGACCCCGGAGGACCGCCCGGCCGTCTTCGCCGCCCAGTTCGCCCTGTCCCATGCCGCGTGGTTGCTCACCTATCCGCTGGCCGGGTGGCTGAGCCCGTCCGTGGGGATGCCATCCACGCTGGCGATCCTCGGGGCTGTGACGCTTGCCGGCGTCGCTACGGCGGCCCGGCTATGGCCGGCGGCGGACCCCGACGTGATCGAGCATGCCCACGCAGACCTCGACGTCCGGCACCCGCACCTGCATGGAGGCCGCCGTCACGCCCACGCCTACGTCATCGACGACCTGCATCATCGTTGGCCGGCCAGGGCGGGGTGAGCGCCGTTGGATGTCATTGCCTGCTGAGTCGAACGTCGGGCCGGCCGACCAGCCCAGCGGAAGTCGAATGTTCCGTTAGGCACGCGAGTAGGAGGAGAACGTACCCCGCGGAACGGTCTTGGAAGCGGAGCCGTTCACAAGGCTCGGGTGCCGTCTGTTTCGACGCATTGCCGACAACGACGTGAGGAAGCCCATGAGAAAGTCCCTTTTCGCCGCCGCCATCCTGGCAACCCTGGGTGCCGCTTCGGTCGCTCCCGCCTCGGCCGCCCCCGGCATGGTCGGTGCCGTCGATGCCCCGACCGCCGTGACTGAGGTCCGGATGGACGGCATGCACGGTCATCGCGGCCACGGCATGCGCCATCACCATCATCGTGGGCACATGATGCGGCACCACCATCACCACCGTGGCCACATGATGCGCCACGGGCATGGCCATCGCCACCATCGCATGTGATCGGCAGGGGCCCTTCGGGGCCCCTTATCGTATCCGACTACACCCGGGCCAGGTGTCGCGGCGTGATCGCGGAGGCCTGACACAGGAGCTCCCGCAGTCCAGGCGCAGTCCGTACTTCCAAAGCTGTACTTCCATCAGACGAAGTGGGCGTAACGGGTCGACCAACCTTAGAAGGCTAAGTTTGGAAATCTGACACCGGTTACCGCCACGAACGTCCGGGATGAATGGGGAGCGGACCTTGGCTTTTCGCTCTGGAGCGGACGTGCCGTATCCGACCCAACCACGCCGTAGGTTAGGGACTTGGCCTTCCCTCGAAAGCAGACATGCAGAGAGCGATCCCATCGGATCTGACTGTCAACTCATGTGCCGATCAAGGAACGCTAGCAGATGGCTTGCGGTCGGATACGGTCGCTCGACGGCCAGCATATGCGCGGCACGCGGCAACAGGATTAACTCCGCCTGGGGGATGCCCTCGCAGATGACCTCGGCCATCGCCGGTGGCGTCGACGAATCGTCGCGTCCGGCTACGACGAGGGTCGGCGCCGTAATGCGGTTCAGCACGGGCCGCAGGTCCATCCGGCCTATCGCTCCGCACGCGACCGCATAGCCGGCCGGGTTGCACGCGGCGAAGGCGTCCCGGATAGGCACGAACACGGCAGGAGATCGCTCCGCGAAGCCCGGCGTGAACCAGCGCTGGAACGTCGGCTCCATGATCGCCGCCATCCCCGTCGCGCGTACGGTCGCCGCCCGCTCGTTCCACATCGACTCGCTCGGCAGATGGGCGGCGGTCGCCATAAGGGTCAGGCTCGACGCCCGCTCCGGCTCGGCGGCCGCCAATGCCTGCATGGTCATGCCGCCAAGCGAAAGGCCGACCAAGTGGGCTCGCTCGATGCCGAGAATGTCGAGCAGGTTGCGGAGGTCCCCTGCCAGGTCCAGGATCTCGCAGGATTCATCGCGGGTGGCCGAGCCCCCATGTCCACGAGTGTCGTAGCGCAGCACCCGATAGCGTTCGGCGACACGAGGCGCCACGCCGTCCCACATCGCCATCGTCGTCCCAAGGGAGTTAGAGAAGGCGACGACTGGCGCGCCGCCAGGGCCGGTCAACTCATAGTTCAGGGAGAGACCGTTGACGTGGACCAGTGGCATATCGGGTTCCCGTCTTCTCGCCGCGTCCAATGTGAGTAGGGGGGATGCCCGGAGGGCGGTCAATCCCAGCGGTCTTAATAGCGAGCGTCGGCAGCAAGCCTCCGGACGTTCATGCCAGTCCGGACGCCAGCCTCTCTCATCGACCCCAGGGAGCAATGCCCCCGAGGTCGATGGTCGGCCCACCTAGATCTTTACGAGGTTCAGGGTGGCGAGCGACCCGAAGGGCAGTCCAGCCAGGGGCCCGCCGACGTCCAGCGTTCCGAGGTCGATGGGGAAGAAGCCCGCGGTCTCGATCACGTCGCGGACCGCGCCCTTCGCCGCGACGTCGTCGCCCGAGTAGAACAGGACGCGCTTGCCGCCGGCCGTCTCGGGCTCAGGGAGGACATTGACGTCGAGGTGGTTGAACGCCTTGACCACGCGGGCACCCGGGACGAACTCGCTGAACACCGCACTGGAATGTTGACCGCCGAGGTCGATGGCCTTGATGCCGTAGGCGGCGAGCGGGTTGCTCGCGTCGTTCCGGTCCGGGGAGTCGGGGGCGAGAAACTCGACCGCGTTGGTGCCGTCGATGACGACGCGGCCGTTCCACGCCGGCAGGCCGTGCAGGGCCGCCTGGATGTGGACCCACGGCACGGCTACCAGCACGATGTCGGCGCCCGCGGCCTCCGCGATGGTCCCGGCCTTCGCGTGCGGCCCGATCTCCTGGACCAGGCCCGCAAGGGACTCCGGACCGCGGCTGTTCGAGAGGATGACGTCGAGGCCCTTCGCGGCGAAGGCCCGGGCCGCGTTCGAACCGAGGGCGCCCGAACCGATGATGCCGATACTCATGGACTTGTTTCCTGTTTGGATGCGGGGCTGGGGAAGACGGGTCGTCGGCGCCCCGAAGGCCGAGGACCCGCCATGATCGGTCGCGCGGGATGACATATATGATAGTATGTCGTCGTCGCTACGACAGAATTTGGTAAAGCTTCACCAGACGAGAGGGATCGTGAACTTGCCCAGTCGTGCCACCTCGGCGGCGATGTCGGCGACCGTGACCCCGGACAACTCGCCCTCCATCGACTTGCGCGCCCGATCCAGGGTCGGCCGGAGCGCTTCCTGGATGTTGCCCCCGACGGCGCAGTTCGCGCAGGGCGCCGTCCGGTGAAGGGTGAACAATTCCGTGTCCTCGACCGCCTCGTAGACGTCGATGAGGCGGATCGCTGCGGCATCCTTGGCGAGCAGGGCGCCGCCACCGGCCCCCAACTGGGACTTGGTCAAGCCAGCGTCGTTCAGGCGAGAGAGCAACCCGCGAATGACGACCGCCCCGGTGTTAGCGGAGTAGGCGAGATCCTCGGACCGCATCGGCTTTCCGTCACCGACCGCAAGCGCGGCGAGGACATGGACGGCGACGACGAAGCGGGAACTGGTTGGCATCGGAGCGTTTGAACCGTTGGTGTGTCACCGTCGGTATTACACATTTCCTGGTTCGTCAACCGCTTCCTCGACGAAAGCCTGGTTCGGGCATTGCTTGAGGCGCTCGATCATCCAGCGGCCAGCCGGACCGGGCGGCTCGGACGTCCGGTAAACCGCGGACATCGGAAGCGAGAGGCCGCCTTCCGGAATATCCTCGATGGACAGGATCACGAGGCGGCCGTCGTCGATGTCCTGGCGTACGATGTGAAGCGGCATGCCGCCCCAGCCCAGGCCGCTCAGCAGGAAGGCGTGTTTGGCGAAGAGGTCTCCCAGCCGCCAGGTCGAGGGCGACATCACGCCGAACTCGCGCCCGGCCGAGAGATCGGATCGGTCCGTCAGGACGAGTTGTACGTGCTCGGCCAGCGCGGCCTTCGGAATGAGTCCGCGATGCGCCGCGAGCGGGTGATCCGCCGCCGCGACCATGACGAAGGTCACGCTGGTTAGGCGCTCGGCCGTGAGGCCGGCAGGCAAGGTAGGCAGCGAACCCACCAGGCCGAAGCTCGCGCGCCCGTCCATAACGGGTTGGACAGTTGCTCCAAGCGCCTCGACGTAGAGGCGCAGCGGGGTCGCGGAGAAGCTCTCCCGGAACTCCCGTGCGACCTCGGCGAAGGCGGTAATGGGAAAGAACACGTCGATGACGGCGGTGAGCTCGGGCTCCAACCCGCCGGCGATGCCCTTGGCCCGTGCCTTCAGGCCGTTGACGCCCGCGACGATGGCCCGGGCATCGGCGAGCAGCACGGCCCCCTCGGTCGTGAGGCGCGGGTAGCGGGCGCTCCGGTCGAACAGGACGACCCCAAGCTGCGCCTCCAGGTTGGCCATCGTCTCGCTGACCGCGGATTGCGTCCGCCGAAGCTTTCGGGCCGCCGCCGAGAAGCTGCCCTCGTCGACCGCCGCCTCGAAGATCCGCAACTGGTCCAGAGACAATCCGTCGAGCATGGGGAGAGCGATCCATCGGGAAAGCCGATGGATAACATCGAAACGTACGGAGTGCCATCGCGGTCGCGGCCATGGGATGTGTCCGACGGAATGCCGCCGCATCGAAGGGAAAGCCCATGGACACGAACAAGATCGCCCTGGTGACGGGCAGCAGCCGAGGCCTCGGACGGAACACGGCCCTGGCCCTCGCGTGCTCCGGCGTCGACGTCGTGGTCACCTACCGGAGCGACGAGGGCAGTGCGGTCGCGGTGGCACGCGAGATCGAGGGACTCGGCCGGAAGGCCATCGTGCTCCGGCTGGATACGGCGGAGGTTTCATCCTTCCCGGCCTTCGTCGACAGACTTCGGCAGGGCCTGCGGGAGACCTGGTCACGCGAGACCGTCGACTTCCTCGTCAATAACGCCGGCATCGGCATCGCCGCGCCCTTCGCTGAGACCGGCGAGGAGATGTTCGACCGGCTGATGTCGATCCACCTCAAGGGCGTCTTCTTCCTGACCCAGTCCCTGCTGCCGGTCATCGTCGACGGTGGCCGCGTCGTGAACCTGTCGACCGGGCTCACCCGCTTCTCGCTGCCGGGCTACGCCGCCTACGCGGCGATGAAGGGCGGCGTCGAGACGCTGACCCGCTACCTGGCCAAGGAGCTCGGACCGCGACGGATCGCGGTCAACGCCATTGCGCCTGGCGCCATCGAGACCGACTTCGCCGGCGGCGTCGTGCGCGACAACGACGGGCTCAATAAGATGATCGCCGGCCAGACCGCCCTCGGCCGCGTCGGCCTCCCCGACGACATCGGCCCCGCCATCGCCTCCCTGCTCTCGGACGCCAACCGCTGGGTCAACGGACAGCGCATCGAGGTCTCCGGCGGCATGTTCCTGTGAGAGAACGCCGCGATCCTCACAGGGTTCACCACCGTCGTCCATCGCCACGCCCGATGGTAAGCATCGCAACGAACTGGCTTCCTCGATGCCCGGGCGGGTCGTCTAATCAGCGTGTCCTCGGGGGTGGCGGCTTCCCGCCATCGACCCCGATACCCTTATCGTTCGCCCGTAGGCCCACACCATGACTAAAATCCTCCACATCGATTCAAGCATCCTCGGCGCTCATTCGGTCAGCCGCGCGCTCACCGCCGACATCGTGGCCAGGCTGCAGGCGCTCCACCCGGGCGCGGAGGTCATCCGACGCGACCTCGTCGCCGACCCGACCCTCCACCTGTCGGACGCCCACCTGGCGGTCTTCCAGGGCGGCGAGGTCGGCAGCCAGGCCCTCGGCGAGGATCTCGCCAAGGGCGGCGCCTACGTCGACGACCTGTTCGCGTCCGAAGTCATCGTCATCGGCGCGCCGATGTACAACTTCTCGGTCCCGTCGCAGCTCAAGGCCTGGATCGACCGGGTCTGCGTCGCCGGCAAGACCTTCAACTACGGACCGAACGGCCCCGAGGGGTTGGTCAAGGGCAAGACGGTCTACGTCGCCTCGACCCGCGGCGGCGCCTACTCCGGGGACAGCCCGATTGCGGGCCTCGACCATCAGGAGAGCTACCTGCGCGTCGCGCTGGGCTTCATCGGGCTCACCGACATCACCATCGTGCGGGCCGAGGGCCTCGCGAAGGGCGGGGAGACGAAGGAGCACGCCGTCGCCGAGGCCAAGGCGCAGGTCGCGGCGCTCGCCGCCTGAGCCCGGCACCGACAGGCAATCGAAGGGCCGACGGCATCGCCGGCCTTGAGCGACCGCGGGTCGGCCCGACCGATCCCGCCGAGGACAAGACGATGGAAATCGGTATCGACAGCTTCGCCGCCACGATTCCCGACCCGGCGACGGGCCGAACGGTCCCGCCGGCGGACCGGTTGGAAGCGCTGCTGGCCGAGGTGGAGACCGCCGACCGGGTCGGCCTTGACGTCTTCGGCATCGGCGAGCACCACCGTCCGGAGTTCCTTGATGCCGCCCCCACGGTCATCCTGGCCGCCGCGGCGGCGCGTACCAAGCGCATCCGCCTCGCCAGTGCGGTCACGGTCTTGAGCGCCGCCGATCCGGTGCGGGTCTTTCAAGAGTTCGCCACTGTCGACCTCATCGCCAAGGGGCGCGCCGAGATCGTGGTCGGGCGGGGCTCCTTCGGCGAGGCCTACCCGCTCTTCGGCTTCGCCATGCAGGACTATGACGCCCTGTTCGCGGAGAAACTCGACCTGCTCCTCAAGCTGCGCGACGAGGTCAAGGTGACCTGGAGCGGTCGCTTCCGGGCGCCCCTGAACGGCCAGGGCGTGTACCCGCGGCCGCATCAGGCGCAGATCCCGATCTGGCTCGGGGTCGGTGGCACCCCGGCCTCCTTCGCCCGCGCCGGTACGTTAGGGTTGCCGCTGATGGTGGCCATCATCGGCGGCGGCTTCGAGCGCTTCCGCCCCCTCGTCGACCTCTACCGCGAGGCCGGCCGCAGGGCGGGCCACGCACCGGAGGCGCTCAAGGTCGGGGTCCACGCCATGGGCTTCGTCGGCGACACCGACCGCGCCGCCCGCGACGCCTTCTACCCCGGCTGGGCCCACATGTTCACCGAGATCGGGCGCGAGCGCGGTTGGACCCGCGTCACCCGCGCCCAGTTCGACGCCATGTGCGGCCCCGGGGGCGCCTTCCTGATCGGCTCGCCCGGCACCGTCCGCGACAAGGTCCTCGCGGCGAGCGAGGCGCTTGGCGGGCTCTCGCGCATCACCTTCCAGATGAGCTCAGCCATGCTGGAGACCGAGGCGATGCAGCGCTCGATCACGCTGCTCGGCACCGAGGTGTCGCCGGCCGTCAAGAAAGCACTGGGGGAGCCAAGCCATGGGTGAGCTGATCGGCGGCGTATGGCGCACCGGTGGGATCGAGAGCGTGCTGTCCGACGGCACGCTGCGTCGGCCGCCCTCGGTCTTCCGGGACCGGGTCACCGCGGACGACGGTCCTTTCCGGGCCGAGGCAGGACGCTATCACCTCTACGTCTCCCTGGCCTGCCCGTGGGCGCACCGCACCCTCATCATGCGCAGCCTCAAGGGGCTCGCGCCGATGGTCGGCCTCTCCGTCGTGCACTGGCTGATGGGCGAGGACGGCTGGACCTTCGCGCCGGGCCCCGGGGTCGTCCCCGACACGGTCAACGGCGTGACAGCGCTCCACCAGCTCTACACCTTGGCCGATCCGAACTGCACGACGCGCGTGACCGTGCCGGTGCTGTGGGACAAGGCGACCGGTCGCATCGTCTCGAACGAATCCGCCGAGATCCTGCGGATGTTCATCGCGGCCTTCGACGGGCTCGGGGCGACCGCGGGTGACTACTATCCGGAGGCCCACCGCGCCGAGATCGACGCCGTCAACGAGCGTGTCTACGCGAACCTCAACAACGGGGTCTACCGAGCCGGCTTCGCCACGACGCAAGCTGCCTACGAGGCCGCCATCGAGGGGGTCTTCGATACCCTCGACTGGCTTGAGGAGCGCCTTGCCGGACAGCGTTTCCTGGTCGGCGATGCGCTCACCGAGGCCGACATCCGGCTGTTCACGACCCTCGTGCGCTTCAACGCGGTCTATCACGGCCACTTCAAGTGCAATCGCCGGGCGCTCGTCACGTACCCGGCGCTCTGGGCCTACACCCGCGACCTCTACCAGCACCCGGCTATCCGACCGACGGTCGATCTCGGGCACATCAAGGGGCACTACTACGGCAGCCACCCCTGGCTGAACCCGAGCCGCATCGTCCCCCTCGGCCCCGACCTCGATTTCGATGCGCCCTCGGGACGGGAGCGCCTGTCGAACTGAGCGACACGGACCGGTCCAGGCCGCCTTCGTGATCCATCGCCATGTCCGATGGATCGCATCGATATATACCGGCTATCGAACGACCCGGTGATCGAAGAAGAAGGGGCCGCAGAGGTCCCCGTCTCGGGACCGACCCGCACCCCGGGCGACCAGCGTCGCCCCCATCCGGAGAACGACGTTGAAGACCCTTCTCATCCCGACCATCGCGCTGACCCTCGCCTTGGCCGCCCCGGCCCTGGCCCAGACACCGCCGACGCGCGACCCCGCCCAGATCCAGGCCGGAACCTATGCCGTCGACGCCGGCCACACCCAGGTGGGCTGGAAGGTCTCGCACATGGGCTTCTCGAACTACCACGGCGGCTTCTCGGACGTGTCGGGCTCCCTGACCCTCGATCCGAAGAACCCGGCCCAGTCGAAGCTCTCGATCAAGATCCCGGTCGCCTCGGTCTCGACCACCAGCGACAAGCTCACCGGCGAGCTCAAGGGCGACCAGTGGCTCGACGGGGCCAAGTTCCCGGAGATGACCTTCGTGTCCACGAAGGTCGAGCCGCAGGGCAAGGACAAGGCGAAGGTACTGGGCAACCTCACACTGCACGGCGTCACGAAGCCCGTCACGCTCGACGTCACCCTGGTCGGCGCCGGCGCCAACCCGATGAGCAAGAAGTACACGGTCGGCTTCGACGCGACCGGCACGATCAAGCGCTCCGAGTTCGGCGTGAAGACCTACGTGCCCCTGATCGGCGACGATCTTCACCTCACCATCGCGGGCGCCTTCGAGCGTCAGGACTGACACCTGGGTCCGGGAGACGGAGGGCGGTCATGTCGGAAGCAACGCGGCGATACACCCGCGTGGCGATCCTGCTGCACTGGGTCAGCGCGCTCTGCGTGCTGGGCCTGCTCGGGATGGGCCTGCTCATGGTGCACGGGGACCTGGCGCCGATGCGCCGGTTCCAACTGTACCAGTGGCACAAGTCGGTGGGCATCACCGTCCTCCTGCTGACCGTCCTGCGTCTCGCGTGGCGTCTCGGTCAAAAGCCGCCGCCCCATCCTGACGGCATGCCGGCGCGTGAGCGCCGGGCGGCCGCGGCGGCCCACCTCGCCCTGTACGGGTTGCTGCTTGGATTGCCGCTCGCCGGCTGGGCCGTCGTTTCGCTCTCGCCCTTCAACATCCCGACGGTGCTGTTCGGGCAGATTCCATGGCCGCACCTGCCTCTCTCCGGACTCGTCGATCCCGCCGCCGGCGAGGCGGTGATGAAGTGGGTCCACGCCTACGGCGCCTGGTTCCTCGGCCTGCTCGTACTGCTGCACGTGGCGGCGGCGCTGCGCCATCACTGGGTTCTTCGCGACGACGTCCTGCGCCGCATGTCGCTGGCCCTGCGCGGCGCGGGCGGGCATCCCCTCACGAGATCATCGTCATGAACGTCCGTCACCTGCTCGTCCTGCTGGCCCTCCAGACGGTGCCGTCCCACGGGTTCGCCGCCGAGTGGCAGGTCGATCCTTCGAAGAGCGCGATCAGGTTCTCGGGTGTTCAGGTTGGGGTGCCGTTCACGGGGGGCTTCCAGCGCTTCGAGGCGGCGGTGGACTTCGACCCCGCCAAGCCCGAGACCGGCCACGCCACCGTCCTGATCGACCTGAGTTCGGCGAAGACCGGCGACGTCCAGCGCGACGAGGCGCTGCCGCAAAAGGACTGGTTCGACGTCAAGGCGGAGGCGAAGGCCCGCTTCGAGGCGACCCGCTTCGTCGACAAGGGCGACGGCCGCTACGACGCGGTCGGCACACTGACCATCCGTGGCAAGAGCAAGCCCGTCACACTGCCGTTCCGTTTCACCCTCGACGGCGGGAAGGCGCACGCGGTCGGGCATCTCGACCTTGTCCGCACCGAGTTCGGTGTCGGCCAGGGCCCCTGGGCATCGGGGCAATGGGTGGCCCTGGAGGTGGGAGTCGACGTGGATCTCGTGGCATCAGCCGAGCCGGGAACATGACCCAAGCACGCCGAAGGTTCAGAGCTCGGCCGCTACGAGGTCTATGAAACGCCGGACCTTGGAGGCCAGGTGGCGCCGGCTCGGATAAAGCGCGCAGATCGGGACGGGGGGAGCTGCGTAGGCCGAGAGCACGGTCCGCAGGCGGTCGTTCGCGACGTCATCGTCGACAACGTAGCTCGGCAGGTAGGCCAGGCCAGCACCGGAGATGGCGGCATCCCGCAAGGCCTCGCCGCCATCCAGCGAGAGCCGCGCCCGTGGTCGGATCGAAGCGGTCCTGCCATCGATGGCGAAGCGCCAACCCCGGTGCTGGCCGGCGCTGAGATAGCTCAGGCAGGCATGGTCCGTAAGGTCGTCGGGATGCAGGGGCGGCGGTCGCGTGGACAGGTAGCCCGGGCTTGCCACGACGACATCCTGCTGCCGCGTCAGGGTCCTGGCGATCAGGCTGCCGTGCTCGCGGGGTTCCCCGATCCGGATCGCCAAGTCGTAGCCATCGTCGATGATGTCGTTGACCCGGTCGGTGAGGCTGACCTCGGCACGCAGCTTCGGCCACGACGCCAGGAACCGGTTGAGCACGGGCAGGATCACCACCCGTCCGAAGGTGGCCGGAGCCGTGAGGCGGAGTAGACCCTGCGGTTCGCCGCTCCCGTTGGCCATCGATAGCTCCGCATCCTCAAGATCGGAGAGGATTTGGGTGCATCGGTCGAGGAAGATACGGCCATCGTCCGTCAGGGCGAGACTTCGCGTCGTCCGATGGAACAGCCGCACGCCGAGGCGGCCCTCAAGCCGCCCCACGCTCTTCGCGATCCCGGATCTCGTCATCGCTCGGATGCGCGCGGCGGCGACGAAGCTGCCCGCTTCCGCCGCCGCCACGAACGCTGCGATGTCTCCGATGTTTCCTGATGACATGCGGTCTACCCGGTCCCCGGTGTGTTGACGCACATTCGCCAATCGTCCGCATATATGGGTCACCTGAACCGATTATCGGCGATAGGAAGCGCGTATCATGACCTTCAGCGATCTCGTGACCCAGCGGCTCGACCAGTGGGCCGGCAGCCTCCAGGACCTCGGCCCCGTCATCCTCGGCGAGAACAGGGACGTGACCCTGACTCAGATCCGGCGCTCCTACATCGACAAGATGGCGGAGCATCCGACGCCCGACGGCGTTCGGATCGAACCTGTCGACATGGGCGGCGTCCCGGGCACTCTCGTGACGCCGGAGGACGTCGCCGGCGACCGGGTGCTCTTCTACATCCACGGCGGAGCCTACATCGTCGGAGGACCGGGCGGATATTACGGCTTGGCCGGCGCCTTCGCCAAGGCGATGAAGGCGCGGGTCTACCTGCCGGATTACAGGCTCGCTCCGGAGCATCCCTTCCCGACCCCGATTGAGGATACCTTCGCCGCGTACCGTTGGTTGATCGACCAGGGCCAGGACCCACGGTCGGTCACCTTCGCGGGCGACTCCGCGGGCGGTGCCATGGTGGTCACGGTGATGGTCATGGCCCGCAACGCCGGCGTGCCGCTACCCGCGGGCGGGGCCGCCCTCTCCCCGTGGGCGAACCTGGAGCATACCGGCGCATCCATGTTCAACCGCGAGGGCCTCGATCCGCTGAACACCAAGGCGGGCCTCGACCTGATGGCTCGAACCTTCCTCGGCGGCGCCCTCCCGAACAGCCCAGAGGCTTCGCCGGTTTTCGCCGACGTCCGAGGGCTACCCCCGATCCTGGTGCAGATCGGCGAGGCCGAATTGATGCTTAGCGACGCCATCCGGCTCGCATCGCACCTGGGCGAGAACCGCGTTCGCGTCTCGCTGGAGATATGGCCCGGCATGTTCCACGTCTGGCACATGTTCCACGCCGAACTTGCGGACGGACAGGCGGCGGTGGCGAACGCCGCTTCGTTCCTCGGACAGGCCATCTGTTCGGCGCGCGTCGGATCGTGAACGAACGAACCGCATGCGCTTCGTAGGCGGTCATCGAAGTCGGGCTGCGCGACCACTTGAGGGATGCCGCCGGGAGGGATCGACCTCTTGCATCCCCTGAATGCCGACTGACGGCTTCGCGACTCAGGCGCCCGAAAGCGGACGGACCGCAAACCACCCAACCCGGTCGTAGAGCGGACGGACGGGTCCCGACCCAACCCAGCCGCCAAACTCGTCATCAGCGCTTCCCATAAGCGGTCGTCCGTCGGCCGTCCGGCCACTACGGCTCGGGACAGGCCCGGACTTTAGCTTTTGGGCAAGAAGCGGACGATCCGCATTCTACCTGCGACCCCGATATTGAAATAGTACGCCATCGTCCTATTTCATTCCGATGCATGCTACGACCGTCCGACAATCCGATTGCAGGGTCCTTCTTTGGCTTGCCGAAGATCTGAGGCTTGAGGACAACCTTGCCCTCCGGCGGGCCATGACCGGCTACGGGGGCTTCACGGTGCTGCGCATCGCCCCGGAGGGGCGGGGGCGACCCAGGCGGACTCCGCATCGGCGCGCCCTTGAGGAGGCAGCCGAGGCGCGACTTGAGGCGCATTTCTCGGCCAAAGGCATACCTTTCGAGGTGCGCGGCCCTGGTGACGACACGTCCGTCGCGGCGGCCTGTCGGCGGCATGGATGTTCCGTGGTCATCCGCAACGCCGCCGATGGCATGGCCGCGGAACTTGCCCATCACCGGCGATGGGCGGACGAGTTGGCGGCGGCTTGCATCCCGTTGCTGACCGTCAACGGCGAGATGATCCGTCGCAAGGGAGCGGGCGGAGCTAGACCCGACGTGCCGTTCCTGTCCGATGCGGTCGAGGTCGCACCGGGGGCGCTGCCGGACGATCACCCGATAGCCTTGTTGCGGGCCTTCCTCAGGGTCCTGCCGGATCGGGATTACCTGGCCAGCATGTGGATGCCGGGCCGAGACCGGCTGAGCACAAGCCTACTATCGACCCACTTTGCGGCGGGCACCTTGTCCAGCGACAGGGCGAGGGCCGAAACGGAGGCGGCGGAACGCGCCTGGCATCGCGCGAACCCGGGTCAGGCCCGGACAGTCGCGGGGAAATCCTTCGGCGCCTTCAAGGGGCGCGTCCGCTACCGTCCCGGCTTCCTGACGACCTTCTCCCGCTATGAGGACGATCTGCGTCCGCTCCCGATCACGCCGGAGATGCGGCGCAGGGTCGAAGTTTGGCGGGACGGGTGCACCGGCATCCCCATGCCTGATGCGGCCATGCGCGAGCTGAAGGCGACCGGCTGGATCAATTTCCGCCTCCGTCAGCTTGCCGCCTCTTATGCGGTGCAGCTCCTGGGCTTGCCTCCGTTCGAGGTCGGAACGGTACTGGCGGAGTTGTTCGACGACTACGAGCCCGGCATCACCTGGCTCCAGGTCGCGATCAACGACGGCCGGGTCAATCAGGATCGTGGGCCGCGCATCCTGAACCCGGTCAAGCAAGGCCGCGACCTCGACCCCGACGAGAGCTACGTCCGCGCCTGGTTGCCCGAACTGGCCAGCCTTCCGGCCGGGTTCGCCCACGAGCCATGGCTGCATCCCGCATCACCCCTGCCGCCGCCCCTGGTCGACCACCTGGCCGCCGCTCGCGCGGCTCGCGCGGCTTGGGGGGCGAAGTCACCCGCGCTCGGGGCGCGTCCTGTTCACGAAACCCCATCGTTCGATTTCGGCGAAAGGAATGCCCCCAGATGATTGAGAAGCACACCTTCGACTTCCTGAAGGGCATCGCGGCCCACAACGACAAGGAATGGTTCGAGGAACATCGGGACGACTACGAGCGTGCGAAGTCCAACCTCGTCGAGGTGGCAGGTCTCCTGATCGACGCGGCATCACGCTTCGATCCCAAGGTGAAGAAGGCGAACGCCGAGCCGACGAAGTGCGTGACCCGCATCAACCGGGACATGCGCTTCGCCAAGGGCAAGCCGCCGTACAAGACGGACCTGTTCGTGATGCTCAACGGTGTCGGCGACTACCAGGGGTCGGCCTCGTACTACCTCCATGTCGAGCCCGGGGCCTGCTACGCGGGTGGGGGCATCTTCACGACCGAGCCGAAGGCGCTCGACAACATCCGCAAGCGGATCGCGGCCTCGGTGCCGAAATGGACCGGTGTCGTCGAGTCCCGCGAGATGAAGGCGATGTTCCCCGACGGGCTGACGAGCCCTGGCGAGCTCAAGCGGGCGCCTCAGGGGTACGATCCCGACCACCCGGCCATCGAGTACCTGCGCTTGAAGGGGTTCTGCGCCAACCGCAAACTGACGAACAAGCAAGTCCAGGGTGACGACGCCCTCGATGTGGTCGTCGAGACCTTCGCGGCGGCCCAGCCCCTCGTGGCCTACCTCAACGACGCCATCGTCGGCTGACGGACCTGATCGAAAAACCGGAACCGGCCAGGAACCATGGGCCGAAACGCGACTTCTCATAATAGGACGACATCGTCCTTTTAATGCTCCAAGTATGGTGCGCGGACCGCTCCGCTCCCGGCGTGGCGGACCACACGACCCAACAGACAGGCAGTTCGAATGTCCCGCGAGACGATCAAGACTTGGTACATCGCCGGCCTCCAGGCCTACCGTTCGGCCTCTGAGCAGGGCAAGGCGGCAGCCTCGCAGGCCGAGGGGCAGTTCACCGATCCGGAGTTCAAGAAGCTGGCCGGCGAAGGCGCGGCGCTGTGCGGCCGCCAGCAGCAGGCGATGATCGACTTCCTCAAGGAGCTCGACACCCAGCCGAACGACTTCAAGGACCGTATCCAGGCCGGCATCGCCGAAGGCACTGAGATGTCCGTCAAGGCTGCCCAGGACGACGAGACACGCGACGTCGCCATCGGCTTCGGTGCCCGAGCCGGCCTGACCTACGTGGCCACAGCGTTCCAGTGCCACGTGATTTACGCGAAGGCACTCGGCCTCTCGAAGCAGGCCGAGGAGTTCGAGCGCCTCGGCCAGGAGAGCAAGGCGCTGGAAGAGCGTTACGCAAAGGCCGCCGAGGCCGCGGTCGGCAAGCAGGCCGCCTAGCACTCGGGCGATAGGGATCACGGGGCCTTCGGCCTCGTGATGACGGCGACCGGCCGGCGCTCCGCCCCCTCGCGCAGGTCGCTCGCCGCTCACCATCACAGATGGACGGCCGTGCGGGACGCCTTGGCTTGGCCGTTCGCACGCACCACCTTCGGTGCATGCGTCCCCCAGCGAAATCGGCTCCGATCTTGGACCAATCCGGCAAGCGTACCCCCGTCCATTCGTCGCCGGACCGCCCGCGGCGTGGACGCCCGCGCGCCGACCAGGCCGGGCAGATCGAGGAACGCATCATCACTGTCGCCTCGTCCCTGTTCCTGGAGCAGGGGTTCGGTCGCACGACGGTCGACCAGATTGCGGAGCTCGCCCACACGGGCAAGACGACGCTGTACGGGCGCTTCCCGACCAAGGAGGCCCTCTTCTCGGCGGTGGTGCTCCGCTACGTCGACGTGTTGCAGGCCCGGATGGCCATCGTGCCCACGAGTGGGTCGTTGAAGGAGCGTCTCGTCCAGGTCGGCATCGAGCTCGCGAACCTCACCCTTGCCGAGGAGAGCATCGCCCTGATGCGCCTAACCATCGCCGAGGCGAAGGCATTTCCCGAGCTCGGTCGTGAGGGATTCCGGATCGGTTTCGGGGGGTGCGTCAGCTGCATCGCCGAATGCCTGGCGACGGATGCCTCCGACGCAGCGCTGGCCGAGGCCACCCCGACGGCGGTGCGGTTCGTCGAGATGGCCCTCCACCCCCTCTACATGCACGCCTTCTCCGGTGCAGACCTTTCCGGGTTGTGCGAGCGGGCGACCCGAGACGTGCCCGAAGTCGCCGAGATCCTGTTGAGCGGACGATGTTGATGTCCGCTTGAAGCATTTGGCGACCGAAAACGGTCTCGCCGCTTCCACCCAACCCAGTCGTTGACCTCTGCCTCAACAGGCTGGGCGCGGACCTTCTGAGGGTCGGCAAGGGGCCGGGAGTGGGCCCAGGGAACGGGTTCTATCCGTCAGATTTCCTCCACTAGAGATACCTGAGCCAGGCGATCTCGCGTCGGGATGCCTTGAAGCGCGAGAACCAGGCCGTCGGCCAGTAGAGGGGCACGACCAAGCCGACGTACCAGACCAGCACCCACCCGTAATCTGCCACGCCGAACACGCTGCCCTGCGTCGGGCCCCAGATGGCGGCGGCACCGTGATACAGGAGCCGCAGGATCGTCAGGTGGAGCAAGTAGAAGAACATCGGCGCACCGCCGAACACTGCTAAGGCCGCGACGACTGGGGCGTCGCGCCTTCGTTCAAGCGCGACGACGAGCAGCGCCCCGATCCCGAGCGTCAGCAGCAGGAACAGCAGCGAAGGGGGATACTTCGTCAGCGAAACGAAGCTCATCGTGGTTCGAAGCGCGTCGCCCTCGACGGCGAACCAGGGCATGTCGCCGTAGCCGTTCGCCAGACGTAGGATCACGAAGGCAATGAACATCCCGCAGCCGAGAGCCACAAACCGGCGCTCGCGGGTTTGCGCCGCGACGGTGGGCAGAAACCACGGGCCGACCGCGTAGCCGAGCACAATCACGCCAATCCACGGGAGCACGGGATAGGTCGTCTTGGCGACCAGCCCGAACGGCAGCGCGATGACGTCACGCTGGTGCAGCATCGCCCAGACCGGGAAGAACGGTTGGTGAGGCTGGAGGTGGATCGGGTCGAGGAGGTTGTGGCCACCGACGATCAGCAGTCCGACCGCGAGGAGGACAGGGCGTGGAAGGCCGACCAGCACCGCCAGGACGATCATGCAGACGCCGATGCACCAGATCACCTGCAGCCAGAGCGTCGGACTGGCGACGCCCCAGTACAGTTCCGAGAGGTAGAGGACCTCCAGCGCCATCAGCACGAGCCCACGCTTCAGCAGGTAGGCCCGTGTCTCCGCCAGTGTATGCCTGGTACCGAACAGGTACGCAGCCACGCCGGTCAACGCGATGAAGATGGGCGCGCACAGGCTGACGAGGAGGCGGGCCAGGGCCACGGCCGGCAGGGCAGCCCGTGCGTCGACCGGGTCGGCCACGGGTACGTGCAGGAACCAGGTCTCGCGCAGGTGATCGAGGAGCATCAGTACCATCACCAGTCCGCGTAGGGCATCGATGGAGGCGATGCGGGCGGACAGGGGCGATAGACTGACCGACGCCTCTGGCGGCTCCGGACGCTCGCCCATCAGAACCGCGCCGTCATGCTGACGGTGACGCGCCGCGGTTCACCGACGCCGACCCAGAAGGTGTTGTAGGAGCGCTCGTAGTAGGTCTCGTCGAAAATGTTGTCGACGTTCAGCCCGAAGCGCAGGTTCTCGTAGCGGTAGTAGGCCAGCGCGTCCGTCAAGACGTAGCCCGGCAAGCGGAAGCTCTCGACGCCGCTGTCGCCGAGCCGCGAGCCGATGGCGCGGAACCCGCCGCCGATCCCAAAACCCTTCCAGTCGCCCGCCTGGACCTCGTAGATGCCGAGCAGCGAGCCGCTGTGGCGTGGAATGTTGAGCAGCGGTGATCCGACCCTTAGCACCTCGTCGCGGGTGACCGCCGCGTCGATGAAGGCGTATCCGCCAATCACCCGGAACTCGGGCGTGACCTGCCCAACCAGGCTGACGTCGAAGCCCTGGCTGCGCACCGCCCCGGCGGCGATCTGGAAGAAGAAGTCTGCCGGGTCGGTGGTGAGTACGTTCTCCTTCTCGATGTGGAAGGCGGCGGCCGTCACGCTGAGGCCGTCGAACAGGTCGAGCTTGGTCCCGACCTCGTAGGCGAACCCGGTCTCGGGCGCGAAGGGCCGCGACGCGCTATCGAAGCCGGTGTTGGGGCGGAACGAGGCGGCGACGTTGCCGTAGAGCGCCAGGAACGACAGCGGCTGGTAGACGAGACCGGCCCGCGGCGAGAAGCCGGTACGGTCCTGCTCGGTGCGTTCGTTCGCGACCTTGTCGCGGAAGGTCTGGTTGTAAAAGTCGGTGCGGTTGCCCAGCAACAGCTTCCATTCCGGGCTCAGGGCGATCTGGTCCTGGAGGTAGACCGCCGTGTTGCCGACGTTCTCGCTGGCGCTGTAGCGGCGCGTGAACGGAGGCTTGGCCTGCCCGTAGACCGGGTTGAACAGGTCGATGGCGAAGGGGTCGAGACGCGGGGTCGAGCGCAGCAGGTTCTCGGTGCTGTTGTAGCGCTCGTGCTCCAGGCCGAGCAGCAGGGTGTGGGCGATGGGCCCGGTCTCGAAGCGCCCGACGAGTTCGGCCTGGCCGATGGCGACGCCCCAGGTGAAGTCGTGCTGGCGGAACTCGCGCAAGAGCGTGCGCCCGTCGTCGAGGATCCCGGTCGCGCCGGTCTGCAGGCCGGTGAGGCTACCGGTGTTGAGGTGCGTGGCGACCCGCAAATGCCAGTTGGTGTTGAAGGCGTGCTCCAGCCGCACCTGCAGCAGCGCGCTCTCGGACACGGAATCGTCGCCCGGCTCGCCGAAGAAGCGTGAGCGCGGGACGAGGCCGAGGCGGTTGTTCACCGCGACGGTGCCGCGGTCGAAGGTCTGGCGGTTGCGCAGGTACTGCGCCTCGAACGTGATCTTGGTGTCGGGGGTGACCTGCCAGCTCACCACCGGCGCCAGGAGCACCCGGTCGCCGTCGACGTAATCGCGAAAGCTGTCCTGGCGGGCGAGCGCGCCGTTGAAGCGATAGAGGACGCTGCCGTCCTCGCTCAGCGCGCCGCCGGCATCGACCGTGGTGCGGGCGGTGCCGAAGCTGCCGAACAGCGTGCCCATCTCGACGAAGGGTCGCGCTACGGGCTGCTTGGTCAGGATGTTGACGGTGCCCCCCGGATCGCTGCGGCCGTAGAGGGCTCCGGCCGGGCCCTTCAGGACCTCGATGGACTGGACGTTCTGGGTGTCGGGGGCGCCGTTGTAGCCGCGGGCGATGTTGAAGCCATTGAAGAAGATGTCCTGGGTCGCGAATCCCCGAACGGAGTAGAGGGCGAGGTTCTGAGCGCCAAAATCGTTCTGCTTTCCGACCCCGGGCACGTAGTCGAGCGCGCGCTCGACGCGGGTCGCGGCTGTGTCAATCAGGACTTCCCGGGGGATTACGTCGACCTGCTGCGGCAGGTCGAGGCGGGGCGTGATCGTCTTGGTGCCGCTGTAGAGGTCCGGCACCCGGTAGGTCGGCGTGGCGGTGAGGGTCCCCTCGACCGAGAGCGCGTCGAGCACCACGGCGGTCTCCTCAGAGCGCGCCCCCTGGGCTGCGACGGCGGTGGGGATCGCGCAGGACAAGGCCAGCACGGACATCAGCGGGATGGACGGTGAACGGGACACGTTGATGGGCCTCGGGCGACGGCAGTGGCACGTCACCGCGAACGAGGCCGAACCACGCGCAACGCGCATGCTTCCGCACCCGCCGGGGCACCCCGCCCAGCGTGTCTCGCGTGTGACCACGACTGACGGCAGGTCTCCTGGCTCGCGGGTCACTGCCCTTCACCGTCTTCCCGAGCGAGGCCGCTCAGTGACGTCGGTGGCGAAGGGCTCGCCGCTTACAGTTGCGGGGGCAGCCACGGCGTTGGGGCTACCCCCGCACCGCGTTCCCTTTTGATCCTCCGGGGAGGAACCGTCACGGCCGAGGTACCATGCCGACGCCCATGCCCGTCAACGGACCAAATGCAATGCACGAGGGGTTATGCCCTGCCGGCAACACTTGGGAGAATGGATCGCGCACTCCGTCCGTCAGCTCAGCACCTCGACCTGCTCCGGCGGCAAGCTACGCCACCAAGCGTCCGGGGATCGGAAAACCTCGTAGGTGAACCGGAGGACCTCATCCGGCTGGCGATGCGACGGGTCCACGCGACCACGCTCCGCGTTGCGGGACTTGAGCACCTCCCACGGCACGTCGAACACTTTCCACTCCACGGTGAGCTCGTGTCGGGCGACGATCCCGAGCTCGCGCTCGAACACGGGTCTGGTGAGATGGGTGTCCGCCATCACCACGCTGAAGGCGCTCGTCAGGGCGGCATCCAAGGCTGCTTCCTTGACCCGGTGCAGGAGGTCCCGGGCCGCATCGCCATGTAAGCCCTGCCTCAGTTCCCAGTAGACCTGCCGGTGCGGCGGCCAGAGCGTCTGCCGGAAGTCGTCGAGGGTGAGGTGAACCCAGCCGTCGAGAGGGTCGAAGCGGCGGGCGTAGGTCGTCTTCCCCGCGCCCGGGCAGCCGATCAGGCCGATCACCCTCTGGGGTGCCCCCGGAAGATTCCTGCCGGGCACCGTCCGGGTCACGGTCAGGCCGTCGCCTCCGCATCCTCGTCGTCGCTCGCCGAGCCCTCGATGATCTCGCCGCGCAGGTAACGAGCCTGGGCCTCGGCGACCCGGCGTGCGCCCTGGGCGTGGCGGGTCGACACCGTGCCGCCGGGCGCCTCGGGCCCGCCGCGCTTGATCGCCACGAGTTCCGGATCACCCCAATGGTCGAGCATCGCCTGGAACGCTTCGTAGCGGTCGGTATCGAAGGCGATGCGGTCGCCCATCATGTCCTTGTAGGGATGGGCCGGGTGCAGGCCGGCGCAGGGGACCCAGCCCGCCGGGATCGGGGTCGTGGCGGCATGGGTCCGACCGCTGCGCAGGAGCTTGGGCAGCACATGCGTATGCGGACCTTCAGGACTGGTACCGCCGGGGCCAGGGATCGAGGCATAGACCTCGACGCGCCCGACCCGCGCCAGGAACACCCGGTGCGGGCTCATGGCGACGAGATGCGGCCCAATAGGGTTAGCATGGTCAAACAGGGGCATGCCGACGCCGGCCCGCAGCCGCTCGACGGCCTCCGGATCGCGCACCCGCACGCAGGCATCCACGGCGAGCAGGCCGAGGCCGAGGTCGAACAGGATGTCGTCGCGATCCTCGACCCGGGCGGCGTTCCGGTCGGGCCCGAGTTCCGTCACCACGGTCCTGCGGTTCATCGTGCATGTCGCTTCCGGCAGGCAGAGGGCGACCGCGTGGTTCCAGCCCGAGGCGACCGCGGTCTCAAAGGCGATTGGCCTCAGGTCGGAACTCGGGGTCAGGGCGATGGCGCCGCGCGCGGTCGCAAGTCCCAGGCGCTCGTCCGGCAGCGCCACGACGGGTTCGTCGGGATCGCGCATGAACTCGGCGATGGCACCGAAGCTGCCAAGGCTCCAGGCCGTGGTTGGATCGGCCAGTGCACCGCGCAGAAGGGCGACGGTGGCATCAGGGCTGTTTGGGGAAGGCTGCATCGATCTCCTCCGTATGGGGCCCCGAACGGTTCCAGGGCAGGATGTAGGCGGTTCCGTCCGGTCCAGCCCCACGGCAAACCGTGACGCCGAACACGTCCGAAAGTAGCCGGTCGGTCAACGCAACGTCCGGGTGTCCATCGGCGGCGACACGTCCCTCGCCCAGGACCACGATCCGGTCGCAGAACCGGGCCGCGAGGGAGAGGTCGTGCAGGACGGCCACGACGCCGGTGCCGGCCAGGGCCACGCTCCGCAACAGCGTCATGGCGTCGAGCTGGTGGGCAGGGTCGAGGGCGGTGATCGGTTCGTCGGCCAACAACCACTCCGCTTCGACGGCGAGCGCCCGCGCCAGCAACACGCGCATCCGCTCGCCGGTGGACAGGGTCGGTTCGGTCCGCTCGGCGAATCGCGCAACATCGGTCCGTGTCATCGCTCGGTTTATTGCGGCGTGATCGGTGCCATCGAGGCCACCGAACGCGCGTCGATGCGGCAGCCTGCCGAGGGCGACGAGGTCACGCACCTGCATCGGCCAACCAGCCCCCGTGCCCTGGAAAAGGACCGCGATGCGCTTGGCGCGCGCGTCGCGGGAGATGCCCTTGAGCGCCATACCGTCGAGATTTACGCGGCCCTTGGTCGGGGCGACCAAGCCCGCGAGGGTGCGCAGGAGGGTGGTCTTGCCAGCGCCGTTCGGACCGACCAGACCGACGAGGGTCCCGCGTTCCAGGGACAGGGTGATATCCGACAGGATGGCACGCCCGCCGAGGCGGACATCGAGGGCTGCGGTCGCGAGGCTCATGCGCCGCGCCCTCGCTCACGCAGGAGGAGCACGATCAGGAACGGTGCCCCAACGAGCGCAGTCACCACACCGAGCTTGAGTTCCGGGCGCGTCGCCAGGAGACGAACGCCCAAGTCCGCGGCAAGCACCAGAGCGGCCCCGGCGAGGCCGCTCGGCCATAGGCTGGCGCCGGGACGCGCGCCTACCAGTGGTCGCACGAGGTGGGGCACCACGAGGCCGACGAAGCCGATGGCGCCGCTGACGGCGACGCCACTGCCAATGGCCAGCGCCGCGCCCGTGACGAGGCGCAGACGGACTGAGACCAGATGGAAGCCGAGGCTCGAAGCTGTGTCCTCGCCCAGCGTCAGGGCATCCAGCGCGCGGCCGGTGGACAGCATCAGGCCCCAGCCGACCGCCATCAACGGCAGGCATAGCCAGACATGGTCCATGCTGCGGTCCGCGAGCGACCCCATCAGCCAGAACACGATCTCCAGGGCCGCGTAGGGGTTGGGCGACAGGTTGAGCGCCAGCGCCGTCATGGCGCCGGCGAGGCTCGACAGGGCGACGCCGGCGAGGATCAATCCCAGGGTGGTGCCGCCTCTGGCGGCGACAAGGTTCAGGGCGAGCGCCGCCACGGCGGCGCCGGCGATCCCGCCGAGCGGGAGGGCCAGGCTAAGCGAGGCTGCGAAGCCGCCATAGAACACCACCACGGCCCCGAGGGCCGCCGCGGAGGAGATGCCGAGGATGCCGGGATCGGCGAGCGGGTTGCGCAGGTAGCCCTGCATCGCCGCCCCGGTCAGCCCAAGGCTGAAGCCGACAAGGCTGCCGAGCAAGGCACGAGGTAGGCGCAGTTCCCAGAGCACCAGCGCCGGGAGGGTCGCCCGTCCGGCGATGAGGTCGCCAGCCGCCGCCGGGACGTCGAAAGGGGCATACCCGACCGCGATGGACGCGACCGTCAGGACGAGCACAAGCAGGCCGAGTATCGAGACGACCGCGCGGGGTCCGACGACCGCCCGGTCGACCCGCATGGGAGGCGGGAGGGGAGCGTTCATCGTGCCGCCCGTTGGTGTGCCGCCGCAGCGAGCAAGGCCACGACCTCGGCGAACTGCGGACCTGGACAGGTCCAGAGCCGGTTCGGAATTGAGACGGTACGCCCCTGCCGACGTAGCGCGTCGAGGACGGGATGGTGCAGCAGGGCATCGGCCAGCGACGGCGCGCCGGGCTCCCCCTCGTCGAGGACGATGAGGTCGGCGTCGGCGAAGGCCGCCGCTTCCAGCGGGACCTGGCCGAAGCGGTCGCGACCGAGTTCTGCCGCAACGTTGACGAGGCCGGCGGCGCGGATGATCGCATCGCCAAGGCTGCCGGGTGCGACCGTGAAGGCATTCGGGCGCATGACGAGTGCCCGCAACGGTTTTGCCGCCGGCACCACCTGCGCCAGCCGCGCGTCGAGGTCCGCGACCATCGCCTCGCCGCGCGCCGGGTGCCCGAGGGCCGCGGCGACGGTCCGGATCTGGGCCCGCACCCCCTCGAAGTCGTTGGGTACGCCGAGTTCGAGAAGGGGGAAGCCGACGCGCTTGAGCAGGCCCACCGTGGTCCGCGTCGTGAAGGCTCCGGCCACGACGAGGTCGGGCCGGAGCGCGACGATCTCCTCCGACAGGCCACGGGTCACCGCGATGCCGGTGGCCTCCCGCGCGACGGTGGAGCTGCGCGGGTCATGGGCGAGGTAGGTCACTGCGGTGACCTGGTCGCGGTCGGCGAGCCGCAGGACCAGCTCGTCGGCGCAGAGGTTCATCGAGACGACGTGGACCGGATGCGCCGGCTCGTCTGCCGCCCACCCCGCACCTGACAGACCAGGCCAGACCGCAATCGCTAGCGCAGCCAGCGTCCATCGCATCGACATCGCAATCCTCAGAACGTCGTCACGCGGACGCCGCCGTACACGGCGAGGCCCGGCCCGAGGAAGCCGGTGGGGTTCTCGTAGCGGCGGTCGAACAGGTTATCGATCCGGCCGAACACACTCACCGTCTCGTTCACATCGTAGTTGACCGCGAGGTTGACCAGGGTGAAGCCCGGGTTCTTCAGCCTCTGGATCGAGAAGTCTCGGTTTCCGTCTACGAAGTGGCCAAGCACGATCACCGTCCCGCTGAAGCTCAGGCCGGGGATCGGCGTCCACTGAGCGGTGGCGCTGCCCTTGTGGCGGGGCCGGCGCAGGAGCTCCTGGTTGGTAATCTCATTCTTGGTCACGGTGTTGGTGTAGTCGACCCGGCCCGAGAGCGTGTCGGTGAACCGGACCGCAACGAAGGCCTCGGCCCCGTAGGATTCGGCTCGCCCGACGTTCTCGTTCGAGGTGAAGCTGGCGTTGGTGTTGATCAGGTTCTTGAAGTCGTTGGCGTAATAGGTCGCGCCGACGAGAACGCGCTCGCCGAGCGGCTGTTCGAAGCCGGCATCGTAGCCGAGGCTCTCTTCCGGCTTGAGGTTGGGGTTGGCGAAGAAGTTGAACGCCGGGAAGCTCTGGAACAGCTGGCTCAGGGTCGGCGCCTTGAAGCCGGTGCCGACGCTGCCTTTGATCCGCGTGTCGGTGAACGGCAGGATGTAGCTCGGGGCGACGCGGAACGTGGTGGCCGGTCCGAAGGCGTCGTTCTCGTCGTGGCGAACGTTGGCGACGAAAGAGGCACGGTCGAACGGCGTCAGCTGTATCTCGCCGTAGCCGGCGGTATTGCCGTTCCTGGCCCGCAGGTTGCCGGAACCGAACGGGTTCGGATCGGTGGTCGACAGGCTCTCGTCGTCACGCTGCGCGCCGAACAGAACGAGGTTGCCGGGCGAGAGCTGGTAGTCGCCGCGGTACTCGTACCGCGTGCGCTCGCCGAGGCCGGCGGTCGGGAGCGGGTTGAACGGGTCGTACGCGTTCTGGACCTGGCGGTTGTAGAGGTTCGAGTAGTTGATCGCGAAGACGTTGTGGAAACCGGCGAACGGTGTCCACTCGGCCTCGTTGCGGGTGAAGACTTGCTGCACGTCCGCCTGGCTGCGCAGGCCGCCCAGCGTCACCGGGAAGGTGCCATAGTCGTCGCCGCTGAAGAGCAGCTTCGAGTTGATGAACCGCGTGATCGAGTTGATTCGGAACGTGTCGGTGAACTGGTAGCCGAACTTCGCCGAGACGGTCTCGTTGTCGTAGTAGTTCGGGCGGGTCGTCGTTCCTGGGGCGACGAGGTTGGGCGGCGTCACAGGCGTTGCGGCAGCCCGGAGATGCTGGATCGACACCGAGTAGTCGAAGCCGTTTTCCGACCCGCTGATCCGGCCGCTCTGGTTGAACGTTCCGAATGAGCCGCCCTCGATCCGCGCGGTTGCCCTGGCCGGTCCTTCGCCACGCTTCGTCGTGAAGGAGATCGCGCCGCCGATGGCGTCGCTGCCGTAGAGGCCGCTCTGGGGACCCCTGAGCACCTCGATGCGGGAGAGGTCGTCGGTCAGGAGTTGCCCAAAGTCGAAGGAGCCGTTCGGGTTCGACGGGTCGGTCGCGTCGATGCCGTCGATGAGCACCTTCACGTGGTTCGAGTTCGAGCCGCGGATGAATACCGAGGTCTGACCGCCCGGGCCGCCGGTCTGCACGACGTTGAGGCCCGGCACCTGCTGGAGGGCATCCGGGACGGTGCGGCGCTGCTGGGCCTCCAGAGTGGCGGCGGTGAGCACGGTGACGCTCGATCCGACCTGGTCGACGGGCGTCGGCACGCCGGTGGCGGAGACGGAAAGCTCGGAGAGCGTGACGGCCGCCTCTGCCCCGCGCGGGACGTCGGCGAAGGGGGCGGCGGTCTGCTGCGCCAGGGCGGATACGGGAAGGGAGGCGCAGGCGAGCGCGAGCGTGCGCAAGCACGCGGATCGAGAGGGGAAGGACACGGGACAAGCCTCGGGCGACGTCTGTGGCACGTCACCGCGAACGAGGCCTGGGCGCTTGCCTGCCGTAAGGACAGCCGAACGCCTCGACACCCATCAGGACACCCCGCCCGATGCGTTTCGCGTGTGACCACGACTGACGGCAGGTCTCCTGGCTCGCGGGTCACCGCCCTCTCATCGTCTTCCCAGGCCCGAAGACCCAGTGACGTGTTGATGATGGGCTCGCCGCTTACAGTTGCGGGGGCAGCCGCGGCTTCGGGGAGGCCCTTTCGGACCTCATCCTCACCGCGTTCCCTTTTGATCCTCCGGGGAGGAACCGTCGGAGATAAGGAGCGCGATCAAAGCGTCCGCCGTCAATGGCACGCAAAGGCTTTCCGACGATGTGTGCCTGGAAGGTTACAGGTCAGCACTTACGAAGGTTTGCCTCGGTGCTATGCAGCGTCCGCTTTTCAAAAATTCGGCCCGAAAGCAGACCTTCGCATAACCACCCAACTCAGTCGTTGACTTCTGCCTCGACAGCTTTGGAGCGGACCTTCCGAAGGTCGGCAAGGGGTCGGGAGTGGGCCCAGGGCATGGGTTCCATCCGTCAGATTGTTCCTAACGTTAAAAGTCGGGCCTCGGGGTCAATGGCATTCGGTTCGGACCGTGGCAGGCCCCATCCTTTCACGAGCCCGTAGACCGCCGGGATCACGACCAGGGTCAGGATGGTGGACGAGACCATGCCGCCAATCATCGGCACGGCGATCCGCTGCATCACCTCAGAGCCCGACCCGGTGCTCCACAGGATGGGCAGGAGCCCGGCCATGATTGCGACCACCGTCATCATCTTCGGGCGCACTCGCTCAACCGCGCCGACCATGATGGCTCGCCCCAAGTCCTTTTGGGTGAACGCCCTCCCGTCGCGGTCGCATCCTGCCCGGATCTCGGCCAGCGCGTGGTCGAGGTAGACCAGCATGATTACGCCGGTCTCGGCCGCGACGCCGGCCAACGCGATGAAGCCGACGGCGACCGCCACCGACAGGTTGAAGCCCATCCACCACATCAGCCAGACCCCACCGACGAGGGCGAAGGGCAGCGACAGCATGACGATGAGCGTCTCGGTGAGCCGACGGAAATTGAGGTAGAGCAGCAGGAACACGATCAGCAGCGTCAGCGGGACCACGACCTTGAGCCGGGCCGTCGCCCGGTCGAGGTACTCGACCTGTCCGCTCCACTGCACGAGGGTGCCTTGCGGGAGGCTCACCTCTTTGGCGACCGCCGCCCTGGCCTCGGCGACGTAACCCCCGAGGTCGCGATTGGCGACGTCGACGTAGATGAACACCGCGAGCTGGCCGTTCTCGGTGCGGATCTGGGTCGGGCCGCGGTTCAACTGCACCTTGGCGACCTCGCCGAGCGGTACCGTGCCCCCGTCCGGGATCGGCACCTGCACCTCGTTCGCGATGGACCGCGGGTCGGAGCGGAAGGCCCGGGGGTAGCGCACGTTGACGGTGTAGCGCTCGCGGCCCTCGACCGTGTTGGTGACGCTCTCGCCGCCGAGCGCCATGGCGATCACGTCCTGCACGTCGCCGACCGTCAGCCCATACCGGCCCAGCACCTCGCGGTCGGGGGTGATGTCGAGGAAGTAGCCGCCCTGGACGCGTTCGGCGTAGGCGCTCGACGTACCCGGGACAGCCTTCACAACCGCCTCGACCTGGCGGGCGACCTTCTCCATCTCGGTGAGGTCCGTCCCCAGCACCTTGATCCCGACCGGCGTACGGATGCCGGTCGAGAGCATGTCGATCCGGGCGCGGATCGGCTGGGTCCAGGCATTCGAAACTCCGGGGAACTGGAGTGCCGCGTCCATTTCGGCTTTTAGGCTCCTGGTCGTGACCCCGGGGCGCCACTCGGCCTTCGGTTTCAGGTTGACGATGGTCTCGAACATCTCGCTCGGCGCCGGGTCGGTCGCGGTATTGGCCCGTCCGGCCTTGCCGTAGACCGAGGCGACCTCGGGGAACGACTTGATGATCCTGTCCTGGGTCGCCAGCAGGTCACCGGCCTTGGTCACCGAGATGCCCGGCAACGTGGTCGGCATGTACATCAGGGTGCCCTCGTCGAGGTCGGGCATGAACTCCGACCCGAGCCGGCTCGCGGGCCACGCCGTCGCCGCCAGGACGACCACGGCCAGCAGGATGGTGACGACACGCGCCCGCAGGACGCCGGCGATGAGGGGGCGGTAGACCCAGATCAGGAGTCTGTTCACCGGGTTACGGTGCTCTGGGATGATCCGGCCGCGGACGAACAGGACCATCAGCGCCGGGACGAGGGTCAGTGACAGCACCGCCGCCGCCGCCATCGCGAACGTCTTGGTGAAGGCCAGCGGCCCGAACAGGCGCCCTTCCTGGCTCTCCAGGGTGAAGATCGGCAGGAAGCTGACCGTGATGATCAGAAGCGAGAAGAACAGCGACGGCCCGACCTCGCTTGCCGCCTCGATCAGGATCTCGACCCTGGGTTTGTCCGGCGGCGCCCGTTCCAGGTGCTTATGGGCGTTCTCGATCATCACGATGGCGGCGTCGATCATGGCGCCGACCGCGATGGCGATGCCGCCGAGGCTCATGATGTTGGCACCGAGCCCCAAAACCCTCATGCCCGCGAACGCCATCAGGATGCCGACCGGCAGCATCAGGATCGCCACCAGCGCACTGCGGACGTGGAGCAGGAACACGACGCAGACGAGGGCGACGATGGCGCTCTCTTCGATCAGCGTACCCTTGAGGGTCTCGATGGCCGCCTCGATCAGGTGCGAGCGGTCGTAGACCGGAAGGATCTCCGTGCCCTTGGGCAGGCTGGCGGCGACCTCGGAAAGCCGGGCCTTCACGTTGTCGATCACGTTCAGGGCGTTGGCACCGAAGCGCTGCAGGATGATCCCGCCGGCGACCTCGCCATCGCCGTTCATCTCGGTGATGCCGCGGCGCTCGTCGGGGCCGAGCTCGACCTTGGCGACGTCCTTCACCCGCAGGGGCGTACCCGCCTCCGTCTTCAGGACGATGCTCTCGATGTCGGCGACGCTCCTGAGGTAGCCCCGCCCCCGGACGACGAACTCGAACTCGGAGAGCTCGACGGTGCGGCCGCCCACGTCGGCGTTGCTCGCCCGGATGGCCTCACGGAGTTTCGTCAGGGTGATGCCCTGCGCCCGCAACCGGTTCGGATCGACCACGACGTTGTACTGCTTCACGAAACCGCCGACACCGGCGACTTCCGCCACGCCCTCGGCGCGGGACGCCCCGAAGCGCACGACCCAATCCTGGAGCGAGCGGAGCTCGGCCAGCGTGCGTTCCTTGGCGACCACGACGTACTGGTAGACCCAGCCCACCCCGGTGGCGTCCGGTCCGAGGGTCGGGGTGACGCCGGGCGGCAGGCGCTTGGCCACGGTGTTGAGGTATTCGAGCACCCGGCTGCGGGCCCAGTACGGGTCGGTGCCGTCCTCGAAGATCACGTAGACGAACGAGACGCCGAAGAACGAGAAGCCGCGCACGACCTTCGACCGGGGCACCGTCAGCATGGCGGTGGTCAGCGGGTAGGTGACCTGGTCCTCGATGACCTGGGGCGCCTGCCCGGGGTACTCGGTGTAGACGATGGTCTGGACGTCCGAGAGGTCCGGGATCGCGTCGAGCGGCAGGGTCTTCAGGGCGTAGAGCCCCGCTCCGACGGCGAAAACGGTCCCGATCAGGACGAGCACCAGATTCTTCGCCGACCAGGCGATCAGTCGGGCGATCATGGCGCCTTCCCCTCGACGGCGGCCTGCGGGCGCGGCTCGGGCTCGGAGAGCCCCTGCAGAGCCGCCTTCAGGTTGCTCTCGGCATCGATGAGGAAGTTGGCCGACGTCACCACCCGCTCGCCCGCGGCGATGCCATCGCGGATCTCGACGTAGCCGTCGCCGCGGGTGCCGAGCCTGACCGGTCGGGGCTCGAAGCGGCCCTCGCCCCTGTCGAGCAGGACGACTTGTTTCGTGCCGGTGTCGATGACCGCGTCGTCGGGCACTGCCACCACCGGCTTGTCGCTCCCCGTGGCGATCGTCACGTCGGCGAACATGCCCGGGCGCAGGTCCCCGTTCGGGTTGGGCAGCTCGATGCGCAGGCGGGCGGTGCGGGTCCCCATGGCGAGGTGCGGGTAGATCCGGGTCACCGCGCCGGTGAAGACGCGGTCCGCGAACGTCCTGGCGCGCACGGTCGCCGTCTGGCCTTCGGCCACGGCCGCCAGGTCGCGTTCGGTCACGTCGGCGAGGACCCAGACCCTGGAATGGTCGACGAGCTTGAACAGCGTGTCGCCGGACTTGGCGCGCATGCCGTCGGAGACGTTGCGCTCGACCACGACGCCGTCGCGGGGCGCCGACCACGTCATGGTGGAAGGCACCTTCCGGGTGCGCTCGATCTCGTCGATGACCTCGGGCGGGATGCCGAGGTTCTCCAGGCGCCGGCGGGCGCCCTCGTAGCCGATGCCGGTGAGGTACTGCGCGGCGGCCGCGTTCATCTCCGACGAGAACAGGCGCAGGAGGGGCTGGCCCTTGTGCACGTGGTCGCCGGTGGTGACAGCCTCGACCTTCTCGATGAAGGCGTCGGTACGCATCGCGATGACCGAGATCCGGCGCTCGTCCTCTTCGATGGCGCCCGGCGCCCGCACCGGCATCGACAGGACGCGTCGCTCGACGACCGCCGTCCGGACCCCGGTGCGTTGGAGCTTGCCGGGCGAGATTTTCACGGTGCCGTCGTCGGTGTCCTCCCCCTCATAGACGGGGAGGTAGTCCATCCCCATCGAGTCCTTCTTCGGGGTCGGCGAGGTGTCGGGCAGGCCCATCGGATTGCGGTAGAAGTGCACCTTGCGGGCGCTTGCAGGGGGCGTGGCCTGAGCCATGGCCATGTCGCCGCGCCCGGCGTCGGGCATTGCCTCCGCCTCGTCGGGTTCGTCGAAGCGCACGTCCTCGCTCGCGTGGACGGCGCGATAGTCTCGACCGTCCGCCGTGCGCTTGGGCTCGGAGGCGTAGTCCGGCTTCCCGTCCGGGTCCCGGTAGTAGACGACTGGTCCCGTCGCCTTGGCCGGGACCCGAGCGGGCACCGAAGAGGGCTGCCGGGTTCCCGGCAGCCAGTGGGCGAACCCGGTCCGCGCCTGCTGGACGAGCGCCGGCACGGGGCTGCCCTCATGCCCCGCGCCATACCCCAACCCCCCCGCCGCGAGCGCTGCGAGGGTCCCGGCTGCCCAAGCCGACCGGCTCACTTGGTGGCCTTGAACACCAGCCTGTTCTCGACGGTGCCGGTCTCGCCGGGGACCTTGGCCCCGAGCGAGAGGCGCCAGCCGCCGGCCATCGTCAGCTTCGCCTTGAACCGGTAGAGGCCCGGCTCCGGCGACGGCATCTGCTCGATCTTGGAGGTCATCTCCTCCATGCTGTCGGGCGCCATGTCGATGCGCTTGGCGAAGATGACGGCGTTCGGCACGGGCTTGGACGTGCGCTTGTCGACGAGGCGGACGTCGAGGATGGCCTCGCCCTGCTTGGCCTCGTCCTTCACCAGCTGGAACTCGTAGTCCTTGGTGTCGGCCCGGGCCGCGGCAGTGAGGGCGAGGCCGAGCAGCGCAGCCGTGAGGGCGCGCGAAAACGATGTCTTGGACACGGTCGATGATCTCCTGAAAACGATGGGACCCGGGCCTTCAAGCGCGCGGGATCGGCCGGCGCAGGCGCCGGCGGCATCGGGTTCAGGCTCGGGGAGGCTCGGTGGGCGGCCCTTGCGAAAGGCTGTCGAAGGAGGCGGTGACGGCCCAGGCGGGTCCCTCGACGCCGGCAACGCGGCCCGGAAGCCCGAGGGCGACCGGCAGTCCGGTGGCGACCTTCGCCAGGCAGAGCGCCATTAGGGGGCAGCCCTTCGAGCAGTCGGGCATGTCCGGCCGCTCCTTGGGGCAGCACGGCATCTCGTCCATGGCCATCCCGGCCATGTCATCCATGGCCTCGTCAGACATCGCCATGGCGTGACCTTGAGCGGCCGTCGGCGCGCGCATGCCCGCGGCGGCCGCGGAGGCGGTCACCGGCGCAAGGGCGAGGCTGAGAACCGCCAGGAGCGGAAGCAGCCGTCGAAGGGCGATCCAGAAGGTCACGGAATGACGATGCCATATTGCGGGGCGGTGAGGAAGCGAAGGATCCGCGGCGTGCATTCCTCCGACACGGGGGGCCTCCTCCCTACCCCGTGAGGCAGGCTTGGCATCACGCTGACGAGCGGGTTGCAGGGGCTTCCGCCATCCTCGCCATGATCTCACCGAGGGTGACCGGCGCCCAATCCCAGCAGTCGACGCCGACGTCGAGGCTTGTCCGGGTAGCCGGAATGCCGCCGTGGGAATGGCCGTAGACGTGAAGGTCGCCGTGCCAGGCATTAGGCCACGTCACGTGCGCATAGTGGCTCGCCCAAAGGGCGACGCGTTCGGGCATCCCCGGGTCCTGGACGAAGACCCGTTGGACGTCGACGACGGGTCCGGCCCATTGGAGGCGGTCACCAAGTCCGAAATCGTGGTTGCCCCGGATCAGATGGATGCGGCCGTGCAGGCGCGCCTTGATGGAGGCGGCGTAATTCAGGCCGCACTTGTAGGCGAAGTCGCCGAGGTGCCAGACGATGTCATCCGGTCGGACCGCCTTGTTCCAGGCGGCGACCAGGGCCTCGTCGTGGGCCTCGATGGTCTCGAACGGTCGGGGTCGGGGCATGCGTGGACTGAGCATGCTCTTGTGCCCGAAATGGGTGTCGGCGGAGAGAAGTGTCCTTGTCATCGTAGCCTCCGAAATGACGGAGGCCTTCTCGCTTCGCGCGGCGCTCCAGGGTCAGGGGTGAGGGCGGAAGTCCCTGGCTTTCATCGGTCGAGCGCTCCTGTCGCGAAGTGTCGATCGCATCGTCCGTGTCTCTCCCGCAAGGGGACGGCGACCCGGATCCACCGGCCAGGGCTGTCCGTTGGCCGCTCCCCGTCCGATCACCCCTGCTTCCCGGGTGCTTCTTCATCGGCCGCAGGAGCGATCCGTTTTCGAAGCGGCGGCCCCGACGAGGGCCGCCCACCCATGGTTAAGGAATCCTTGATTCCGGAAGCGAGCAACGGGAAGCGCATCCTGCGTCCCGCTTCCATCGGAGTCGAGTTCGACCGCGTCAGCGCCTCGGATTATCGTGAATTCCGCCACCATGGCGACCCGCATAGCGAACCGTGACGACGAGCACCGTGGCCTCAATCGATGCCTGTGTTGTCCGGCGATGCCCCTACTTGAGAGCGGCGTTCATGGCGGTGATGAGGGCTTTCCACCCCTTGCGTTCCAAGGCGCTCAGGTCCGATGCCTCGTGCTCGCGTGCCCAGCGCAGGAAAACCTTGGCGAGCTTGTATTTCGAGAAGCCTGTGACCTCGGCCGTGAAGATATCGACCAAAGGCCGTGCGACCTGCGTCGATGCCTTGGTCTCTATGTCCCATCCGAGCTCGGACTTCGCGACCTTCACAAGGGTATCGCGAAGCAGGTCCTCGATCTCCGCCTTCGTGACCTTGCCCTCGCAGTAATCCTTCGTTCGAAGAATGGCCTTCTGCCCGAGCGTATGGACGAGGGTGTCCTGGCTTGCCACCTGGTCGCCGGCCGTATCGGAGTCGAGAAGGGCGGCTACCTTGAGCTTATGGGCATGCAGGATGGTGGCGAAGTACACGACCTTGCTCGCACTTCCGGCCGGAATGAGCGAAATCTTGTCGTTGAGCTTGACCTCCCCCGCGGCTCCCATGAGGGCCGCGACGGCCTCGACGTACCAGAAGTCCGTGAGACCTTCGAGAACGAGGTTGCGCTGGTTCGCGAACAGGCTCTGGGCCAGATCGTAGCCGAGCGCTTCCTGAAGCGGGAGGAGTGCCGCCTGGTCTCCGGAGGTAACCGAGGTATGGACCTTGGTGCCCTCGTTCCGGTCCGTCATCTGGACTACGCGTACGAGATCCAACTCGTCGGGCCCGACGAGGAACGGCGAATGGGTCGTGTAGATGGTCTGGTTCTTATGGGCCAGCCGGGAGATCGTCTCACGGAAGGTCCTTTGCTTGAGCGCGTGCAGGCTCAGCCCGGGCTCGTCGAGCAGCAGGATGGCATTGCTGTGCTTGCCTGCGGCTTCGGCGAAGAACACGACGAAGAACGAGACGAGCCACTGGAAGCCTTCCGAACGCTGGTCGAGTTCGATCTCGACGCCCAGGTCATCCTCGACGGCGACCTTCAGGTACTGCCCGTCCGCCTGGACCTTGAGCCTGTCCGCCTCGACCCTGTTGGGGTCGGGGTTCCAGATCGACCTGATCTCCTTCGTCAACATCACGCTCGCGGCGTTGAGTTGGTATCGACGCTTGTCGAGTTGGTCCCTGTATTTCTGTAGCTTGCCCGGTTCCCCCTGATCGGGCTCGTCAGCCTTTCCGAGATCGGACAGCTCCTTCGGGGTGAAGCCGAGCAAATTCAACAGGCAGGAATTTCCGTAGTCGTACTGATCGTCATCGAGCAGGTTGTTCTCAAGCCGCTCGGCCAAATGAGCCAGGTGAATGATCGGGCGAACCCGGAAATAGTTACTGAACAACACTAAGACCGGAACTCGTTTCTCAAGTGCCTTCAGAACAGTGTCCTGGCTTCCAGCCTTTTCGATCTTGTCCTGCAGAGTTACGAGCCGTTGGGTCTCGCGCTCGTTGTCCTCGTCGACAAGTATGAGCGCGGTCTTCAACCAGTTTGCCGTGGCCGTGCAGAATTCCGAGTTGAGGTAGCTTCCCCTTCTCAGGTCCTTTGTGATCACCGATAACGCCGCACCGGGAAGGGCTTTGCCCTCAACCTTGGCACGCTCATCGACATGGGCGGCCAAGCGCAGCAGATCGTTTTCCACGTCGGAGTACGACGGCACGGCAGGGCCGTTGCGCAAGTAATGAACGCCGCGATTGCTGAGATATCGCTCCAGCACATAATCGGAGTTGTGATACTCCGATGGAATAGCCGACCTATCATCGTCGTCGAGCTCGTACACGCCTGTAGCGACGATTACGTTCTCGGGGCTGACCGCGCCTCGCGTGATGTCGTTGTAGAGCGCCCTGGGATAATCGCGCAGCGGATCGAAGCCCTTTACGCCATCCGGCTTCTTGAGGCGCTGCAGGGCCTGGAGGATCGCGGTCTTGCCGGCTTCGTTCGGGCCGACCAAAATCGTTTTCCCGGGCTCCACCGTGAACTCCCCGGTGTCCCTGATGCTGCGATAGTTGCGGACTCGCGCGCTCTTCAGTCTCATGGCCGTCCAGGTCGTCGCAGGCATTGTGTCCGGCACGGATCGCCGACCATCTCCGCCATCGGTCATGGCTCACCGCCTACCATGGGAAACAAGTAAGCTTGGCCAGAAAGCCAACACGGCAGAACCCTGTTGGTTGCTGATTTCGTGCGACTTTTGTTCCCCGTTCGTGCGTCGGAAGCGGTCTCGACGACCTGAGACCGACGCCGGACGCTGTAACCCATGTTTGACGGCACCTTCCGCGATTGCGTCAGGATCAGATCAGGGCATTGGGATGCGGACGGAGCAGAGCACAGGAGCCTGACACAACCTTAGCTGGACACCGGACGACCCGACCCGGAAAATGCCACGGACGATTCCCGGTCGGAAAAACGATGAGACCTTACCAAGCGTTGCGCGTCACCGACCTTGAACGAGTGTTCGAGGCCGCGAAGGACGACCGGGACATTCTAGGCGCCCTAAAGGCGGAACTGGGTCACCGCTCGACGCCCAGCGCCGAGAAGCTCCGTGCGAAGGTCGAGAAGGCAATCGCGAACCTTACCCGAACGTCGGGTACTCATGCGGAACGCGATGCCGTTCAGCCCAAGGCGGCGAGCGACCGTCCCCGAGAGGCGCCGCCGTCCCGTCCCCCACCGCCGCCGGACGAGGAAGCCGCGGGTTCGGCATCCCGGCCCCGTACCGAGCCGCCACCCTGGACGAGGCCTGGTCCGCGTCCCGCCCCTCCGGCGGTACGTGACCGCCCCGAGGACATCCTCTCGGCCTGGACGGCCCTTGAGGTGCTCACGCCGATGACCTACCGGAAGCCGGCCGACATGGCGGACGGCGACCAGAGGCGCATCGCCGCCATTACCGGTCCGCTGCCATGGCAGCCCCCCGGCGAGAAGGCCCGGCCGAACAAGCAATTGTTCTATCAGGTGGTCCTCGGCGCGATCCGCATGGACGAGGCCACGAATGCGCTCCTGTCCGTCTTCGTCGACGGGAACCAGGACCGCCGCGGCCAACCCGGCCTCGCCGCGATAGCCACCCTGACCCTCGACAAGTCCGGCGTGCCCGTAGCTGAGGGCGAGGCGACGGCCATCTCCAGCTTCGCCTGGGGCCTGCCCTGGCCTGCCTCCCAAAAAGTGGTCCTCCCTGAGGTATGGCTTTAAGCCATGTGATAGGCACTATTTTTTTAGCCCACCCGGCACGGGAATTTGCTTAATCGCGGCGAACAACATCTCAACTGAATAATCATCGCCATAGAGCTCGCTCGATTCGCCTTCACTATGGCCCATCAGTCTGTTCCTGATCTCCGGCGGAATTCCACAATTTTTGCATTGGGTTGAGAAACGGTGTCTGAAGGAATGGCTTGGGCTGATGCGAGGATCCGTAATCCCAATTTTATCTCTTACCCATCTACTAATCACCTTAGTTGCGTTTCCCCCACGATTGCCGAATCGATCCGGCGTTGCGTCGGAAAATAGATCGTTTGTTTTACACGACGCAACGAATAGTAAAAATCCTTCCTCTATTAACTGAGGATGGATTGGAATGTGGCGTTTCGAACTAAAGTTTTTGAGATTTTTCTTTGCAATTCTGATTTCTTTGGATGCTGCACCTTCTCCTTCGTTGTCGTATTCAACCGTCATCCGAAAATAGTGAATTCCCATAGACGAGGCGACGTCGGATTTTTCCAACTGGCAGATCTCTGAAATGCGTGCGCCCGTGAAACAGGCGATCCAGGGAACCCACCTTCGATAGCCGTTGCGGTCACGTGCGGCCATGAGGACGCGAACGGTTTCTTCGTCGGTGAAATCGCGTTTTGCTGATCGCCGTTGCCCTTTCATGCCGGCCCGAGGCTGCTTCAGGCCCGCGAAGGGATTAACTGAGCATTTTCCATTCGCCACGGCCCAGCTGTAAATTGCTTTGATGGCGTTGAGGTCATTCGAAACGCTTTGTGCCGACCGCTTGGCAGCAGAGGCGCTCTTCCAGTCAGAAGCATCCGAGAGGCTGGCATTGTGGAATGTCAAACCTCGTTCCGTGAGAAAGGAGGTCCATCGGTGGACCTTGCTGGAGAACGTATAGAAGGTCTTCTCGGCCGGCTTATGATCACGTTTCCAACCCTGCAAAATTTCTTCCGGGGTTGGTGCACCCACCTTCTCGCGGGGAGACCAAATCAAGCGCTCCGTCCGATCATCGAGTCGAGTGATCGCCGTCAGGGCAGGCGTGGGCCGGGTGGCTCCGCCTTGTCGATCCCTGAGGATCGTCATCACCTCCAATTCTGCTTCGACGAACGCCATATAGAGGCGCCGATCCGCCGGAGAACCGTATGCGATGTTCAATCCGGCATCGATGACGGTCATCATCGCATCGTGGCTGAAGTGAGTTGCAGCGCAGTCACCGCGCGCGTTGGCATCGCGCAGCTCAGCTTCCCTGGCAGCGATCTCCTGGCTGAGGGCAGTGAAGGCTTCAATGCTGAGCGGCACGGCTCCACGACGTAGGGCTTCGTCATTCGCGAGTTTGCGGTGACGGAAGATGGCGACCAGCTTCTGAATGGTCTCGTCGTCGAGTTGTGAGATCAACGGCTGCGAGCTTAGAAGAAGGCGGCGCTTGGCGAGACTGATGAGAGTGTCTGCCTCACCATCCAGACGGCGCGCTCGGCGGCGAGCCTCATCCTCATCGCGGGTCCCAAGGCTGACCCAGAACTCGCGGCCTGCTCTGCTCGCTTTCAGAGAGACGGGAGCGCCCTCGTCGAAAATTCCATGGCCTGCGGTTCCGAGCACGGCCGGCATGTTCGCGCGCAGCGCTCGCGGTATGGTGCGACGAAAATAGAAGATGCCCCGACGCTGGACCAGACCCACCATCTGCCTCATGACTTCGTAGCACTCCTTCGTAGCAGGAGCGCGCTCAGAAGCCTACGGCATCATAAAGATGCCGTAATCGCAAGGGTTTAGGGGCTATATGGCGGAGACGGAGGGATTCGAACCCTCGATACCCCTTTCGGGGTATGCTCATTTAGCAAACGAGTGCCTTCAGCCGCTCGGCCACGTCTCCGTAGGGGTGGCTCTAGAATTTCGCGTCGGACGGGTCAACCCGCTTGGCCGGTTCAATAGGCGGCAACGGGGGGGAAATTAGCGCGCTGCGCCGTTCGTAGTGCTTGGCCACCCGGAGATGGCGGGAGATCGCGTAGTTGGCGGCTGTGAGGAAGCCGTAGACGCCCCTCACGAAATGGCGCCGGCCGAGATAGGCCTTCAGGAAATTCAGCGGCAGCTCGACGAAGATCCGCCAGGTGGGAATCGTGACGCCGCGGGCTTCGAGGTCCCGGGCCTGCTGGTCGGAATAGCGGTTGAGCTTGTCGAGTTGATCGCCGAGCGAGCGCACGGAAAAGTGGTGGATGACCCCCTTCAGGCGTCCGACGCTGGCGCCGGGATCGAGCTCCACCCGGTCGTGGACGGGGGAGGGCGAGTAGCGGCCCCTGTCCTTGCGGTAGAGGCGCACGGGATGCAGGGCATAGGCCCAGGGATGGGGCCTCGACTCACCGGGGAAGATTTCCGCGATGGCGATGCGATAGGCCGGGTGGGTGGGCTCACCGGCGGCGAACAAGGTCCGGATGGCGTCGGAGAGGTCCGGGGGCACCACCTCGTCGGCATCGAGGTTGAGCAGCCAGTCGTGACGGCAGACGGTCTCGGCGAAGCGCTTCTGCGGGCCGTAGCCGGACCAGGCGTTGTGGATCACCCGCGCACCGAGGGAGGCCGCCAGGGCTTGCGTTCCATCGGTGGAGCCGGAATCGACCACCACGAGGTCGTCGGTCAGGTCGCGCACCGCGCGGATGGTCGCGCCGATCCGGTCTGCTTCGTTGAAGGCGATGAGGAAGATCGAAAGCGGCGGCGCGGACATGGTGAGGGCTCTACGATATCGGTCCGGCCGGCCGATACACCTTTCTCGCCACGTTCGTCATGGAACGAAGACCCTGGACTCGGGATCGGCAGGGCTGGCCCGGCGACCTCGACTTCATGCCGCGACCGGCTGGTCGGCGAGCCGCTTGCGCTGGACCTTGCCATTGGCGGTGCGGGGCAGGGCATCGAGGAACCGGACCTCGCGCGGGCATTTGTAGGCGGCCAGTCTCTCGGCGCACCAGGCCAGGATCGAGGGTCCATCCGCCTCTTCCCCGGGCTTCAGCACCACGAAGGCGGCGATGACCTTCAGGTCGGCCCGGACGGCGAGTTCGGTGACGCCGACCTCCGCCACGGCGGGATGTCCCCCGACCACGCCCTCGACCTCGTTGGGCGAGACCCGGTAGCCGAGGGCGTTCATCAGGTCGTCGTTGCGCCCGTGGAACCAGAGGTAGCCGTCCTCGTCGAGGCTCGCGAGATCGCCGCCCGCGAACCATTCGCCGCGCAGGACAGCGGCTTCCTCCTCGGGCCGGTTCCAGTAGCCGAGCATCAGGCCGGGCTCCGTGCGGTGGATCGCGAGGAGCCCCGTCTCGCCCTCCGGAAGCGGCTCGTCCGGCCCGTCCACGGGCAGGATCGCCACGCGGCGCCCGGGCTGGGGCTTGCCAGGAGAGCCGGGCTTCACCGGGATGGTGGGGCCGCTGGAGACATAGGTGGAGATCTCGCTCATGCCGAGCGCCTCGTAGAGGGGCTTGCCGGTGGCGGCAGTCCAGGCGTCCAGCAGTTCGGCGGGAAGGGCCTCGCCGGCGGTGCAGCCGTGCCGCAGGCGGGACAGATCGTGCGCGGACAGATCGGCGTATTTCAGGATCTGGCGGTAGAGGCTCGGCACGGCGGCAAACAGCGTCGCGCCGTGCCGGGCGATGAGGGCTGGCCAGACGGCGGGATCGCGGGGCCCGTCGTAGAGGACGCTCGTGGCCCCGCAGGCCCAGGGATCGGTGATGCCGACGCCGAGCGTATAGGTCCAGTTCATGGTGCCGGCATGCAGCATGACGTCGGCCTCCGTCAGCCCCAGCCAATGCGCATGCATCGGGCGGCGCCCCCAGATCGCGCGATGGGCATGGAGCACGCCCTTCGGCCGGCTGGTGGTGCCGGAGGTGTAGACCAGGGTCGCCGGATCGTCCGCCGCGGTGTCGGCGTACTCCGCCACCGGCTCGGCACGCTTCATCGCGGCGATCTCGGAGGGGCCGAGGACGATGCGGCCCTCGGCCTCGGCCGGGTCGAGACGGTGGCCCGCCCCGGTCACCACGACGGCGGCGCCGGAATTCTCCATGAGGAACGCGGCTTCCGCCGGCGTCAGCTGGGGCGAGGAGGGGAGGGCCACGAGCCCGGCGGCGAGGGCGCCGAAATACACGAGGACGTAGTCCGCCTCGTTGCCCATCCGGATCATCACGCGGTCGCCGCGGCGCAGGCCGAGGGCGAGGAGACCGGCGGCGATGCCGCGCACGGCACGGTCGGCCTCGGCGAAGGTCAGGTGAAACGCCCCGTCCTCCGCGCCCGCCATGATCAGCGCGGTCTTGTCAGGCCGCAGGCGCGCATTCTCAGCGAGACAGTGGCGGGCGGCATTGAAACGGGCCGGTGGAGGAGCGTCCGGTCGGATCATGAAACGGTTCGGGTTCTCGCGTGGCGACGCGCTCAAGCCATGCCGAAACCCGCGGCCGGCAACAAGGGGCCGACCGCGGGACTTCGGAACGTTCGAGTGCGCGCTACCCACAAGGGGCGTCGATCACGCAGCCTTGACGGCGAGCAACTCTTTGGCCGCCGCGAGCATCTCCTTCATGGCGGCGGAAGCGGCCTGATAGGCCGGCGTGCCCACGTCCCAATTGTTCGCGGCGACGGCGTCGGTCATCGTCTTGGCTTCCTCGAGCGCCGTCTTCTCGGCAGCGGCGAGACGGGCCAGTGCCGGATGATCGCGCAGCGGGCCATTTCGCAGGTCCGTGCAGACGCTGTGATCCGCGCGGCCGAGCATCGTCGGATCGGAGGACGCGGCCGGGGCGAGGCCGACGAGGATGCGGGCGAGCTTGCGCTTCCACATGCCGACATCCGCCGGCAGGCAGACCAGGCCATGGGCCTTGACGCGTCCGCTTTCCGCCGCGAGGGCGGTCCGGCCGAAATCCTCGGCCTTCACGAGACGCGTCGTGATCTTGTCGATCTCCTCATGGGTCTTGGCGGCCTTGCCGGCGATGTTCTGCACGCTGGTGGAGATTTCGGCGGTGGCCGAACGCTGCTGGGCGAGCATCTGCGAGATCGCCTGGTTCAGGTCGCTCGCCTGGGAGATCCGCTCGTTGGTTTGCTCGACCCGCGTTTCCAGTTGCTCGACGATGGCCCGGCCGGACGTGACCGCATTCCGGCTCTCGCCGACGGCGGTGGAAATGGCCGACATCTCCGATGTCAGCGTGCTGAGAAGCCCCCGGATCTCGCCCGTGGACTTGGCGGTCTGGGCGGACAGCGACTTCACTTCGGCTGCGACCACGGAGAACCCGCGACCGGCCTCGCCGGCGCGCGCCGCCTCGATGGTCGCGTTGAGGGCGAGCAGGTTGGTCTGGGCGGAGATCGACGCGATGGCGGTCGCCATGACCTCGATCTGGGCGATGGCCCGCTCCAGCACCACAACCCGCTCCGAGATGAGCGAGGTGCGGACGTCGATCTCCTGCATGGCGGACTTGGCCTCGCGCCCGTCGCCGATGCAGGCGCTCATGGCGGTCAGGGCGTCCTGGGCGACGGTGACGACCGTGTCGGACGTCTGGGAGACCTCGGCGATGGATGCCGCCATCTCTTCCGTGGCGCCGGCGATCGTCTGCGTGGCGCGGGCGACTTCGCCGACATCGTAGGTCATCCAGCCGATGTTGATGGCCGCCTCGGACGTCTCCTTCGCCATGGCGGCGATGGAGGAGAGGTTACGCCGATTGTCGTCCTCGCCACGGCCGTTGAGGCGCTCGATCGCGGATTTGAGCTTTCCGTCGGGCAGGTCGATCGTCGACAGCCCCTGGCTCGACATCAGCGCTTCCACCGCAGCACCGAGACGAAGGTCGTCGGCCTCGGTCTGCTGAGCCGCGGTAGGCACCGCAATCGTGTCGTTGGCCGGACGCTTTCGGGAGAAGCCAATCATAAAACTACAACCTTGAGATACCGATAAGACAAAGTCATAGACGCTATTGTTTAATGGCGCCTTAGCAGTCCCCCCTTCCGCGCCGGCCGGAACGAATGGTTCGTCGACTTCCCTGGTACCGGCGCCAGCAACCAATGGTAACCGTGCGCCATGTTGCGGACGATTTCTTTTCCATGGCAGTATCGAACACCGGAGCCCCAAGACAGAAGAGCCGACCGATCTAATGACCTAGTCTTAGCATGACGCGCAGATAAAAATCCTCGGTTTCGCCTTTTGCCCAATCACACCATTGAGCCAAAGGAATTAAACTCAAGCCAATGACAAGACATCGGTGTACTTGTAGTTGAATTATAGCTCATAGGACGCCGCAACCCCTCAAGTAAATTTGTCGCGAACGTCGCGCCGATGCCGTGGGAGACACCTCCGCGCGGACGAACGAGGCACGACGGAGCACCGACGTCCCGAAAGTGTTCGGCAGAGCGCCCATCATGACTTGCTCGGATCGCTGAAAAGATCAGGCCGAATGGGGGAGAAGCGTCGCGGGTCGCAGGGGAACGAGGCCGGCCTTGCGCTCCAGCAGGGTCGGCGGAGGCACGGGCGCTTCGATGGAGCAGACCACCCCGCTAGCCGCGAACATGAGCTGGACCTCGCCGTCGAGCTCGCGGGCGAGGCTGCGCTCGATGAGGCGCGAGCCGAACCCGGTGCGTGTCGGCTTCGTCACCGGTGGCCCGCCGCTCTCGCTCCAGCGCAGGAGGAGGCGGGTTTCAGGCTCCTTCACCACGCTCCAGCTGATCGTCACGGTGCCACCCTCCTGCGAGAGCGAGCCGTACTTGACCGCGTTGGTGCCGAGTTCGTGCAGCGCCATGGCGATGGAGAGCGCGAGCCGGGGCGGCAGGCGCAGATGCGGTCCCGACACGATGAAGCGGGATCGACCCGCTTCGGTGGAATCGAGGGGAGCGGTGGCATCGGCCACCACGTTGCCGAGTTCCGCTCCCTCCCAGCTTTCGCGGGTGAGCACGTCGTGAACGCGGGCGAGTGCCAGAAGCCTCGCTTCGAACGCGGCCTTGGCCGCCGCCGCCTCCGGCGTGTCGAGGCCGCGCAGGGACTGGATGGCGATGGATTGGACGGTGGCGAGGGTGTTCTTCACACGATGGTTGAGTTCATGGATGAGCAGGAGCAGATGCTCTTCCGCGCGCTTGGCATCGGTGATGTCGACGTTGCAGCCGGTGTAGCCGAGGAAGGTTCCTGTATCGTCGAGGCGCGGCACGCCTTCGCATCGCAGCCAGCGCACCACCCCGTCGCGATCCACGACCCGAACCTCCGCCCTCACGGGAACGCGCCCGACGAAGGCGTCAGAGAACTTGGCGGAGAACGCCGGCAGGTCGTCCGGATGGACGATCGTCTGCCAGCCGCCGGCCGCCAGCGCGCTGGCCGGCTTTCCGAACAGGTGGTCGAAATGCAGGTTGGCGAAGCTGATCTCCCCGACCTCGTCCGTCATCCAGATCAGGGCGGGAGCCGAATCCGCCATGTGCCGGAATCGTGCCTCGCTCTCGCGCAGGGCCGAAAGGCCGCGTTCCGTCTCGGCGAGCGCCGTGTCGCGTTCCTCGCCCCGGGTGCGCAAGCGCAGGGAGGCGTCCGCCAGCACGTCGCCGAGGCGGCGGATCTCGTGGATCGGCGAGGTGATGCGCGGGATCGCCTCGCCGCGCGCCAAAGCCGGCCCCGTCGCCACGAGGCGGCGCAGCGGCTGGGAGACCTTCGACCAGAGATTGATGGCCAGGATCGACGAGGTCGCGAGGACGAGGAGGCCGAAGCCGGTGAAGGCCCAGATCCACCCGCGCAGCCGCGCATCCACCAGCGCCTTCGGGATCACCGCGCTCACCGTCCAGCCGGTGAGGCGCGAGCGGGCCTCCACGACCGTGACGGGGCGCATGTTGAAATCCTTGCCTTCCCAGACCCCCGGCGTCTCGGTCTGGCGCTGGCGAAGGGTCGCGAGGCGCGGGCGCCCGACAATCGATGCCGGATCGGGGATGCGGGCAAGGGCGATGCCGTCCCGGTCCGACACGCCCGTCATCCAGCCCTGGACGTATTCCCGGCCGAGGATGCCCTGCAGCCGGCTCACCGGCGCGAGGAAGCTGAGGACATAGGCGACCTCGCCCTCGGTCTGGACCGGCACGGCGATGGCATAGGTCGCGCGGTCGGGCATGCTGCCCGACAGGATGCCGGAGATCATCGCCCGCTGCGTGCCCGATGCGATCTCGCGGTCGAAGGGCAGGGCGGTCTTCGGGAGCGGCGCTCCGCGCGGGACCGAGGTGTTCACCAGTTGCTGGCCGTCCGGCCGGCGCAGCAGGATGTCGAGCCCGACGGTTTCCCGGACGAGCCGTGCCTGCGCGTCGAAATTCTCGAATTCCGAGTCCTTCAGGCGGGGCGACGTCGCCAGGGTCTGCAGCACGGAGACGAGCCCCGCCGTGTCGCGGTCGATGGAGAGGGCGATCCCGCGAACGTTCTCGCGCGCATCCTGCTCGAAGCGTGCCCGCTCGGTCCCGGCATAGCGAAACAGCAGGATCGCCGTGAACAGCAATCCCGGCCCGATCAACGCCACCACGAGGGCAACCAGATACACCTGCGTCGAGAACCCGCGCTGCCGGATGCGCGCGAACAGCCGGCCCGGGGCCGTGGCCTGCCACCCACCGCTCTTCGGCCGCTCGGAAGCGGGGTCGATGTGGTTCTCGGGCTCGGCGTCGTGATGGGTCTCGGCGGTCATGGCCTGTCGATGTGACCGAGGTCGCGGGACGGCGCCAGCCGATCGCGGACACGCTGTTTCAAGGTCTTCACGTCGGGAAATCCCCCGTCCCGCGTCCGGTCCCAGATCGTCTCCGATCCGCAGACGATCGGGAAGACGCCGCCATTCCCCGGGATCAGGGCGACCTCGCCGATATCGTCGCGGAAGGTGGAGAGGAGCTCCTGCGCCATCCAGCCGGCGCGCAGGAGCCACTGACACTGCGTGCAGTAGGTGATGGAAACCCTGGGTTTCTCGACCTGTGGGGCAGGTGGCGTTTCATCCATGGCCGGCACAGCGACCCATGCACGGTGCCTTGTCAACCTGCGACCGTGATAGTCGGCCCGTCGCTTGAACGGTTCGGCCGCCGGATCGATAGGGCATTTGACGGCCGGAGCGCGCCCATCCGGCCTTTCACCCGCGGCATCGCGCCCTATCTCAACGAGCGTAGCCGGGCGGCAGAGGCCTGGACCCGTCATGCCATGCCCGATGCCGCGCCCGTCCGCGAGGAGCCACCTATGCCGTCCGTTCTGCGTCCCGCCGCCGCCGCGCCCTTCGCGCGCTCGCCCCGCCCATCGCTGATCCGCCGGATGCGGTCCGCGCTCGTCGCCGTCGCCCTGGCCACGACCCTTTCGGGCTGCGGCGCGATCAACCGGGTGCCCACCCTGGAGGAGAGCGCGAAATCCTCGTGGAGCGAGGTTCAGAACCAGTACCAGCGCCGCGCCGATCTGATCCCGAACCTCGTGGAGACGGTGAAGGGCTACGCGCAGCAGGAGAAGGACGTGCTCGTCGGCGTCACCGAAGCCCGCGCGAAGGCCTCGAGCGTGAAGGTCGACGCCTCCACCGTCTCCGATCCCCAGAAGTTCAAGGAATTCCAGGACGCCCAGAACCAGCTCTCCGGCGCCCTGGGCCGTCTCCTCGTCACCGTCGAGCGTTATCCCGACCTCAAGTCGAACCAGAACTTCCTGGCGCTGCAATCCCAGCTGGAGGGGACCGAGAACCGGATCGCGGTGGCGCGCCGAGACTATATCGGTGCCGTCCAGGCCTACAACACCGAGGTCCGCACCATTCCGGGCCGCTGGATCGCCGCGTGGTTCTATCCCGAATCGAAGCCGATGGAGACGTTCACGGCGACGCCCAATTCGGACAAGCCGCCGGCCGTGAAGTTCTAGCGCGGTGACGAGGGCGACGGTTGTTCGAGGGCGCGCGCCAGCGTCCGTCATGGCACTCGTCCTCGTCGTCCTGGCGGGGATGATGCTGCTTGTGCGCGGCGAGGCCCTGGCGGCGGAGCCGACCTTCCCGGCCCTCAGCGGCCGGGTCGTGGATGCCGCCGGCATCCTCAAGCCGGACGAGACGGCCGCGCTCGAAGCGCAGCTGAAGGCCTACGAGGAGAAGACCTCCGATCAGGTCGTCGTGGCGACGGTGCCCAACCTCCAGGGACTGACCATCGAGGATTACGGCAACCGGCTGTTCCGCTCCTGGGCCATCGGGCAGGCCAAGACCAATAACGGCGCGCTCCTCCTCGTGGCGCCCAACGACCGCAAGGTCAGGATCGAGGTCGGCTACGGCCTCGAAGGGGCGCTCACCGACGCCCTGTCGAAGGTCATCATCACCACCACCATCGCGCCCCGCTTCAAGGCGGGGGATTACGGCGGCGGCATCAAGGCCGGAATCGATGCCATGCTGTCGATCCTGAGCGGCGACGCCGAGGAGTGGCAGCGCAAGGGGAAAGTGCGAAGCGACGAGGCCGAGCCGTCCCACGTCGTCGGCTTCATCGTCCTATTCCTGGTGATTCTGTTCGTCGTGTACCGGATGAATCGGGGCCGCCGTGGCGGCGGGTTCATCATCCTGCCCGGCCCATCGTCGGGGGGATGGAGCGGCGGCGTCTCCGGCGGCTTCGGCGATGGCGGGGGATTTTCGGGCGGTGGCGGCTCATCGGGAGGGGGCGGCGCCTCCGGGGATTGGTAGGATGCTGAGCGACACCGACAGGACGCGCATCGCCGACGCGATCGCCACGGCGGAATCGACCACGTCGGCGGAGATCGTCGTTCTCGTGGCCGCCCGCGCCGGCCTCTACCGGTCCGCCGCTTCGGTGCCGGCTTTGGCCCTCGGGCTCGCGGCGCCCTGGCCGCTGATCCTGCTCACCCCGTGGAGCGCCGCCTCGATCGCCCTGGCGCAGGCCGCCATCGTCCTCGCGGCGCTCGCCGCCGCCGCCCATCCGCGAGCCCGCCTCCTCCTCGTTCCCCGCTCGATCCGACGGGCGCGAGCGCACGAGGCGGCATCGCGGGAGTTCACCGCCCGCGGATTGGCCCGGACGCGCGGGCGCACGGGCATCCTGATCTACCTCGCCGTCGCGGAGGGCCATGCGGAGATCGTCGCCGATTCGGGCATCGCCTCCCGGATTTCCCCGGCGGCATGGTCCTCGGCCATCGACGCGCTGCTGTCCTCTCTTCGGCGGGGCGCGGCGGCCGACGGTCTCGTCTCCGCCGTGGAGGGGATCGGTGCGATCCTCGCGCAGCACTTGCCGCGACGGGCGGGCGATATCGACGAATTGCCGAACCGGGTGATCGTCACGGACTGACATCGCCGGCGACTTCGTATTTTTCTCTCTGGCCCCGAAAGAATTTTTGAGCGAGAAGAGCCTTGACGATCCGCCATCAAGGACGGGTCGCGGGAGCGAGACGTCGATGGGTGCTATACAGAAGCACGGGCCGTGGGCCCTTGTGGGTGCGTTGGGCGCGGCGGCCCTGGCGATCGTCGCCACCAGCCGCGGCGAATCGATCAACGCCCTGTGGATCGTCGTGGCGGCGGTCTGCGTCTATCTCATCGCCTACCGCTATTACTCGCTCTACATCTCCGACAAGGTGATGCAGCTCGATCCGAGCCGCAAGACCCCGGCCCACCGTCACAACGACGGGCTCGACTACGTCCCCACCAACAAGACCGTCCTGTTCGGCCACCATTTCGCGGCGATCGCGGGCGCGGGTCCCCTCGTCGGCCCGGTCCTGGCCGCGCAAATGGGCTACCTGCCCGGCATGCTCTGGATCCTGGCGGGCGTCGTGCTCGCGGGCGCGGTGCAGGACTTCATGATCCTGTTCATCTCCATGCGCCGAGACGGGCGCTCCCTCGGTGAGCTGATCCGGGCCGAGCTCGGCGTGATCCCCGGCGTGATCGCGCTGTTCGGCACCTTCATGATCATGGTGATCCTGCTCGCCGTGCTGGCGATGATCGTGGTCAAGGCGCTGGCCGAGAGCCCCTGGGGCACCTTCACCGTGGCGGCCACGATCCCGATCGCGATCCTGATGGGCCTCTACGCGCGCTTCATCCGGCCGGGCAAGATCGGCGAAGTGTCGATCCTCGGCTTCATCCTGCTCATGGCCGCCATCATCGGCGGCGGCCAGATCAACGAACACCCGGTCTGGGGTCCGGCCTTCACCTTCACCGGCACGCAGCTCACCTGGATGCTGATCGGCTACGGCTTCGTCGCCTCGATCCTGCCGGTCTGGCTCCTGCTCGCCCCGCGCGACTACCTCTCGACCTTCCTCAAGATCGGCACCATCATCGGCCTCGCTCTCGGCATCGTCGTGGTCGCCCCGCATCTGCAGATGCCGGCCATGACGAAGTTCGTCGACGGCACCGGCCCCGTCTGGGCGGGCTCGCTGTTCCCGTTCCTCTTCATCACCATCGCCTGCGGTGCCGTCTCCGGCTTCCACGCGCTGATTTCGTCGGGAACGACCCCGAAACTCATCGACAACGAAGCCGACACCCGCTTCATCGGCTACGGCGGCATGCTCATGGAGAGCTTCGTCGCGATCATGGCGCTGGTCGCCGCGAGCGTGATCGATCCGGGCATCTACTTCACCATGAACTCGCCGGGCGCCCTGCTCGGCACCTCCGCCGAGACGGCGGCCGCCGCCGTGACCAATCTCGGCTTCCCGATTTCCGCCGATGTGATCACCCAGACCGCCAAGGATGTCGGCGAACACTCGATCATCTCGCGCACCGGCGGCGCCCCGACGCTCGCCGTCGGCATGGCCCACATCATCTCGTCCGCCATCGGCGGCAAGACGATGATGGCCTTCTGGTACCACTTCGCGATCCTGTTCGAGGCCCTGTTCATCCTCACCGCCGTGGATGCCGGCACGCGGGCGGGACGCTTCATGCTGCAGGACCTGCTCGGCCTGATCTCGCCGACCTTCAAGGACACCTCGGCCTGGGCGCCCAGCATCCTGGCCACGGCCCTCTGCGTCTCGGCCTGGGGCTACTTCCTCTACCAGGGCGTCACCGACCCGCTCGGCGGCATCTACACCCTGTGGCCGCTCTTCGGCATCTCGAACCAGATGCTGGCGGCCGTGGCGCTGACGCTGGCCACCGTGGTGATCTTCAAGATGAAGCGCGAGCGCTACGCCTTCGTCACGATCATCCCCACCGTCTGGCTGTTGATCTGCACGCTCACGGCGGGCTGGCAGAAGATCTTCTCGGCCGATCCCAAGATCGGCTTCCTGTCCCATGCGGACCGGTTCTCGGCGGCGATCGCCGAGGGCAAGGTGCTGGGTCCGGCCAAGAACATGGCCGACATGCACAAGATCGTCTTCAACGACCGGATCGACGCGGCGCTCGCCGTCATGTTCGTCGGCCTCGTGGTGGCCATCGCCGTCTTCGGCGTCCAGGCCTGTCTGAAGGCCTACAGGGCCGACCGCTGGACGGCGCTCGAGAGCGGCGGCCCGTCCCCCGTCCCGGCGGAGTAAGAACCATGGCGCTGTCGTCGACGGAATTGCGGGACCGGCTCAAGACCTTCTCGAAATGCGTCTGCGACGGCGCCCGCCTCATGGTGGGGCAGGGCGATTACGAAGCCTATGCCGCCCATATCCGCCGGACCCATGCCGACCAGGAACCGATGACCGAGCGGGAATTCTACCGCAACCGGGAGAATGCCCGATTCGGCGTCGGTAACCGGAATGGTTTCCGCTGCTGCTGATCGGAGCGATCTCCTTCGATCATTCGACAGTCGGTGAGACAGATCTCCCCCTCCATCGCGATCACGCGATGAAAACGCTTCTAATACAGGTCTCCGGGCAGACATTCGAAGACCGGACGGGGGCTTTGTGACCATGGCGGCGGCCCCGTACTTCATCCGGGCAAGAGCAGGCCGATCTAAAGTCACGTCGGCGGGTAGCCTCGTCTGAGACGATAGGCTTATATGTCGCCTCCCGAGAGAGGAGGTATCATGTCGCAGCCGCCAATGACCGACACGCGATCCGGGATGGACCGCTCCGGCCCGATCACCTTCGACAGGACACTCCAGGGCCTCACCGGCATCGCCGTCCGTGGCTTCCTCCTGTCCCTCGTCACCTTCGGCATCTACCGGTTCTGGTACATCACCGAGTTACGGCGCTACTTCTGGAACCGGACAATCGTCAACGGCAGCCCGGGCGAATATACCGGAACCGGCAAGGAGTTGTTCCTCGGCTTCCTCGTCGCCGTCGCCATCCTGATCCCCGTCTACGTGCTGATCTTCATCGCGACGATCTCCGCGCCCTGGCTCGCGGCCTTCGGCAGCGTGCTGTCCTTCCTCGTCCTCTTCGTCCTCGGCCAGTTCGCGATCTATCGCGGCCGGCGCTACCGTGCCTCGCGCACCCTGTGGCGCGGCATCCGCCTCGGGCAGGACGGATCGGCGATCACCTACGCGCTGATGGCCATCGGCTGGTCGCTGCTGACGCTTCTGACCCTCGGCCTCGCCTTCCCCTTCATGCGCGCGAGCCTGGAGCGGTACCGGATCAATCACACCCTGATCGGGTCGAGCCGGATGGAATCCACCGCGCGCGGGCGCTCGCTGCTGCTGCCCTGGCTGGCCTTCTACGTGGTGGTGCTCCTGCCCATCGCCGCCGCGCTGATCGCCTTCCTCGTGGCCGCCGATTTCACCATCCCCGACGACCTGTTCATCCCCAAGGAGGGGGGCAAGCCCGGCGAGACGGAGTTCAACAGCGATTACGAGGGCACCCCCATCGCAACGTTCGGGGAGCTCTTCCTCACGACGCTGGGGATTACCATTCCTCTCGGGCTGCTGCTCATCCCCTTCTACCGGGCGCGGGAGACACGGCTCTTCATGAACGCGGCCAGCCTCGGCCCCGTGCGCCTTTCGTCCACCCTGAAGGCCCGCCAGTTCTACTGGCCCTATCTCGTCTATCTCCTCTCCGTGATCGGATTCGTGCTGATCCTCGGCCTCGTCATCGGCGGCGGCGGCCTGCTCCTCCAGGCGCAGGGCATGGAAAGCGGATTTCATTGGGCGCTCTTGTTCGGCATGGCATTCGGCTATCTCGGCGGCGCGCTGTTCTTCGCGGTCCTCTATGTCCGGGTCATCACGGCGCGGCTCTGGGCCGCGGTCGCCACCACGACGGTGGTCGAGAATGCCGGCGGCCTCGATGCCGTGCTCGCGTCGAGCCGGCGCGTGGGCAGCGGTCTCAACGAGGGCCTCGCCGACGCGCTGGATGTCGGCGGCGCCCTCGAAGTGGGGTTCTAGTGCCGGCACAAGCGGTCCACGGCACGTACTACGATGGCTTGAGCGCCAGGGCCCATCCGGTGACCCTGGTCCTCGAGGACAGCCTGGAGATCACCGGGCGGGACCTCCGCCTCGCCTGGACACTCGCCGACCTCGCGGCCGGCGACACGGCCGCCCCGCTCATGCGGGTCGGCCCGGCGGGACGTGCCGAGCGGGTCGATTTCACCGACGAGACTCTGGCCGCCGCGCTGAAGGATCGCTGTCCGGACCTGTACCGGGCCGACCCCTCCGCCTCGGGCGGTCGCCTGCGCCTCGTCCTGTGGTCGATCGCGGCCGGGATCTCGGTGATCGGCCTGGCGATCTACGGTGTCCCGGCCATCGCCGTGCGTCTGGCGCCCGTCATCCCGGCAGCGATCGAAGCGCGGCTCGGCGGCGCGGTGGACGGGCAGATCGGCAAGATCCTGGGCGACCCGCCGGTCTGCGACGATGCCCCGGCGCGGGCCGTCCTCGACCGTCTGATAGAGCGGATGACGGCGGATGCCGGCCTGCCGGTCGATCCGGCGATCAGCGTCCGCCGGCACGCCATCGCCAATGCCCTGACCCTTCCGGGCGGGCGGGTCGTCGTGCTGTCGGACCTCATCGATCAGTCCCGGACGCCGGACGAGTTCGCGGGCGTGCTGGCCCACGAATTCGGCCATGTCGCCGCGCACGATCCCATGCGCGCTCTGCTGGCGGCGAGCGGAAGCTCGTTCCTCCTCAGCCTCGTGCTCGGCGACCTGACCGGCTCCACGATCGTCGTCGCGGTGGGACAAGCCGCCATCTCGGCCGGCTATTCGCGTGAGGCCGAGAACGCGGCGGATTCCTATTCGGTGGAGGTCATGCGCCGGTCGGGCGGGGATGCCACGGCGCTGGCGACGATCCTCGAACGCATCGCCAAGGACGACGAGAAGCCCGAGTTCGCGGGCCTGCTCCGCAGCCATCCCTTCACGGTGGAACGCGCCAACCGCATCCGCGCGATGGCGGGCTCGGAGACGGTGGGCCGCCGCATTCTCGATGAGACGGACTGGACGACGCTCAAGGGCATCTGCCGCAACGTGCCGGCCAAACCCGCGAAATAGGCGCGGTCCTGGGCGGAGCGTCTCCGCGTACCGGTTACATCCGGAAACAAATATCCCGGCCCGGTCCGCCGCTTGCGTCGCGGCGTCACGGCTACAGATCACCTCGTCGCATGCGACGAACGTGGTACACCAGCCCGAACAGGTTGCGCGGATACCGTATGGGCCTCGTCCAGTATGCTCTGAAGTTTCGCATCACGATCTACGTGCTGGCCGTGCTGATGATGCTCGGGGGAGCGGCCTCGGTGATCGTGGCGCCCAAGGACGTGCTGCCCACCGTGGACATCCCGGTGGTCGTGGTGGTGTGGACCTATACCGGCCTTTCGACCTCCGAGATGGAGCGTCGCATCACGACCTATGCGGAGTTCTCGCTCTCGAACAACGTCAACAACATCGCCCGGATGGAATCGACGACGCTGCAGGGCACGGCGATCCAGAAGGTCTATTTCGACCAGTCGGTGAGCATCGATCTCGCCATCGCCCAGACCGTCTCGGCGATGAACTCGATCCGCTCGACCATGCCGCCCGGCGTCCAGCCGCCCATCGTCCTGCGGTTCTCGGCTTCCTCCGTCCCGGTGATCCAGCTCTCGCTCTCCTCCACCAGCGAGAGCCTGACCAAGGTCTACGATTACGCGCAGTACCGCATCCGCCAGCGCCTGACCCAGGTGCCGGGCTCCACGCTGCCCTCGCCCTTCGGCGGCACGCCGCGCCAGATCATGGTCGATCTCGACCTCCAGGCCCTGCGCGCTCTGGGCCTGACGGCACTGGACGTCACCAACGCCATGACGGCGCAGAACCTCACCGTGCCCTCCGGCCTCGCCAAGATCGGCGAGCAGCAATACCCGATCCAGCTCAACGCCACCCCGGACGCCATCGAGGCGCTCAACCAGGTGCCGATCCGGGTGGTCGGCGGACAGCCGGTGCTGGTGCGCGACGTCGCCAATGTCCGTGACGGCGGCCCGCCGCAGGTGAACATCGTGCGGGCCGACGGCCTGAACTCTGTGCTGATGCGCATCTTCAAGAACGGCACCGCCTCGACCCTCGACGTCGTCAACAACGTGAAGAAGGCCCTGCCGGACATCCGCGCCGCCGCCCCGGAGGGCATGGCCCTGCGGGAATTGTTCGACCAATCGGTCTTCGTCTCCGCCGCCATCGAGGGCGTCATCCACGAGGCGGTCATCGCCGCCGCGCTCACCGGCCTGACCATCCTGCTGTTCCTCGGCTCCTGGCGCTCCACCATCGTGGTGCTCGTCTCGATCCCGCTGTCGATCCTGACATCGCTCGCGATCCTCACGGCGCTGGGCGAGACCATCAACGTCATGACGCTGGGCGGACTCGCCTTGGCGGTGGGCATCCTCGTGGACGATGCCACGGTGGCCATCGAGAACACCTACCGGCTGTTCGAGGAGGGGGAGCCGTTCCGAAAATCCGTGGTGGAGGGCGCGGCCGGTATCGCCAAACCCGCGCTGATCTCGACACTCTCGATCTGTGCCGCCTTCGTCTCGGTCTTCGCCCTCACGGACACGCCGAAATACCTGTTCACGCCCCAGGCGCTCGCCGTCGTCTTCGCGATGCTGACCTCCTACGTGCTGTCGCGGACCCTGGTGCCGGTGCTGATCGACGTGCTCGTGGCACGGGAATACGAAGAGCATCACGGCAAGGGCGGGCAGGCTCCGCGACGGGGCCGCGTCGCCCGTGCGCTGGGATGGCTGTTCGGGCCGCTCTTCCGCCTCGCGGGCTGGTTCCGGCGGGGATTCGAAGCCCGGTTCGCCCGCTTCCACCGTAGCTATCTCGGACTGCTCCACGTGGTCCTGCGCCGCCGCGTCGTCACGCTGGCCACCGTGGCGGTGATCTTCGCGGGCACGGCGGGCCTGTTCGGCTTCGTCGGCCAGGATTACTTCCCGCAGGTCGAATCGAGCCAGATGACGCTGCATCTGCGCACCCGCCCGGGCATGCGCATCGAAACGGCGGTGCAGACCTTCGCCGAAGTCCAGGCCGTCGTCCGGGAGGTCATCCCCGAGGGCGAGATCGATCAGGTCCTCGACAATCTCGGCCTGCCCGCGAACAACTACAACTTCGCCTTCTCGGACGGGTCGTTCGTCGCCAACAACGACGGGCAGATGCTCATCAACCTGAAGGAAGGCCACGGCTCGGTCGCCGGCTACACCAAGCGACTGCGCGAGGTTTTGCGCGAGCGCTTCCCCGACCTGATCGTCTATTTCCAGCCCTCCGACATCATCACGCAGATCCTCAATTTCGGGACGCTGGCGCAGATCGACATCCAGGTCTCGGGCCGCAACACCGCCAAGGACCTCGCCGCCGCGCAGAACATCGTCCGTCGCCTCAAGGAGACGCGCGGGGCGGTGGACGTCCATCTCCACCAGATCGTCGGCACGCCGCAATTCTTCGTCGATGTCGACCGGCGCCTCGCCTCCGAGCTCGGCCTCACCGAGCAGCAGATCGCGCAGGGCCTCAACGTCTCCCTGTCGGGCTCCTTCCAGGTGACGCCGAACTTCTGGACCGACCCGAAGACCGGCATCCCCTACCAACTCTGGGTGCAGACGCCGGAATACCGCAACGACAGCCTCACGGCGATCCAGAACACCCCGCTCCTCGTCAGCGGCAATTCCGACGCGCCCGGCGTGTTGACGCTGCTCTCCAGCGTTTCCACCATGCGCCGCGAGGGGTCGCAGACGGTGATCAACCACGTCAACACGCAGCCGACCTTCAACATCTACGCGGCGGTGCAGGATTCCGATCTCGGTTCGGTGGCCAGAGACATCCGCCGGATCGTCGAGGAAGAGCAGAAGGCCCTGCCGGCTCCGGACAAGATCACCGTGCGCGGGCAGATCGAGAACATGCAATCGGCCTTCTTCCGCATGGGAATCGGCCTCTCCATCGCCCTGGTGGCGGTCTACCTGCTCATGGCCGTGAACTTCCAGAGCTGGGGCGACCCGCTCGTGGTGCTGGCGGCGCTCCCGCTCGCCTTCTGCGGGATCGTCGCGAGCCTGTTCATCACCGGCACGACCTTCTCGATCCCGTCGCTGTTCGGGGCGATCATGTCGGTGGGGATCGCGTCGGCCAATTCCATCCTCCTCGTCACCTTCGCCAAGGAGCACCGGGAGGCGACGGGCTGCAGCGCGGCTGAGGCGGCGTTGCTCGCCGGCGAAACCCGCCTTCGGCCCGTGCTGATGACGGCGGGCGCGATGTTCCTCGGCTTGATCCCGATGGCCCTGGGCACCGGGGAGGGCGGCGAACAGAACGCGGCGCTGGCCCGCGCCGTGATGGGCGGCATCGCCATCGGCACGCCATCGACCTTGCTCTTCGTGCCCTTCCTCTACACCCTCCTCAGGCGGGGCGAGGTCAAGCCGCTTCAGGATTATGCATGAGCGGGAACAGCCCTGGTGACGCGATCGATGAGAAGACCGGCACGGTGACGGCTCATGGTTCGAGTCACGGGTCCGGGCGAGGCTCGACGGAGATCCCGCCGCCGCCGGGGAAGGGGCCGTTCCTCATCGCCGGGCTCATCGCCGTCGGCCTGCTCGGCTGGGGCGGTTACGGTCATTGGCAGAAGGCCGCCGCGGCCGAGGAGACGCAGCGCAAGGCCAGGGATTTCGTGCCAAAACTGCGGACCATCGCGGTGGAGCGGGCCGACCAGCCCATCGACATCACCCTGCCCGGACAGACCGACGCCTTCGCCAGGGCGTCCCTCTTCGCCCGCGCCACCGGCTACATCGCCGAGCGCCGGGTCGATATCGGCACGCGGGTGAAGCAGGGCGACATCCTCATCCGCATCGCCGCCCCCGATCTCGACCAGCAGCTGGCGCAGGCCCAGGCGCAGGTGGGCCAACTCGAAGCCCAGCTCCTCCAGGCCAGGGCGATGGTCGATCAGGCGAAGGCCAACGTGAATCTCGCCACCGCCACCAACAGCCGTACCTCGACCCTCGCCGTGCAGGGCTGGGCCTCGAAGCAGAACGCGGACAATTCCCAGGCGAGCGTGCTGAGCCAGGGCGCGAGCCTCGCCTCGGCGGAAGCGGGAGTGAAGGTGGCCGAGGCCAACATCAAGGCGCAGCGCGCCACCGTGGACCGCCTGAAGGCACTGACCGGCTTCAAGGACGTGATCGCCCCCTTCGATGGCGTCGTGACTGCCCGCAGCGTCGATATCGGCGATCTCGTCCAGGCGGACGGAACCGGCACCGCCCTGTTGTCCATGGACCGGGACGACGTCCTGCGCGTGGTCGTCAACGTGCCCCAGAATCTCGCCGTCGGGGTAAGTCCGGGCGTCGCCGCGACGATCAAGGTGCCGCAGATCCCGGACCGGACCTTCTCCGGCAAGGTCGAGCGCAGCTCGGTCGCCCTGCTGACCTCGTCCCGGACCCTGACCACGCAGGTGGACGTTCCCAATGGCGACGGCAGCCTGCGGCCCGGCCTCTACGTCTACGTGACGCTGAAGGTGCCGCGGACGGGAAGGAACGCGGTCATCCCGGCCGAGGGCCTGGTGTTCAATCAGCGCGGCACCCAGGTCGCAATTTCCCGCGACGACGGCACGGTGGAATGGCGCGGCGTCCATATCCAGCGCGATCTCGGCACCACCATCGAGATCGACCAGGGATTGGACGGGGGCGAGCAGATCGTCCTGAGCCCGCCCGTCGACCTGCGCGATGGCCAGAGGATGGAGCGCCAGGCACCCAAGCAAGAGGGAAAGCCCCTGAAATCGGCGGCGCGGTAGCACCGGCTGGCCGGGGGCGCAGCCCAGCCCAGCCGTCCGGCAGGTTCCGTGGAAGGGGGATGATGGCGTAGAGCCTCACCCTCCATGCGCCCTCTCGCGCATCCCTCGGAACGGCCCTGGATCATGCTCGACCGCCCCGCCTCGGACACGCTCGATCGCGCGCATGTGGCGGCGATGAGCGCCGCGATCACCTGCGTGGCGGTGGTCGGCATCGGCCTCAGCCTTTCGATCCCGCTCCTCTCGCTCGAGATGGAGCGCATGGGCGTGTCGAGCACGGTCATCGGCATCAATACGGCGCTGGCGGGTCTCGCCAGCATCGTTACCGTGCCGTTCGTGCCGCGTCTGGCCGCGCGGATCGGCGTCGTCCGCCTTCTCATTCTCGCGATCGTCATCGGCGCGGCCTCCCTCATCGGGTTCAAGCTGCTCCACGACATCCGCTGGTGGTTCCCCCTCCGCTTCGTCTTCTCGGCGACGCTGGGCGTGCTCTTCGTCCTGTCCGAGTTCTGGATCAACGAGGTCGCGCCCCCGGCCCGGCGCGGCCTCGTCATGGGCATCTACGCGACGGTGCTGGCGCTGGGTTTCGCGGTGGGACCGACCCTCCTCGTCGTCATCGGCACCCAGGGTTACGCACCGTATTGCGCCGGTGCGGCTCTCTTCCTCCTCGGGACCGTGCCCATCGCCCTGGCGCGCGGCCTGGCGCCGGTGATCGAGGGAAAGAGCAGCCGAGGCGTCCTCGGCTATGTCCGGCTGGCGCCGGCCGCCATCTTCGCGGCCCTGGTCTACGGCGCCGTCGAGACCGGGGGATTCGCCATCCTGCCGCTCTACGGCCTGCGGATCGGGCTCGACGCGGAGAGTGCGGCCGGGCTCGTCAGCATGCTCGCGCTGGGCCACGTCCTGTTCCAGATCCCGTTCGGCCTCCTGGCCGACCGGTTCGACCGCCGCCACCTCCTCCTCGCCTCGGCGCTGGGTGGCGCCATCGGCGCGGCCTTGATCCCGGCGGCCTCGGCGTCCCCTTTCTGGCTCGCCGTCCTTCTGCTGATCTGGGGCGGCCTGACCGGCACGCTCTACACGGTCGGCCTGGCCCATCTCGGGGCCAGCGTGCGCGGGGCCGAACTCGCGGGCGCGAACGCCGCCTTCCTGATCTTCTACAATGTCGGCCTGATGGTCGGGCCGCCGATCATCGGCGGCGGCATGGACCTGATGCCCCCTCAGGGGTTCGCCCATGCCATGTGCGGCGTGCTCGTCGCTTATGCCTGCCTCGTCCTGTGGCGGCTTCGGACAACCGCCCCGGCCTTGACGAAGTGAGCCCGATGAGGCAATGACCGCGCGGAATTCAGCCGGTCCGTGCCGGCCATTTTGCGTTTCGCTCAAGCGGAATGCCGCCACCTTCAGGAGCACCGCGCCATGGCCAAGGCCGTCACCGTTAAAGTCAAGTTGATCTCGACCGCCGACACCGGCTACTTCTACGTCACGAAGAAGAACTCCCGGACGCAGACCGAGAAGCTGTCCATGAAGAAGTACGACCCCGTCGTGCGCAAGCATGTCGATTTCAAGGAAACCAAGATCAAGTAAGCCGCGTCTCCTCATCGAGACGGCACAAAAAAGCCGCCCTTTCGGGCGGCTTTTTCCGTTTGGGATCGGTGCCGGTATTACAGCGACGCCGTGGGGTAGGAGCGCACACCCGGACGGGCGCCGGGAACCGTGGTGGCATCGGAGGGCGTCGTGGTCGGCGCGGTCCAGCCATCGGCCTTCCAGCCCTCGGCACGCTCGGTGACGTTCACCGAACCGTGCTCTTCGAGCACGTCCATCACCTGCGACGCGCGGGCATCGTCGGCCTTGACGGTCACAAGGGTACCGCCCCGGCGCACGCCTTCGCTGTAGGTATGGGCATCGGCTTCGCTCAAGCCCGCGCCGGTCAAGCCGCCGACGAGGCCACCGGCTGCGGCACCGATGCCAGCACCGGCCAGGGTGGTGACGAGCCAGCCGGCGGCGACGACGGGGCCGACGCCCGGGATGGCGAGGAGGCCGAGACCGGTCAGGAGGCCAGCCGCGCCGCCCAGCAACGTACCGACGCCCGCTCCCGTGCCGGCACCCGTCGATGCCGTCTCGGCGGTGTCGGTACGGGTATGATCGGCGGTGGTCACGCGTCCGGCATGCCGGTCGTTCTCGTTGCTGCTGACGATGCTGATGTCGCTGTGGCTGATGCCCGACGCTTCGAGCTTGGCGACGGCCTTGCTGGCGTCGTCATACGAATCGTAGAGTGCCGTAATGGTCTGGTTTGCCATGGGATCGTTCCTCTCACTGTATCGACAGGCCGGCGGCTTCAGGGACGCGGTTAGTTGGCCGCGACGTTGCCCTTAAAGTCGACGCCGACGGTGACCGGCTTGCCGTTGAGCGTCGCCGCCCCGCGCCAGATGCCCTTGTCGTCCTTCTTGAGTTCCTTGACGTCCTTGTAGCCCGCCTGCTCGAGCCGGCTGCGGGTCTGGCCCTCGGTGAAGCTGTTGGCACCTTCCTCCAGCTTGGCGTTGGCCGCTGTCGCCTGTGTGGTGGCGGGGCGGTTCGCGTCGGGCTTGTCGGTGTTGGGCCGCGTCACGGATTCCTGGCCGCCGGACTTGGCGCTCGTCTCGGCGTCGGTGGCGGGCTTGCCGGTCACGGTGGTCTGCGCGTAGGCCGCGCTCGAACCAAGAATCGCCACAAAGGCGAGTGTAGCCAGCTGATGTCGCATGATAATCTCCCTCATCGGACCCATTCAATTCCGATGGAAGCCAAAGCGTTCCGTAGATATCACGCGATACACGGCCGCTAAGCGTAGCTGGGATCGCGGCCGTCTCGAAAAATATTTAGCGTTACCATTGCAACCATGCTTCAGGCCGCCACCCATGGCTCAGATGCATGTCGATATCGACAGGCTCCTACCTGCGATCTTACCGGAGCGACCACGTCGAAGGAGGCTTCGTCCCGGTCCGGCACGTCGCAATTGTGTGAATGTACAACGCTCTTAGGCCCGGATACCGAGCGCCGAGGCGATGATCCGGCCATAGGCACTGTCAGGCCCAGACATCGCTGCTCGAACACGGGTGGAAACGATGGCGACTTACAGCGTCTACGACAAGGTCGATTTTCGAACGCTGGATATCTGGCACCTCGATAAGACGGGTGGACTTTATTACGATACTGGCCCGAACGGATACGAGCTCGATTTCAACGATCGCACGGCCATCCTGGTCCAAGGCCACGATCTGACTTACGCGAGGAACGGAGACCCGACATCGGGGACGACGACGGCACTCGATTACGACGACGGCGCGGGCCTCTACAGCACGCTGCGCGGCATCGACGTGACGGTCGCCCACGAGAAGACATTCTTCGATCACAACGACACGCAATACGTGCTGAAGGACATCTTCGCCGGGAACGACACGATCAACGGATCGCGGTATTCCGACTATATCGATGGATATACCGGTGCCGATACGATGAAGGGCGGCGATGGTGACGACGTCTACATCGTCGATAATTCCGGCGATCGCGTCATCGAGCGGAGCTTGAACGGCGTCGACCTCGTCAAGTCCTCCGTGTCCTTCTCCATCGGCGGCCAGTTCATCGAGAACCTCACGCTCACCGGCACGTCGGCGATCAACGGCACCGGCAACACCGGGGACAACGTTCTCACCGGCAACGCCGCCGCGAACACGCTGAAGGGCGGCGCGGGGGACGATGCGCTGATCGGCGGACGCGGCCGCGACGTTCTTCTCGGCGGGGCGGGCGACGACACCTTCCAGTTCAAGTCCATCAGGGACAGCGCGGCGGGCGCCGAGCACCGAGACCAGATCTCGGATTTCACCATCGGTGCCGACCATATCGATCTGCACCTGATCCAAGCCGTGACGGGCGCGACGGGCGATCAGCCTTTCAGCTTCATCGGCGATGCCGCCTTCAGCAAGCAGGCGGGCCAGCTCCACGCCCTCGTTTCAGGCAGTGCGACGATCGTGGAGGGCGACGTGAACGGCGACGGCAAGGCCGACTTCCAGATCTCCCTCAAGAACGTGTTGGAGACCCTGCACGCGAGCGACTTCCTCCTGTAGCCGGCACCTCGATCGGACGTCGAGCCCCGGGCTGGGCAGCCATCCCAGCCCGGCGGAATCATCTGCGACGATGGATTCTCGGCGTTCGGCAATGACGGACATCGTGTTCCTGCGATAGAGCGGACGGAACCAGTCCCGCGTTCGGCCCGGACCGCCGAACCCCTATCCGTCACTGTGAGGAATCTGCCATGACCGACGAGTTCGACGTCGATCTGTTCGTCATCGGTGGTGGCTCGGGAGGCGTGCGGGCGGCACGCATCGCGGCCGGCTACGGCGCCAGGGTGAGTCTCGCCGAAGAGTACCGGATCGGCGGCACCTGCGTGATCCGCGGCTGCGTTCCGAAGAAGCTCATGGTCTATGCCGGGCGCTTTGCCGACGAGTTCGAGGACGCGGCCGGATTCGGCTGGTCGGTGGGCGAGCCACGCTTCGATTGGAGCGTCCTGAAAACCCGCCGGGACGCCGAGGTCTCGCGCCTCGAATCGATCTACGACACCAATCTCGAACGGGCGGGCGTCACCGTCATCGCGGAGCGGGCCGTCATCGAGGACGCGCATACGATCCGCCTCGTCGCCTCGGGGCGCCGCGTGCGGGCGAAATACATTCTCGTGGCGGTGGGCGCGTATCCGGTGAAGGTGCCGGTCATTCCCGGCGGCGATCTCGGCATCACCTCCAACGAGGTCTTCGAGCTGGAGACCTTGCCCGAGCGCATCCTCATCATCGGTGGCGGCTACATCGCGGTGGAATTCGCCAGCGTCTTCGCGCATCTCGGGTCGCGCACGACCCTGCTGCACCGGGGCGACCGCCTGCTGCGCGGGTTCGACCACGAGGTCCGCGACGCCCTCGGCCTCGCCTTCGACAAGCGCCTGGATCTCCGGCTCGACCAGACGGTGGAGCGCCTCGAACGGCGCGACAGCGGCATCGCCGCCACCCTGGGCGATGGCAGCGTCATCGAGGTCGACCAGGTCCTCGTCGCCACGGGGCGCAAGCCGGCGGTGAGCGGCCTCGGCCTGGAGAATGTGGGCATCGAGACCGACGAGAGCGGCGCGATCCCGGTGGACGTATACTCGCAGACCAGCGTGCCCTCGATCTACGCGGTGGGCGACGTCACCAACCGTGCCGCCCTGACGCCCATCGCCATCCGGGAGGGCCATGCCTTCGCCGACACCGTCTTCGGCGGCAAGCCTTGGGCGGTGAACCACGACCTCATCGCCACCGCCGTGTTCTCGACGCCCGAAATCGGCACCGTCGGCCTCACCGAGGATCAGGCGCGCGAGCGGTTCGAGGCGGTCGACATCTACAAGTCGAGCTTCCGCTCGATGAAAGCGACGCTCTCCAACAGCGCCGAGCGTGTCCTGATGAAGATCATCGTGGATTGCGCCAGCGACCGGGTGCTCGGCGTCCATATCGTCGGTCACGATGCCGGCGAGATCATCCAGGCGGTGGCCATCGCCGTGACGATGGGCGCGACGAAGGCCGATTTCGACAGGACCATCGCGGTCCATCCCACCGCGGGCGAGGAACTCGTCACCATGCGGGTGCCCGCCGTGACCAAACGGCCGGAGGGAGTGGGTTAGAGCCGCACCCCGGAACAGGGACTCGGCGCTGCCGTTGGCTTGCCAACCGACCCAGTGTCAGAGGCCCTGTGAATGACCGACAAGATGGCGGAGCCGAAGATCGAAGCCTATGACGGGCCGGCCGGCGGCTGGGGCTCCGCGCAGTCCCTCACCGAGATTCTCCTGCGGGAGGAGATCCCGGTGTCCGGCGCGGCGCTGCTGATGAAGCAGAACAAGCCGGACGGCTTCATGTGCGTATCCTGCGCCTGGGCCAAGCCCGCCAAGCCGCTCACCTTCGAATATTGCGAGAACGGCGCGAAGGCGACGGCCTGGGAGCAGACCGCCAAGCGCTGCGGCCCCGATTTCTTCGCCAGGCACACGGTGACGGAACTCCGCGACTGGACGGATTACGCCCTGGAGGAGCAGGGCCGGCTCACGCATCCGATGCGCTACGATGCGGGCAGCGATCGTTACGTGCCGGTCTCCTGGGACGAGGCGACGGCGGCGATCGGTCGGGAATTGCGCGCCCTCGATCCGAAATCGGCGGTGTTCTATGCATCGGGCCGGGCGTCGCTTGAGACGTCCTACATGTACGGGCTCCTCGCCCGGATGTACGGCAACAACAATCTGCCCGACTCGTCCAACATGTGCCACGAGCCGACCTCCGTCGGCCTCAAGGCGTCGATCGGCGTCCCCGTGGGAACGGTGGTGCTGGAGGATTTCGACACCACCGACCTGATCCTGTTCTTCGGCCAGAATGTCGGCTCGAACGCGCCCCGGATGCTGCACCAGCTGCAGGAGGCCCGCAAACGCCGGGTTCCGATCGTCACCTTCAACCCGCTGCGCGAGCGCGGGCTCGAGCGCTTCACCAACCCACAATCGGTGGTGGAGATGGCGACGCGCCACGCCACCGAGATTTCGACGCAGTACCATCAGGTAAAGGCGGGCGGCGATCTCGCGGCGATCACCGGGATGTGCAAGGCGCTCATCGCCGCCGACCGGGAGGCGCTGGGCGTCGGGCGTCCCGGCATCCTCGACCGGAGCTTCATCGACGAACACACCCACGGGTTCGACGCCTTCGCGGCCTATTGCGAGTCACAGGATTGGGCGGCCCTCGAAGGCCGGTCGGGTCTCACCCGCACCGCCATCGAGGCGGCGGCCACCGTCTATGCCCGCGCGCGTGCCGTCATCGGCGTCTACGGCATGGGATTGACCCAGCATCGCAAGGGCACGGAATCCGTGCAGATGCTGGTGAACCTCCTGCTCCTGCGCGGGAATATCGGGCGGAAAGGCGCCGGCCCCTGTCCGGTTCGCGGCCATTCCAACGTCCAGGGCCAGCGCACGGTGGGGATCACTGAGAAGCCGGAACTCGCGCCCCTCGATGTCCTGAAGGAGCAATACGGTTTCGAGCCGCCCCGCGAGAAGGGCCTCAACACGGTGGAGGCCTGCGAAGGTATCGTGTCCGGGGACGTGAAGGCCTTCATCAGCCTCGGCGGCAACTTCGTCCGCGCCATCCCCGAGACGGTGCGGATGGAGGAGGCGTGGCGGACCATGCGGCTCACCGTGCAGATCTCGACCAAGCTCAACCGCTCGCACCTCATCAACGGTGAGGTCGCCTATATCCTGCCCTGCCTCGGCCGGATCGAGATCGACACCCAGGCAAGCGGACCGCAGGCGGTCTCCATGGAAAGCTCGACCTCGTGCTTCCATGGCTCGCGGGGCAAGACCAATCCGGTGAGCGACCAGGTCCGCTCCGAGCCCTGGATCGTCGCCGAGATCGCCAAGGCGACGCTGGAGCCGAATCCGAACGTTCCCTGGGACTCATGGGTCGGTGACTATTCCCGCATTCGCGGGGCCATGGAGGCGACCTACCCCTCGGTGTTCCACAACCTCGAAGGCCGGATGTTCGAGCCGGGCGGCATCCACAAGCCGCTGGCCGCCCGCGACCGCCGCTGGGAGACGGAGACGGGCAAGGCCAATTTCACGGTTCCGGAGGGAGTCGAGGCCGATCCCGACATGCCGCTGCGGAGCGAAGATGCCCTCGACCTCATCACGTTGCGCTCGAACGACCAGTTCAACACCACCGTCTACGGCTATGACGACCGCTTCCGTGGCGTGAAGGGCACGCGGACGATTCTGTTCATGAATGCCGACGACATCGCTCGCCTGGGCTTTGCCGATGCCGAGATCGTCGACGTGACGACGGTCTCCGACGATAGGGTCCGTTCGGTGAAGGGGCTTCGGATCGTCGCCTACAACATCCCGCCGGGGAATTGCGCGGGCTACTACCCGGAGCTCAATCCGCTGATCCCGCTCTGGCACCACGACGAGCAATCGAAGACGCCGGCCGCCAAGGCGATCCCGGTGACCATCGCCCGCTCGGCCTCGCCCCTTCAGGGTTAAGGCCGCCGCGTCCTCCGGCGCCATGAAGTCGGCGATGCGGGGCTCTCTTGTTTCGAGCGGCTTTCGCGCTCCATAACGGGGCATGGCAAAGAACGACGACGCGCATGACCGGCGCCAGGCGATCATCGACCGAATGCTGGAACAGGCGCTGTTCCCGGATGTCGATCGTCGCCTGCCGAGTCACGACGCCCTGCCGGAGGACATGCGCGAGACGGTGGATCGCCTGCTCGCCAAAGCCGAAGCGCAGCGGGCGCGCCGCCTGACCTACGAGGATCTGGAGGAAGCCCTGCCGCCGCGCGACGTGACGGCCGAGGATCTCGAGGCGATCTTCTGGATCCTGTCGGAACACGGCATCGCCGTGGAGGACGGGGAGGGGGAGTAGCAACTCCCCCTACGGACATCCCGCCAAGCACGCGACGTCTTGAGTCGACGACGGCCAATCTCCATCTCCGGAGAAGACCTTGGCCTTATCGGGCGGGACACTCTCGCAACCGGCGGAACCGGCCGGCGCGTATCCCTCGCTTCTCTACGAGAACCGCTCTATAAGGCCCGCTCTTCGCGAGGGATTCTCCTTTCGTGAAGCCGGCCGAGAGGTGGACGGGAGATTATCATGGGCGAGCGTTGGACATCGAAGACCGGTTGGACGCCGACATCTTGGCGCAACCTGCCGATCCAGCAGGTACCGGCCTATCCGGATGCCGCTGCGCTCCAGACGGTCGAGACCCAGCTCGCCAGCTTTCCGCCCCTCGTTTTTGCAGGTGAGGCGCGCAAGCTGAAATCCGCGCTCGCCCGCGTTTCCACCGGGGAAGCCTTCCTGTTGCAGGGCGGCGATTGCGCCGAGAGCTTCGACGAGCATTCGGCCGACAACATCCGCGACTTCTTCCGCGTCTTCCTGCAGATGGCGCTGGTGCTCACCTTTGCCGGTGGGTCACCGGTGGTGAAGGTCGGGCGTATCGCCGGGCAGTTCGCCAAGCCGCGTTCCTCGCCCACCGAGACCATGGATGGCGTGAGCCTGCCGAGCTACCGGGGCGACATCGTCAACGGCATCACCTTCACCGAGGAAGCGCGCATCCCCGATCCGCGCCGGCAGCTGGAGGCGTACCGCCAGTCGGCGGCGACGCTCAACCTGCTGCGCGCCTTCGCCACCGGCGGCTATGCCAATCTCGAGAACGCTCACCGCTGGATGCTCGGCTTCGTCAAGGACAGCCCGCAATCCTCGCGCTACCAGGACGTGGCGGAGCGGATGAGCGACGCCCTCGACTTCATGCGCGCCATCGGCATCAACCCCGAGACGCACCAGGAGGTCCGCACCACGGATTTCTTCACGAGCCACGAGGCGTTGCTGCTGGGCTACGAGGAGGCGCTGACCCGCGTCGATTCCACCAGCGGTGATTGGTACGCCACATCGGGCCACATGCTCTGGGTCGGCGACCGAACCCGCCAGGCCGACCATGCGCATATCGAATATGCGCGCGGGATCAAGAACCCGATCGGGCTGAAATGCGGGCCGTCGATGACCTCGGAAGGGCTGATCAAGCTGATCGACCAGCTCAACCCGGAGAACGAAGCGGGCCGCTTGACCCTGATCTGCCGCTTCGGTGCGGACAAGGTCGGCGAGCATCTGCCCGGTCTGATCCGCACGGTGGAGCGTGAGGGCCGCAAGGTCGTGTGGGTCTGCGACCCGATGCACGGCAACACCATCTCGGCCGGCCGTTACAAAACGCGTCCGTTCGAGCGGGTGATGACGGAAATCGAGGGCTTCTTCGGCGTCCACCGGGCGGAGCAGACCATCGCCGGCGGCATCCATCTGGAGATGACCGGCAAGAACGTGACGGAATGCACGGGCGGCGCCCGCGCGCTGACGGCCGACGACCTGCAGGATCGCTACCACACCTATTGCGATCCCCGCCTCAATGCGGAGCAGGCGCTGGAAGTCGCGTTCCTCACGGCCGAGCTGGTCAAGCGCGAACGCGCCGAGATCGTCCGCCCGCGCCTCGACGCCGCCGAGTAACACTGCACCGAGGCCGGCATATGAAAGAAGCCCTCTCTCCCGGCAAGGGACAGAGGGCTTTTCCATTTCATACCCGCCGCGAGGCCATCGCGCCGGTGGATGTTTCCGTCCCAATGCGGCTCAGTGCAGCCAGGACGTGAAGAAGTAAATCAGCAGAATGATCGGCAATGGGATGCCGATCAACCACAGCAAACCGCCCTTCATCATGGTCGAACTCCAACTCTATCCTCGTTTGTTCAACGGAATGTGAGCGGGTCCGGTTCCTGGATCGTCTACAGAACCTCACGGACGTTCCTGCCGTTACGCTCGTAGAAGAACGGGATCGGCAGGTAGGGCGCGAACCCGCCGGCGATCTGCAACTCCAGCTCATCGAGGACCACGCGGGTGATTCGCGGCAGGTCGAGTTCCCGCGCCTCGGCGAAGCTCACCCAGGCGAGTTCCACGAGTTCGGATGTCGGCGTGACGATCCCCGGCTGTTCGGCGGCCACGGCCTTGCGGTCGATGGTGAAGAAGCGCGTGTCGAACCGGCGCGGCCGGCCCGGCGGCGTGATAGCCCGCGCCACGAGGTGGAGCGCTTCGAGGTCGGGCATCACACCGAACTGCTTGAACGCCTGCCAGCTTCCCTCCGGCACCGTCTCGGGCGGGCCGTATTCGGTGGTGCCGAGGAAGAGGCCGGTCTCCTCATGGGTCTCGCGGATCGCCGCCAGGGCGAGCGCCCGCCCGAGGGAGTGCGAGGCACGGGGAACGCGTTTCACCAGAGCGTCCTCGGCACGGGACGAGAGGGCACCGGCCACGCCCATGCGCCGGTCGCCGGGCTCGATCCGCCCGCCGGGGAAGACGAACTTTCCGGGCATGAAGGCGAGGCCCTCATGCCGCTTGCCCATCAGGAATTTCGGTTGGCGCGCCGTGCGGTCGATGATGATGAGGGTCGCCGCGTTGCGGGGCCGCAGAGCGGCGGCGCGCCTGGGGGATTCAGGCGCGGCCGAGGCCGGGGGTAGGATTGTCGCTTGGTCCAAGCTGAACCTCCTCGGAGCGGGCAATTGCCACGCTTGTCCCCGTCGGTAGCGTGGCAAAGCCCCCCATGCCAAGGGCGTACTGCAATCCGACCACGGCGCCCTTCACCGGCTGCAGCAGGGCAAGGGCCGATCCGAGGGTCACGATCGGCCAGAACGAGAGCTGAAACCACAACGGCACGTCGTAATTCGTCTCGAGCTCGAGGATGAAATACCCGACGATGTGGCCGATGATGAAGATCACAACATAGGGAGGAAGATCGTCGGCGCGGTGGTGGTGGAATTCGAGCCCGCACGCGTCGCAGGCCGGGCGTACCTTCAGGAACTTGCCGAAGAGCTTGCCCTCGCCGCAATGCGGGCAGCGGCACACGAAACCGCGCGCCATGGATTTGACGAGGCCGATGCGCTCACCGGGCAGGGACTCGACGCTCGCTGTCATGGCGATCTACCTTCCGCTTCGGATGTCCAATGCCGCAACCTCATCCTGAGGTACCCGCGAAGCGGGCTTCGAAGGAGCCCTCCAGCCACCACTGAGCCAGTTGGAGCCCTCCTTCGAGGCCGCTGACGCGGCCCCTCAGGATGAGGGGAGCGGTAGGGAGAGATGAACGCTCAACGTTCAGTGACCCTACACCAGCCGCCCTAGCGGCGCGACCCGCGGTGGCGCGACCCGGAGTTGCGGATGCCGGCGGGCCTGCCGGGCGCTCCGGCCTTGTGGAAACTCGGCGAGCGCGGAGATCTCGTCCCCCCGGCCCCGGGCCTCGTCTGGCCTTCGGAGAGCAGTTCGAAGCGCAGCGCTCCGGCCACGGCCGCCGCCTCCACCAGCCTCACCTCCACCCGATCGCCGAGGCGATGGGTCTCGCCGCTGCGCGAGCCGACCAGGGCATGGCGGGCCTCGTCGTGATGGTAGAAATCGTTGCCGATGGTGGAGATCGGCACGAAGCCGTCGGCACCGGTCTCGTCGAGCTTGATGAACAGCCCGGCGCGGGTGACGCCCGAGATCTGGCCGGTGAAGGTGGCCCCGACCCGGTCGGCGAGATGATGCGCGATGAGCCGGTCGATGGTCTCGCGCTCGGCCGCCATGGCACGACGCTCGGCGGCCGAGATCTGCTCCCCGATCTGGTCCAGGGCGCCCACCGTCACGTCGGAGGACAGGCCGTCCGGCCCGAGGCGGCAGGCGGCGATCAGCGCCCGGTGGACGATGAGATCGGCATAGCGCCGGATCGGCGAGGTGAAATGGGCGTAGCGCCTGAGATTCAGGCCGAAATGCCCGAGATTCTGCGCGGCATAGACGGCCTGCGCCTGCGAGCGCAGAACCACCTCGTTGATGAAGATCGCGTGCTCGGTCTCGGCCACGGAGCCGAGGATGCGGTTGAACAGGGCGGGGCGGAGTGCCCCTTCCTTGGGGATCTTGATGCCGATGGAAGCGAGAACCTCGCCGAGCGCGCGCATCTTCTCCACGGCCGGCTCGTCATGGACCCGGTAGATCAGCGGCTGTTTCGCCTGTTCCAGGGTCTCGGCGGCGGCCACGTTGGCCTGGATCATGAACTCCTCGATGAGCCGGTGCGCATCGAGGCGGGCCGGCACCACGACCCGGTCCACGGCACCATCCGGCGTCAGCAGCACCTTCCGCTCTGGCAGGTCGAGGGCGAGGGGGCCGCGTGCCTCGCGCGCCGCCGTCAGGGCCGCGTAAGCGGCCCAGAGCGGGCGCAGGATCGGCTCCAGCAGCGGCGCGGTCGTCTCGTCGGTGAATCCGTCGATGGCCGCCTGCGCCTGGGCGTAGGACAGCTTGGCGCGCGAGCGCATCATCACCCGGTGGAAGCTGTGGCGCTTCTTCACCCCGTCGGCGCCGATCACCATGCGCACCGCGATGGCCGGCCGATCCTCCTTCTCCCTCAGCGAGCAGAGGTCGTTGGAGATGCGCTCCGGCAGCATCGGCACGACGCGGTCCGGGAAATAGACCGAGTTGCCGCGCAACAGCGCTTCGCGGTCGAGGGCCGAGCCGGGGCGGACATAGGCGGCCACATCGGCGATGGCGACGGTGACGACGAAGCCGCCCTGATTGGCCTCGTCCGGGTCCGGCACCGCCATCACGGCGTCGTCATGGTCCTTGGCGTCGGGGGGGTCGATGGTCAGGAGAGGCTCGGCGCGCCAATCCTCCCGTCCCTTCATCCCCACCGGCTCCACAGCGTCGGCCTCGGCCAGGGTGTCGGCGGCGAAGACGTGGGGGATGTGGTGGAGATGGAGCGCGATGAGGCTCACGGCGCGCTCCGAGCCGAGCGACCCGAGGCGCTCGGTGACGCGCCCTCGCGGCAGGCCGAACCGGCTCTCGCTCACGAGGCTGACGCTGACGAGGTCGCCGTCCCGCGCCTCGCCTTCCTCGCCGGCCGGGATCGCGATCTCGCGGCCCTGCGCCCGCTTCTCCACGGGCACGATGCGGCCGCCATCGGGGCCGGAGCGGTAGACGCCGATCACCTCCGCCTTGTTCTTGCCGATCACCTTGATGACACGACCGGAATAGCGCCCGGTCTCGCCGGGAATGAGTTCGACGCGCAGAAGGGCGCGGTCGCCGATACCGGGGGCTGCGCGGCCCGGCTTCTTGCCGCTGCGCGGTGAGGAGACCAGGATCTTCGGAGGCGGGCCCTTCGCATGGTCCCATTCCACGGGAACCGCGAAGAAATCGCCGTCGCGATCCCGCGACTTGATATCGGCCAGCGTCACCGGCGGCAGCCGGCCGGGCGGCACCAGCCCGGCGCGCCCGCGCTCGATCTCCCCTTCCTCCTCGATCTCCTTGAGGATGCGCTTCAAGCCGATGCGGTCGGCACCCTTGATGTCGAAGGCCGCGGCGATCTCGCGCTTGCCGACCTTCTCGGTCGCCTGCGCGATGAAGGCGAGGATCTGCTCGCGGGAGGGAAGGGCGCTCTGCCCGGGGTTGGGATTGATGCGTCTGGCCAAATGTCTCTGGGCTCGAACTCGTATAACGCGCCGCTCATGTCTTGGCGGCGAGAGGTCGAAAGGCCTCAGGCTCGGGCCTTTCCACATCCGTCAACATGGGACCGCGCGAGGCCGGGGGCAATGTTCTTCCGGTGTTCATCAACCGGTGGACGCGGAACCGGCGATCCGCTCCACGCCGAGATCGACGTCGAAGCCTGGGTCGAGCAGGTCGGCGAGAGTAAACGGGGAAGAAGCCGGCAGGCCAAACGATACCCGGCCCTCCGAAGCCTGGAATTCGGGCGACTCGGCCTCGACCACGGCCAGCGTCCAGATCCCGTCGATCTTGAGGGATTTCGCCGCCTCGGCGTCGGAGACGAGGGCGGCATGGGTGCGCCGCGCCTCCTCGCGCCAGCGCAGGCTTTCCGCATCGTCCGAGATCAGGGACGCCTTCACGAGGCTGGCGAGAAGGGTCTGAAGAATCGTCGTCATTGCTGCGGCCTCCGGCATCATGGAGGGTCAACGCGCAAGACCCGCGCCGGGCCTCGCATCGGCGCTTTCCCGGCACGGAGCACCACCCTCAGAGCCTGTTTGAGTCGCTTTTTCAACGCTCCAGCTCATCCTGAGGTGCCGCGTAGCGGCCTCGAAGGAGGCTTCCAGGGATCACGCGAGCACTGGAGGCCTCCTTCGAGGCCCGCTGATGCGGGCACCTCAGGATGAGGCAGTCTGCTGGGATCCTCGGCTCTGGCGTGAGCATCCGCTGAGAAATCCAATCGGACAGGCTTTCAATACGGGGTGCCCTTGGCGCGCTGCGCCTTCAGGGCCTCGGCATGCCAGACCAGCTCGTCGAGGAACCGCTTGGCGGCCTTCCCCAGCCATTCCTCCTGCGGAACGCCCTCTTCGTCGAGCGCCTTGTGGATCCGGGGGATCGGCAGCAGCGACGCGATGCTCGGCGCGCCGAGCTCGGCCATCATCGCCCGGAGCTGCATCGCCGCGCGGACGCCGCCATATTGCCCGGCCGAGTAACAGACGATGGCCGAGGGCCGCCAGAAATACTCTTCGAGGAAGTGGTCCAGCGTGTTCGAGAGGGCCGGCGGGATCGAATGGTTGTACTCGGCCGAGACGACCACGAACGCATCCGACCGGCGGTAGAGCGTGGCGAGGTCCTCCAGCACCGCCGGCGCCTCGCCCTTGGGATATTCCTTGTACATCTTGTCGAGGAGCGGCAGCTTCAACCCGGCCGGGTCCACCAGCGGAGCCTCGATGCCGCGTTCCTGCATTCGCGCCACGAGGAAGCGCGCCGCGCGCAATCCCTGGCGTTCGCTTCGGACGGAACCGAGGATGACGGGGATCACGAGGGACATGGCACTGCTCCGGCAAAGATGAACGCGGGTTCGCCCATCGTACCGCCGTTGGCGAATGCTGTCGCGTCCGTGCGTCTGGAAGCGCCGGACCTTTACGGTCCGGGGCGATCCTGGCTCTTCGTCAGGCCGCGTTGAGGCAGCACTTCTTGTATTTCTTACCGCTTCCGCACGGGCAGGGATCGTTGCGGCCGATCTTCACCGGATTGCGGATCGGGAGGCCCGCCCCCTCGGCGGTCCAGGCCAAGGCCCCGATCGGGTCGTCGAACGTACCGTATTTCTGTCCGTCGAACCGCTGCAGGTCGTTCGGCTTTGCGGTCGCCCGGCGCAGGGTGGTGTGAAACCACCCTGCATCGCTGAATTCGTCGCTGAGGCGGCCGTCGGCCCTGGCCGCCGTGCTCCGCAGGGCGAGGTCGGCGTAGCCCAGGAGGGCGATGGTCTCCTCCCAGCCGACCCAGGCGAAATCGCCCTCCACGGCGGCGCGCTTGTCGTCGAAGCGGACGAGGAGATCGTGGGTCTCGGTCCGGTCGATCCGTCCGGTCTGGGTCAGGTAGGCGAGTGCGGCGAAGACCTCGTTGCGGGCAAAGCCGTCCACCGTCGAATCGAGCAGCAGCGCATGCATCGGCGCCACGTCGCCGTCGAAGAGGCTGGTGAGCATCTTCGCCATGGTGATCGTGAGGGCGTCGCCGAGCAGGGCGTCCAGCCCGTCGGAATCCTCGCGCCGCAGGATGGTGAGAAGCGGGAGGAAGGCCCGCGTCTCGCCGGCCGCCGCCAGGACGTGTACTCCCCAGAACAGCAGGTTGCCCTGCGCCTCGTCGAGCTCCTTGCCCTCCGCCGCCATGCCGAGAACGGCGAGGACCGGCTCGGCGATGTCGGCGGGGCTCGCCAGGGCCTCAAGCATCGCCGCCTTCGGCAGATGCTTGGCGGCCGAGAGAACCTCGATCAGTTCCTGGTTCGCCATGTGGTCGGCTTCCTTGTCTGGGGTTCCGAGTGCCGGCCTCAGCCTCTCAGGGTCGCGCCGGTCTTGCGGGCGACCTCGGCGACGATCTTGGCCGTCACGGCTTCGATCTCCGCATCGGTGAGGGTCCGCTCCACCGGTTGGAGCCTCACCGCGATGGCGACGGATTTCGCGCCCTCAGGAATGCCCGTCCCCTCGTAGATATCGAAGACGTCGATCCCCGCGATGAGCTTGCGTTCCGCGGCCTGCGCCGCCTTCACCACGTCGCCCGCCGCCACGTCGCGCCCGACCACGAAGGCGAAGTCGCGCGAGATCGGCTGGAAGTCGGAGAGGGCCAGCGCGGGCTTCACCTTGGTGGGGCGGTACTTCGGCAGGGGGATCGTATCCAGGGTGATCTCGAAGGCCACGAGCGTGCCCTTCAGGTCCAGAGCCTTCATCACACGGGGATGGATCTCACCGAAATAGCCGATCTGGTTCTTCGGCCCGAACTGCATCGTGCCGGAGCGTCCGGGATGAAGCCAGCCGGGACCACCCGCCACGATCTGGAGGCCGCCGGTCGGCACGCCCAGCGCCGTGAGGAGCGCCAGCGCGTCGGCCTTCGCCTCGAACGCATCGACGGTGGCGGCGGCCCCCGCCCAATGGCGGCCGGCGCCCTCGTGGCGTGCCGTTCCCCGGCGAATGGCCGTGGCGCGGATCGACTGGCCCTCGGGCTGGTCGGTCTCGAAGCACTGGCCGACCTCGAACAGGGCGACGTCGCCATAGCCCCGGTCGGCATTGCGCTGGGCCGCCCGGAGCAGGCCGGGTACCAGGCCCGGGCGCATGTCGGAGAGATCGGCGGCGATGGGGTTGGCCAGCGCCAGATCCGCCTTGCCGCCGCCGAACAGAACGGCGTCGTCATGCGGGATGAACGACCACGTCACCGCCTCCACGAGGCCGCGCGTGGCCAGCGCTCGCTTGGCGAGACGCGTGCGCTTCTGCAGGGGCGTCAGCGTCGCCTTGGCGATGGCGGCATCACCGCGCGTCAGTGGCTTCGGCTCGATCCGGTCGAGGCCGGCGATGCGGATGATCTCCTCCACGAGGTCGGCCTTGCCTTCCACATCCGGGCGCCAGGACGGGGTGAGAACCTTCACCCGGTCGCCCGAGCCGGCCACGTGGAACCCGAGGGTCTCCAACGTCACCTTCATCTCGGCGCGGGACAGCTCGATCCCGGCGAGCCGGCGGGTCTCGGTCCAGGGGAAATCGATGACACGCTCGGTCTCGGGCAAGTCACCGGCAATCACCGCCTCGCTCGGCGAGCCGCCGCAGATCTCGACGACCATGCGGGTGGCGAGGTCGAGGCCCGGCAGGGCGAAAACGGGATCGACGCCGCGCTCGAAGCGGTAGCGGGCATCGGTGATGATGCCGAGGCGCCGGCCGCTCTGGGCGATGTTCACCGGGTCCCACAGGGCGGATTCGATGATGACGTCCACGGTGGCGTCGTCGCAGCCGGAGGCCTCGCCGCCGATGATGCCGCCGATGGATTCGGGGCCGTTCTCGTCGGCGATGACGACGATGCCGTCATCGAGCGCATAGGTCTTGCCGTCGAGGGCCTTCAGGCTCTCGCCGTCGCGGGCGCGACGGACCGTGAGAGCGCCCTTCACCTTGGCCGCGTCGAAGACGTGGAGCGGGCGTCCGCGATCGAAGGTGAGGTAATTGGTGATGTCCACGAGCGCGTTGATCGGGCGAAGGCCGATGGCGCGCAGGCGGGCCTGCATCCAGTCGGGGGAGGGGCCGTTCTTCACGCCGCGCACGAGGCGCAGGGCGAAATACGGGCACAATCCCTGATCGAGGGGCTCGAAATCGAGGGCGACCGGCACGGGGCACTCGCCCTCGCCACGCACAGGCGGCATCGACTCGCGCTTCAACACGCCGATGCCGGCAGCCGAGAGATCGCGGGCGATGCCGTGGATCGAGGTACAATCCGGGCGGTTCGGGGTGAGGTTGATCTCGATGACCGGATCGTCGAGCCCGGCATAGAGCGCGTAGGCCTGGCCGGTCGGGGCGTCCGCCGGCAGGTCGAGGATGCCGCTGGATTCCTCACCGAGGCCGAGTTCGGCGCCCGAGCACAGCATGCCGAGGCTCTCGACGCCCCGGATGTTGCCGACCGCCAAGGTCTTGTCGAGACCGGGCACGTAGGTGCCGGGGGGCGCGAACACCGTCTTCATCCCGGCGCGCGCATTCGGCGCTCCGCAGACGACCTGCACGGGCTGCCCGTCGCCGGCATCCACGGTGCAGACACGCAAACGGTCGGCATTGGGGTGCTGTTCGGCCGTGAGCACATGGGCGACGACAAAAGGCGCGAGCGCCGCCGCCTTGTCCTCGATGCCTTCGACTTCGAGGCCGATCCGAGTCAGCGTCTCGGAGATGTTCTCCAAAGACGAGTCGGTGTCGAGGTGCTCCTTGAGCCAGGAGAGGGTGAATTTCATGAGTTCGTCTCTTCGGCTCAGAGGGGCCGGGTTCTGGCGATCAGGAGAACCGCAAGCTTCTTGCGGTCGAGCGTCGTGAGAGATTCGATCAACGTCACGGTCTGTTCCGCAAGCTCGATGTAGCGCAACGTCTCGTCATGACGAACCTTCAGAGTAGGCGGCGAATAGTCGGCGGCGTTTCGAGCTTCCTGCAAACTTAGGAAGTTATTGCCGATATCGGTAACGGTCGGTCCGATCAGGTTCGCATCCCGGCTGTTGAGACGCTTCTTTGCCGTTCCATGATCGAGCAGGCGGTAGATCGGTTCGACGATGTCGTTCTCCTGGGTCCACCCGATCAATTCACTCGCGCAAATGAAGCAGAGAGCGTGAAAGACAGAATAGTAGGCCCCGCTGACCGCCCGGCGCATCGCCGCTTTGCGCAGGTTCACCCGGCCGCGCGTGTCCGCGAGCGCGCGGGATGTTTCCAGGAGATCGTAGACGAGTGGATTTCCGAGCCTCGGCATCAGTGCCGGTCCGGTATTGATTCCGATGGGTCGTCGCCGAGCACTTCGTCGTCCGGATAATCGTAGCGAATGTACGGAAATCGCTCCTCGCCCTTATCGAGCAGCCGCTTCCGCAAGGCCGAGAGTGCCCTGGTCGAAGCGTCTCCGCTGGTCACCCCTGCCTTCGGCCTGAAATGCGCCGTCACATGGAGCGAGGGCTCGCCGTCGAAGTCGGGAGCCGGACGAACATCGGCGCTCTCGAACCCGTGCGGTCCGAGCGTTTCCCGCAGCACCTCGTTGGCGACCTGTCGGATTTCCTGCTCGGTCATGCGCGATCCCTCCCTCGGCATCCTAACTCGTCAGCCCGGCCACCAAGCTCGGGATGTCCAACGGGCGGAAGCCGTAATGCTCCAGCCAGCGCACATCCGCCTCGAAGAACGGGCGCAGGTCGGGCGTGCCGTATTTCAGCATCGCGATCCGGTCGATGCCCATGCCGAAGGCGAAGCCCTGGACGAAATCCGGGTCGTAGCCGCAATTCCTGAGCACGTTCGGATGGACCATGCCGCAGCCGAGAATTTCGAGCCAGTCGGTGCCCTCGCCGAAGCGAATCTCGCCGCCTTTGCGCGAACACTGGATATCGACCTCCGCCGACGGCTCGGTGAAGGGGAAGAAGGACGGCCGGAACCGCATCTTCACCGCGTCGACCTCGAAGAAGGTGCGGCAGAACTCCTCCAGCACCCATTTCAGGTTGGCGATGGTGGCGCTCTTGTCGATCACCAGCCCCTCGACCTGATGGAACATCGGGGTGTGGGTCTGGTCGGAATCGTGGCGATAGGTGCGGCCGGGGCAGATCACGCGGATCGGCGGCTCCTGAGACCGCATGGTGCGGATCTGGACCGGAGACGTATGGGTGCGCAGCACTTTGCGCTGGCCGTTGCGGTCGGGCGCCAGGAAGAACGTGTCGTGCATCTCGCGCGCCGGATGGCCGGGCGGGAAGTTGAGGGCGGTGAAGTTGTAATCGTCGGTCTCGATGTCCGGACCTTCGGCTACCGAGAAGCCCATATCGGCGAAGATCGCGGTGATCTCGTCCATGACCTGGCTGATCGGATGGATGCGCCCGCGCGCTTCCGGCGCCTCGCGCACCGGCAGGGTGACGTCGATCCGCTCCGCCGCGAGACGGGCTTCGAGGGCGGCCTCCGCGAGCGCCTCGCGCCGCGTGGCGATGGCGCCCTGGACCCTATCGCGCAGGCCGTTGATGAGCGGACCGCGCTCCTTGCGCTCGTCCGGCGTCATGCTGCCGAGGGTCTTCAGCAGGTCGGAGATCGAGCCCTTCTTGCCCAGAGCCGCGACGCGCACGGCATCGAGGGAGGCCTCGTCGGACGCGCTCCCGACCTGCCCGAGCAGATCGCCTTCGAGGGTTTCGAGATCGGTCATCGGTTCAAACCACCGGTTGGCATCTGGCCTTCGGATCGTGTGCGGCCCCCGCGAGCGGTTTTGCGGGTAAGCGCCGCCAATGCAAGCGCGCCCGCCGACGATCCTTTGCGAAAAACGAAGGCGCGGCACCTTTCGGTCCGCGCCTTTCGCATCGACGAATGAGAGGGCGTGTGAACGCGCCTCAGGCAGCCTTACGGATCAGGCAGCCTTGGCGAGGTCCGGGAGAGCGGCCTTGGCCTTCTCCACCACCACCGCGAAGCTGGCCGGCTCGTGAATGGCGAGCTCGGACAGGGCCTTGCGGTCCACCTCGATGCCGGACTTCGCGAGACCGTTGATGAAGCGCGAATAGGTCAGACCGTGCTCGCGGACAGCGGCGTTGAGGCGCTGGATCCAGAGAGCGCGGAACGTACGCTTCTTGTTCTTACGATCGCGGTAGGCATACTGCATGCCCTTCTCGACCGCCTGCTTGGCGATCCGGATCGTATTCTTGCGCCGGCCGTAATAGCCACGGGCGGCCTTGAGGACTTTCTTGTGCTTTGCGTGACTGGTCACGCCGCGCTTGACGCGGGCCATGGGTTCTCTCCTGGATTACGAAAACAGTATCGGCTGCGGCGAAGGATTACCGGCTGTTGGGCAGGAAATACTTCTTCACGTTGGCAGCATCGCCCTCGAACAGGGTGGTGGTGCCGCGCAGGTTGCGGATCTGCTTCGTCGTCCGCTTGATCATTCCATGGCGCTTGCCGGCCTGGGCATACATGACCTTGCCGGTGCCGGTGATCTTGAAGCGCTTCTTCGCGCCCGACTTGGTTTTCAGCTTGGGCATTTGGCTCTCCTGAACGCGCATGCCCTCCGACCCTGGGACAGGTCGAAGGCGTGCGCTCGGTTGATGCTTCTGATGGAGCAGCACGAACCGCCACGGCAGCCCTATCGGCCGGGCGGTTCAACGCGAGGGGGCGTATGACAGAAAAGAGACGTGGTTTCAATGGCGGCCGTGCTCGTCGAGCCGTGGCCCCGTCCGCACGATCCCGTCTCGAAACGACGGTGATCGGATTTTCCATGGAAATGCGGCGTCCGGTTGCTTGACAGGCAGGGGTGCGGAAACTAGACCCCCGACACCGCCGGAAACGGGGCGGGACGCCGTGCGGGCGTAGCTCAGTTGGTTAGAGTGCCGGCCTGTCACGCCGGAGGTCGCGGGTTCGAGTCCCGTCGCCCGCGCCACGTCCATCATCGACCTGCATCATGTGGGACGATCCGAATGCCAAGCTACCCAGATACGCGGGCGTAGCTCAGTTGGTTAGAGTGCCGGCCTGTCACGCCGGAGGTCGCGGGTTCGAGTCCCGTCGCCCGCGCCATTCACACAACCCAAATCACCGAACGCGCAGGCTCGATACGGGTCGCGGCGGGGATACCCTCGACACGGGACGTTCGCGCCCTAGCCTTTTCCCGAGCGCAACTCGCGAAATGGGCTGTCCGAACCATGGCAGGCTTCTTCTTCCTGTATTTCACCGCCTGCATGGCGAATGCGCCGGAAACCTGCGAATCGAAGCGGCTGCCGCTCGATGTCGCCGATGCGAGGGGCTGCATCCGCGCGGCACAGCCGCAGCTGGCGCGGTGGATCGACACTCATCCGGATTACCGCATCACAGCGTGGCGCTGCGGTTCGCCGCCCCGGGACCTCGGCACACGGATCTGACCGGATCGGCGACAGGTTCGAGCTCCGCCTCAATCCATCCGCACGGGCATCATGCGTGGCGGATCGGACACACCCGCCCGTCCTGCGACCCGGTTCGTCCCGCCGCCGCGATTTCGCCCCATCGGACCGGGATGGCGGAGCCGACGACACCGCAGCGCAGCGAACCGGCACCGAGCGATGATCCCCTTTTCCATGTCTCCCATTCTGGCGCGGCTATGCGCCGTCGTCCTCGTGGGGAGCCTGCTGACGCTCGGCGGCTGCGGCGGGCCGACGATCCTGCCCGAGGCCGACAATCTCACCAGCCCGGTGATCCTCGACGAGGGTGCCGCCGCCGCGGCGATCTCCCGCTACAGGGCGTCGCACGGCCTCGGCCCGGTGGTGCTGGATTCCAGCCTGATCCGGGCGGCCTCCTACCAGGCGGAATCCAACGCCAAGGCCGGCAGGCTCAGCCACGAGATTGGCGGCACCTTCGAGTCGCGCATGGCGCGGGCGGGATTCGGCCGCTCCTTCGCGGCCGAGAACCTCAGCGCCGGCTCCAACACCTTCGACGAGGTGCTCGCTCGTTGGAAAAATTCGTCCGAGCACAACAAGAACATGCTGATGCCTCAGCTGAAGCGGATCGGCATCGCCCGCGTCGATGCGCCGGGTACGCGCTACAAGCGCTTCTGGGCCCTGGTCCTCGCCGGAAACTGAAGCGCGTAGATCTTCTCCGCGCGGCTCAATCCGGGATCTGGTCCGCTTCGGTCAACCCGTCCTGGATGCTGCGGATGATCGTGCGCATCTCGGGGATCATCGCGATGGCCCTGGCGATCCGCAAAGCCTCCTCGCGGGTCATGAGGCCGGTCGCCTGCCGCTTCTCCGCCTCGTCGGAAAAGTAGGTCCAGGCCACGGCGGCCCCGTCCGCATCCTCGATGCAGAAACTCTCGACCTTCTCGACGACGAGCCAGGGTGTGGGGAAGCCGCGCGCGGTCATCGCTGGTCTCTGTAGCCGGGGAGGGGCAAGGGAACGGGAAGAGGCGTGGTGGGCGGTGACGGGCTCGAACCGCCGACCCTCTCCGTGTAAAGGAGACGCTCTACCAACTGAGCTAACCGCCCGATGCGCGCCGCATCGTTAATCCAAGCATCGTCGGGATGGCAACCCTCAGCAGGCCACAAAGAAAAGGCCCCGGAGCGTACTCCGGGGCCTTTCCATTTTCAAAGCACCCTATCGCCTAATGGGCGATGACGGTGGCGGGCTCGTCCTCGCCGACGACGGGACGGCGCGGCGAGGGGAGGGGCTCCTCCCACTCGATCGGCACCGGCTGCCGCACGAGGGCGTGCTTCAACACCTGATCCATCCGCGAGACCGGGATGATCTCCATCCCGTTCTTCACGCTGTCGGGCACCTCGGCGATGTCCTTGGCGTTTTCCTCGGGGATGAGGACGGTCTTGATCCCGCCGCGCAGAGCCGCGAGCAGCTTCTCCTTGAGGCCGCCGATGGGCAGGATGCGGCCACGCAGGGTGACCTCTCCGGTCATCGCCACATCCTTCCTCACCGGGATGCCGGTGAGGGTGGAGATGATGGCGGTGGCCATGCCGATACCGGCAGACGGACCGTCCTTCGGGGTCGCCCCTTCGGGAACGTGGACGTGGATGTCGCGACGCTCGAACAGCGGAGGCTCGATGCCGAAGTCGACGGCCCGGGAGCGGACATAGCTCGCCGCAGCCGAGATCGACTCCTTCATCACGTCACGCAGATTGCCCGTGACCGTCATCTTGCCCTTGCCGGGCATCATGACGCCTTCGATCGTCAGCAACTCGCCGCCGACCTCGGTCCAGGCGAGACCCGTCACCACGCCGACCTGATCCTCCTCGTCGATCTCGCCGTAGCGGAACTTCGGCGCGCCGAGGAAATTCGGAAGGTTCTCCTCGGTGACGGCGACGGCCTTCACCTTGGTGATGAGGATCTCCTTCACCGCCTTACGGATCAGGTTCGAGATCTCGCGCTCCAGGTTACGCACGCCCGCTTCCCGCGTGTAACGGCGGATGAGCATGAGAACGCCCGAATCGTCGATCTCCCATTCCTTGACCGTGAGGCCGTGCTTCTTCACCGCCCCCGGGATGAGGTGCTTGCGCGCGATCTGAAGCTTCTCTTCCTCGGTGTAGCCGGCGATACGGATCACCTCCATGCGGTCCATCAGGGGCGCAGGGATGTTGAGCGTGTTCGCCGTCGTCACGAACATCACGTCCGAGAGGTCGTAATCGACCTCGAGGTAGTGATCGTTGAACGTGCCGTTCTGCTCCGGGTCCAGTACCTCGAGGAGCGCCGCGGACGGATCGCCGCGGAAATCCTGGCCCATCTTGTCGATCTCGTCGAGCAGGATGAGCGGGTTCGAGGTCTTGGCCTTGCGCATCGACTGCACGATCTTGCCGGGCATCGAACCGATATAGGTCCGACGGTGACCACGGATCTCGGCCTCGTCACGCACGCCGCCCAGCGACATCCGCACGAATTCGCGGCCGGTCGCCTTGGCGATGGACTTGCCGAGCGAGGTCTTGCCGACGCCGGGAGGTCCGACGAGGCACAGGATCGGGCCGGTGAGCTTGTTGGCGCGCTGCTGCACGGCGAGATACTCGACGATGCGCTCCTTGACCTTCTCCAGACCGAAATGGTCCTGGTCGAGCATGGTCTGGGCGCCCAGCAGATCCTTCTTGATCCGCGACCGCTTCGACCACGGGATGCCGAGCATCCAGTCGAGGTAGTTGCGCACGACGGTGGCCTCGGCCGACATCGGCGACATCTGGCGGAGCTTCTTCAGCTCGGCCGTCGCCTTCTCGCGAGCCTCCTTCGAGAACTTGGTCTTCTCGATCTTCTCCTCGATTTCGGCGAGCTCGTCCTTGCCGTCCTCGGAATCGCCCAGTTCCTTCTGGATCGCCTTCATCTGCTCGTTGAGGTAGTACTCGCGCTGAGTCTTCTCCATCTGCCGCTTCACGCGGGTCCGGATGCGCTTTTCCACCTGGAGCACGGAGATTTCGCTCTCCATCAGCGACAGCACGCGCTCGAGGCGCTCGGCCACCGTGGGGATTTCGAGGATCGCCTGCTTGTCGGCGATCTTGACCGCGAGATGCGAGCCGACGGTATCGGCGAGCTTCGAGGGCTCGTCGATCTGGGTGACGGCGGAGACGACCTCGGGAGAGATCTTCTTGTTGAGCTTCACGTAGTTCTCGAACTCGGAGATGACCGAGCGGGCGAGCGCCTCGGCCTCGACGGGGTCTCCAAGCTCGTCGGTGAGCGTCTCGACCTCGGCCTCGTAGAACGAATCCGACTTGTTGAAGTTCGTGATCCTGGCGCGGCCCGCGCCTTCGACGAGCACCTTCACGGTGCCGTCGGGCAGCTTCAGCAGCTGCAGGACGCTGGCCAGCGTGCCGATCTTGTAGATCGCATCGGTGGACGGATCGTCGTCGCTGGCATTGATCTGGGTGGCCAGCAGGATGTGGCGGTCGGTGCGGACGGCCTCTTCGAGGGCGCGGATCGACTTCTCGCGGCCGACGAAGAGCGGCACGATCATGTGCGGGAAGACGACGATGTCGCGCAAGGGCAAAACGGCGTAGGAGCCCGTCGAACCCGGAACGACCGGCTGGCGAGATTTCGATTGGGACATGTCGGACTTCCTCTTGATGGACTCCGGGCTCTAGCTCCTCGAAATGAGCAAGCATCCTGCCACGGGCCGACCAGGCCGCATCGCGGGGTCGGGGACATCGTTGAACTGTGAGGCTGGAGGCGGACACCGCACCTCAGAAGGTGAGCGTGCGGCCGTCGCGTCTGACAGTTCAGATGGAAGCCGGGGAGGACTTTTTCAAGAATTCTCCCCGGACCGTTTCGGCGGCTAACTTCGGCCGCCGAGTCGCACCCTCAGGCGCTGACGCTCGCCGGAACGTCCTTGTTGCGGTCGCCGTGGATGTAGAGGGGGCGCGACTTGCCCTCCACCACTTCCGGACCGATCACCACCTGCTCCACGGATTCGAGGCCGGGCAGGTCGTACATCGTCTCGAGCAGGATGGTCTCGAGGATCGAGCGCAGACCACGGGCGCCGGTCTTCCGCTCGATCGCCTTGCGGGCCACCATGGAGAGCGCCTCGTCCTGGAAGGTGAGGTCGACATTCTCCATCTCGAACAGGCGCTGGTACTGCTTGACGAGGGCGTTCTTCGGCTCCTGCAGGATGCGCTTGAGCGCGGTCTCGTCGAGGTCCTCCAGCGTCGCCAGCACGGGCAGACGGCCGACGAATTCCGGGATCAGGCCGAACTTCAGCAGATCCTCGGGCTCGACATTGCGGAAGATCTCGCCGGTGCGGCGGTCGTCCGGAGCCTGGACCGTGGCGCCGAAGCCGATCGAGGTGCCCTTGCCGCGCGCCGAGATGATCCGCTCGAGGCCCGCGAAGGCGCCGCCGCAGATGAAGAGGATGTTGGTGGTGTCGACCTGCAGGAATTCCTGCTGCGGGTGCTTGCGGCCGCCCTGCGGAGGCACGGAGGCGACGGTGCCTTCCATGATCTTCAGGAGGGCCTGCTGCACGCCTTCGCCCGACACGTCACGGGTGATCGACGGGTTGTCGGACTTGCGCGAGATCTTGTCGATCTCGTCGATGTAGACGATGCCGCGCTGCGCCCGCTCGACGTTGTAGTCGGAGGCCTGGAGCAGCTTGAGGATGATGTTCTCGACGTCCTCGCCGACATAGCCGGCCTCGGTCAGCGTCGTCGCATCCGCCATGGTGAAGGGCACGTCGAGGATGCGGGCCAGGGTCTGCGCGAGCAGGGTCTTGCCCGAACCGGTCGGCCCGATCAGCATGATGTTGGACTTCGCCAGCTCGACGTCGTTGTGCTTCGAGGCGTGGGCGAGGCGCTTGTAATGGTTGTGGACCGCGACGGAGAGAACCTTCTTCGCGAAATCCTGGCCGATGACGTAATCGTCCAGGACGCGGCGGATCTCCTTCGGCGTGGGCACGCCGTCGCGCGATTTCACCAGGGAGGACTTCGATTCCTCGCGGATGATGTCCATGCACAGTTCGACACACTCGTCGCAGATGAACACCGTCGGGCCCGCGATCAGCTTGCGGACCTCGTGCTGGCTCTTGCCGCAAAACGAGCAGTACAGCGTGCTCTTCGAGTCGTTGCCGCCAGTCTTGCTCATGTCGGTCTCCGTTCGCGGGTGCGACGCCAGCCCCGGGGCGCACGCGCATCTTTTAAGATCTAAGGGCGCCCGCCTAAAGAAACAGTCACCTGCGCGCTTTCTGCCGGTAGGTCAGACTCGCGATGCAAGCATGCTGCCGCGACGGGATCAAGGCAAAGCCGCACGCGCGGCCCGCCTCTAAAGGACGCGCCGGGGCCGCCAGGCGGCCACGGCGCGGTCGAAATCAGGCGGCGGCCGGCTCGGGACGCTTCTGGATCACTTCGTCGATCAGGCCGAATTCCTTGGCCGCGTCGGCGGTCATGAAATTGTCGCGCTCGAGCGCCTGGACGATGGTGTCGTAGTCGCGCCCGGTATGCTTCACGTAGATCTCGTTGAGGCGCTTCTTCAGCGCTTCGATCTCGCGGGCATGGATCAGGATGTCCGTCGCCTGGCCCTGGAACCCGCCGGAGGGCTGGTGGACCATGATGCGGGCGTTCGGCAGCGCGAAGCGATGGCCGGGCTCGCCGGCGGTGAGCAGCAGCGAGCCCATCGAGGCGGCCTGGCCGACGCAGAGGGTCGTCACCGGGCAGCGGATAAACTGCATCGTGTCGTAGATCGACAGGCCCGAGGTCACCACGCCACCGGGCGAGTTGATGTAGAAGGAAATTTCCTTCTTCGGGTTCTCGGCTTCGAGGAACAGCAGCTGCGCCACGATCAGCGAGGCGCCGTAATCCTCGACCGGGCCGGTGAGGAAGATGATCCGCTCACGCAGCAGGCGGGAATAGATGTCGAAGGCGCGCTCGCCGCGGCTCGACTGCTCGACCACCATGGGAACGAGTGCGCTGTTATAATAGTCGACCGGATCTCTCATCATTCTCGTGCCCCAGGCTTCAAGGGGTCCGGCCGCGCGAATCAGGGCGCGGGCCGGACGTGTCAGCGAACTACGGCGGCGGTGAACGCCGCCTTTACATCCAAGCCCGCCGCCCTTTTGGGAGCCTCGAGCTCAATCGACCTTGGCGACGGCCGGCAGATCGTCGCCCGAAGGAGCCTGGGATTCGTCCGCCTTCGACTCGGTCGATTCGGCGCTGGCCGCATCGGCATCCTCGTCGGCGAACAAAGCATCCTTCGAGACGGGCTCTTCGACCAGCTTCACCTGGGCGAGGACATGGTCGACGACCTTCTCCTCGAACAGGGGTGCGCGAAGCTCGGCCAGGGCCTGTGCGTTCTTCCGGTAGAAGTCCCAGACCTGCTGCTCCTGCCCGGGATACTGCCGGACACGGGCGATCAGGGCCTGGTTCACCTCGTCGTCGCTGACCTTGATATCGGCGGTCTCGCCCACCTGCGCAAGCACCAAGCCGAGACGGACGCGCCGCTCGGCGATCTTGCGGTATTCGGCCGTGGCCTTTTCCTCGGTGGTTCCCTCGTCCTCGAAGGTCTTGCCGCGGGTCTTCAGGTCCTGCTCGACCTGGGCCCACACGGCGGCGAATTCCTGGTGGACCAGGCTCGGGGGCAGGTCGAAGGCGTATTTGCCGTCGAGCGCGTCGAGGAGCTCCTTCTTGAGCTTGCGGCGCGACTGGGCCTCGAAATCGCCGCCGAGGGCGCCGGCGACGGCCTCCTTCAGCTTCTCCAGCGATTCCATGCCGAAGCCCTTGGCGAGCTCGTCGTCGATCTTGGTCTCGCCCGGAGCCTGGATCGCCGTGACGGTCACGTCGAACTCGGCGTCCTTGCCGGCCAGGTGCTCGGCACCGTAGGCCTCGGGGAAGGTGGACTTCACGACCAGGGACTGGCCGACCTTGGCGCCGACCAGCTGGTCCTCGAAGCCGGGGATGAACGAGCCAGAGCCGAGTTCCAGATCGACACCCTCGCCCTTGCCGCCGTCGAACTCGACGCCGTCGATCTTGCCGACGAAATCGATGGTGACGCGGTCGCCGGTGGCGGCCTCGGCGCCCTCGTCCTTCGGGGTGAAGGCGCGGTTGGAGGAGGCCATGCGGGTGATGGCCTCGTCGACTTCCTCGTCGCTGGGCTTGGCCACCTGCTTCGTCAGGGTGACGTCCGACAGGTCGGCGAGCTCGAAGCTCGGCAGCACTTCGAGGGCGACGTTGAAGGAGACGTCGTCCTTGGCTTCGAGCGCCCGGTCAACGATCGAGGCCTCGCCGGGGAATTCGATCTTCGGCTCAAGGGCGAGCTTCAGGTTGTTGTCGGTGACGATCTTCTGATTGGCCTCGTTGACCGCGTTCTGCAGCACGTCGGCCATCACCGAGCGGCCGTAGAGCTTGCGCAGATGGGCCACCGGCACCTTGCCGGGGCGGAAGCCCTTGATCTGGGCCTTGTCCTTGAGGGTGGACAGCTCGGTCGTCAGGCGCTCTTCGAGCTCCTTGGCGGCCAGAAGCACCTGGAACTCGCGCTTCAGACCCTGGGAGAGTGTCTCGGTCACCTGCATCGTCGTCTTCCCGCTGTCGTCCGTGTGATCGGTCAAAAATTCTCGCGTGGCACCGCCGTCAGGGCGTGACACCACAGGCGGCGTTTGACGAAGCGCGCCCAACCGGAGGCCGACTCCGAGCGGCAGAGCGGGCCGGCCATCGCTGTGAGCCAATCCGTTCCCGACGGCGGAGGCTGGTGCGGGCGGAGGGGCTCGAACCCCCACGTCTTGCGACACTGGAACCTAAATCCAGCGCGTCTACCAGTTCCGCCACGCCCGCAAGCGCCAACGCCCGGCGCGCCTTTTCAGCCGCCAGAGCGCGGTCCTATAGCATGCGCGCGCAAGTCCGCAGCAAAAAAATAAGGCGTCGTCCATCGGGCGCGCGGCGGCGGTTGGCGCCGCGCGGGAGCGCCGTCTACAAGCATGCCGGCGGGGCGGATGCGACCGCCCGTCCATCGACTTCCGTCCGAGGTGACATGCCGAGTTCCGACCCGAAGAATGGCCGTTCCCCCTCGGAGACCGGCGGCCTGTCCCGCCGTTCGCTGATCGGCCGGGCGGCGGCCCTCGGCCTTGCCGGACCGGCTTTCATCACGGGCGCGGAGGCGCAGACGGGGCCGGGGAAAGCCGCCCCCAGGCCGGCGCCCGCACCGGCAAAGCCGGCGGAATCATTGCCGGAGCCGCGCCCGATCGTCGCCGGGCCGGGGACGAACCGCCTGAAGCCCGAGCCCGCCGCCGAGACGCCGGTCTGGACCTTCGACGGCAAGGCGAGCCTCCCCGTCATCCGGGCGAAGCTCGGCGAGACCGTCCGCCTGCGCGTCGAGAACAAGACGGACAAGCCGCTCTCCCTCCACTGGCACGGGGTCCGCAACCAGAACGCCATGGACGGCGTCGGCGGCGTGACCCAGCCGCCGATCCCTCCGGGGGCGGACTTCACCTATTCCTTCGTCCCGCCGGATGCGGGCACGTTCCTGATCCGACCCCTCGTCGTGGGCGGTTCGAGCGAACCCTCGGGGCGGGGCCTCGCCGGCGCGCTGATCGTCGAGGAGACCACGCCGCCCGCGCTCGACCAGGACCTCGCGCTGTTGATGCAGGATTGGCGGCTGGAGGAGAACGGCGCGCTGATGCCGTTCGGACAGCCGGCCTTCGCCGCGGCCTCCGGGCGCCTCGGCAACCTCGTCACCATCAACGGCAAGCCGGTCCCCGAGGCGATCGAGGTCCGCCCGGGATCGCGCATCCGCCTTCGGCTCGGCAATGTCTGCAACGCGCGCGGAACCCGCATCCGGTTCGAGGGCGCCAAGGTCTACGTGGTGGCGGTGGACGGCCAGCCCACCGACACGTTCGAGCCCCTGCGCGCGACGCTGCCCTTCCCCCCCGGCACCCGCTACGACCTGATGCTCGACATGCCGGCGGAGGCCGGCGCCAGCATCACGGTCAATGCCCTGGTGGGCAACGGCCTCGTCCTGGCGACGCTCACCGCCAAGGGCCAGCCGGTGACGGAGAAGCGTCCGCCGATCGCGCCGGTGGGCGAGAACAAGCTCCTGCCCGCGGAGGTCAAGCTGCAGAACGCAATCCGCCGCGACATCGCGATCACCGGCGGCGCCAAGCTCGACAAGGACAAGCCCAACGCCGAACCGGCCTATTCGGGTGACCCGAACCGGGTCTGGGCCATCAACGGCATCACGGGCGCCTCCGGCGTGGCTCCCTCCTTCACGGTGAAGCGCGGCCAGGTGGTGGTCCTGGCGATCCGGAACGACACCGCCTTCCCGCAGGCCCTGCATCTTCACGGCCACGCCTTCCGGCTGCTCCATCCCCTCGACGACGGCTGGGAGCCCTATTGGCTCGACACGTTCCAGCTGCTCGAGGGACGCACGGCCCGGATCGCCTTCAAGGCGGACAATCCGGGCCGCTGGGTCATCGGCTCCACGGTGCTGGAGCGGTTCGACACCGGGCTGTGGACGAGCTTCGAGGTGACCTGAGGGACGAAGGGCCGCCTTTTACGGCCTCGCCGACCTGCTCGGAGCCTGTTCGAGGTGTTTCCCCAAGACTTCACCTCATCCGGAGGTGGTCTGCTGGGATGAGCGACTGCGCGCCGAGACATCCAATCCACAGCCCCTCAGGCACCGAACAGGAACAGCTCGTTTTGAGCGGCCTCGACGGTGGTGACGTTCATGTCGTGCAGGATGATCTTGTTGCCGGCCGCCACGCCCTCGAACGTCACCAGCGTATCGCGACCGCCGCTCATGGGGCGAAGCAGGATATCGGTGGCATCGACACCGGCGATGTCGACGACGATGTGATCGGCGTTCAGGTCCAGGCCGTAGAGGTTGTCGCGGCCGAACCCGGCCTCGAACCGGACGCTGTCGGCACCCGTGCCCGCGAAGAGCTTGTCGCTGCCGATACCACCGTCGATCGTGTCCCCACCCGTGCCTGCGTAGATCCTATCGCTGCCTGTGCCGCCGTCGATCGTATCCCCGCCTTTGCCGCCCTTGATCGTGTCGTTGCCTGCGCCGCCGTCGATCGTGTCCCCGCCCTTGCCCGCCATGATCGTGTCGTTGCCCGCCGTGCCGACGATCTCGACGGCGTGGCCCGAGGTCGATTGCGAGACGATCTTGTTCCCGGCCAGCACGTCGGTCATATCGAGATGGGTGTCGTTGCGGACATACACGGCCTCGATATCGGCGAACCTCGTCTCGGTGAGGCTGACGGTGCCGCCGCCCATCACGATGAGGACGTCCTTGTCGTCGCCACCGCTGATATAGAGGGGCGTCGAAGACAGGACGATCCGGTCGTCACCACCCCGACCGGCGATGTCGTCCTCGCCGCCATTGCCGCGAAGGGTGTTGTCGTTGTCGTCTCCGACCAGCGAATCGTCGAAGGTACTCCCGGTCAGGTTTTCGATGTCGATGAGTGTGTCCTGGCTGGCATCGCCTTCATAACCCATCTGCGCTTCCAGGCTGGCGTAGACCCTGCCGGTGGCATGCTCGTAGCTCGCCGTGTCGACACCCAGGCCGCCCTTGATCGTATCGGCGCCCGCGCCGCCTTCCAGCACGTCGTTGCCATTTCCTCCCTTCAGGGTGTCGGCGTCGGAGCCTGCCCGCAGGATATCGCCGAAATCACCGCCCTCCAGATAGACCGACGCCGTGTTGTCCGACATATCGGCCGAGACAGAGTATTCGGTCCCGGTGATCGCGTATCCGGGAAAACCGCCTACGACCCTGTCCCCGTCGACGAAATACGACCCGCCGATTTCGATGCCTGAAGTGTTATTGAAGACGAATCTGCTAAAAAGTTCAATTTGCGGCCCGAAAGCGTGGATATTGTTCGGGCCATTCGAATCGTCAGACCCATCTTGGCTTAACGCGACCAGATTGAGGGGATCGTAGTCACCGTTATATGTGAACGTGAAGGTTGGCATAGGTCTATCCGAGAACAGAGGCTTCAGGCCTGCTCGCTATAATTCCGATTCATTTATAAATCCCTCTCAAATTCAGTATTCCTGTCAGCGACGGGACAGATCCGGGCATCGATCCGAGCGGACCCGATCGTTCGTCACACGCTCGCCAAGTCATCCGCCACGTCGCCAGCCTCCGGCCGGCTCGCGGCAGGGCGGGCACGATCGTCCTCTCGAGCTTCGCACGAGGCACTCGGCCGTCACCGTAGGCCGGCGAGAACCCTCGGCATCATCTCCGGCAGATCCTCGGCGATGAGGCCCGGCCCATGCCGCAACCCGGCATCGCCATGGAGCCAGACCGCCGCGCAGGCGGCCTCGAAGGGCGGCATGCCCTGCGCCAGCAGGCCGGCGACGAGGCCGGCGAGGACGTCGCCGGAGCCGGCGGTGCCGAGATAGGGCGTGGCGTGGTCGTTGATGGCGGCGCGTCCGTCGGGCGCGGCGACGATGGTATCGGCGCCCTTCAGCACCACCACCGCCCCGGCGAGGGAGGCCGCCCTCAGCGCCCGTTCGAGTTTGCTCGCCGCCGGGTCGACCGCGTCCGTGCCCGCGAAGAGGCGGCCGAACTCCCCGGCATGCGGGGTCAGCACCGCTTGGCCTCCGCCATCCGCGATGAGGCCGGCGAGTTGATCGACCTGCCCCTTGAAGCTCGTGAGCGCGTCGGCGTCGAGGACGAGGCTTCTCCCGACGCCGGCCGCCACGGCGACCCGCTCTCGCGTCGCCTCGCCGCTCCCCAGGCCGGGGCCGGCGAGGATGACGTTGAGGCGCTCGTCCACGAGGAGATCGTCGAGGTCGTCGGCGGTCTCGCACGGGGTCAGCATGATCGCGGTGAGATGCGCGGCGTTCTCGGGCATCGCGGCGGTGGGGGAGGCGATGGTGACGAGGCCGGCCCCGACCCGCAACGCCGCCCGCGCGGCTAGGCGGATCGCCCCCGTCTTGAAGGCGGGACCGGACAGGGCCAGCACATGCCCCCTGGTGTATTTGTGGCTGACGGCGTCGAGCCTCGGGAAGTCGTGCCCCCAGAGATCCGGCTCGTTGCGCCAGACCCTCGGCGTGCCGGCCAGCCCCTGTTCGAGGGCGGAATCGCCGATGCCGATATCGGCCACATGGAGATGGCCGCAATGGTCGCGGCCCGGCTGCAGCAGGTGGCCGGGCTTGAGCGCGACGAAGGTCACCGTCTCGCGCGCCCTGAGCGCCACCCCGCGTAAAGCGCCCGTATCGCCGTCGATCCCGCTCGGAATGTCGACGGCGAGGACCGGCACGTCCTCCGCCGCGACCCGCTCGACCATGGCCTTCGCGGGACCGTCGAGGTCGCGGGACAGGCCCGCCCCGAACAGGGCGTCGATGACGAGGGCGGCCCCGGCCGGATCGGCATCGGTGAGCACCACCCCCTGCCATTCCGCCGCCGCCAGGGCGGCATCGCCCGTTAGGCTCTCCACCGGCACGGTGCAGACGAGGTCGACCGCATAGCCGCTGCGCTCGAGGAGGCGGGCGGCGACGAGACCGTCCCCACCGTTGTTGCCGGGTCCGCAGAGGACGAGGATGCGGGAGGGCGCGGCGACCATCGCGGCGGCCCTGGCGGCCAAGGCGGCGCCCGCCCGGCGCATCAGCTCGATTCCCGGAACGCCCGCCGCTATCGCGGCGGCATCCATCCTCCGCATCGCGTCGACGGTGATGAGACGGTGTGACGGCATTGCGAACTTTCGCCTTGTCTCGGGTGACCATGCCTGCGCACCGCTCATGCCGCGCCGCTATTTCAGGCGCAAAGCGGTCGTGGCTGAAACGATTTGCATTCAATGCCTACCGAATGGGCAATTTAACACCCGTCTCCGGGAAAACGGCGTGGCGAAGGCCGAGCCGCGATGGTAGGAAAAGGACCCGGAGCAGCATTCAGGTCAGGCCCGTTCGGCATGAAGAAGATCGAAGCGATCATCAAGCCATTCAAGCTGGACGAGGTGAAGGAGGCCCTTCAAGAGGTCGGCCTTCAGGGCATCACCGTGATCGAAGCCAAGGGGTTCGGCCGGCAGAAGGGCCATACCGAGCTCTATCGCGGCGCCGAATACGTGGTCGACTTCCTGCCCAAGGTGAAGCTCGAGATCGTCCTCTCCGACGCCCTGGTGGAGGGTGCCGTGGAAGCCATCCGCAAGTCGGCCCAGACCGGACGCATCGGCGACGGCAAGATCTTCGTCTCGACCATCGAGGAAGCGATCCGCATCCGTACCGGCGAGACCGGCACCGACGCCATCTGACGCGTCGTCCCGGCACGGCATCGGCCGGCCGGCGGCGATGGTCGGGCTAAAAGGATCCGACGGCATGACGGGGTGCGAAGGCGTCGACCTGTTACGATACGGTGGCGCACGGCTCTAGCCTCGCGCCGCACCAGAAGCTAAGTCCCTTCGCGCACGCCCCTTCCCAATCCGCGGCACGCCACCGCGTGGTGCGGCAAAACCACGGCCGAAACAGGCCGAGCCTCGAAGGAGACACAGGGATGGCAAAGACCGCCGATCAGGTCCTCAAGGACATCAAGGACAACGACGTCAAGTACGTCGATTTCCGCTTCACCGATCCCCGGGGCAAGTGGCAGCACGTCACGTTCGACGTGTCCCTCGTCGATGAGGAAATCTTTGCCGAAGGCACGATGTTCGACGGCTCGTCGATCGCCGGCTGGAAGGCGATCAACGAATCCGACATGCTGCTGATGCCCGACCCGGCGACCGCCTGCATGGACCCGTTCTTCTCGGCCTCCACCATGTCGATCGTCTGCGACGTGCTCGAGCCCTCGTCCGGCCTGCCGTATTCGCGCGATCCGCGCAGCACCGCCAAGCTCGCCGAGGCGTTCCTCAAGTCCACCGGCATCGGCGACACGATCTATGTCGGCCCCGAGGCCGAGTTCTTCGTGTTCGACGACGTGAAGTTCGGCTCCGACCCGTACCATACCGGCTTCCAGCTCGATTCGGTGGAACTGCCCACCAACGGCTTCACCGATTACGAGGGCGGCAACCTCGGCCACCGCGTCGCCACCAAGGGCGGCTATTTCCCGGTGCCGCCGCAGGATTCGGCGCAGGACATGCGCGGCGAGATGCTGGCCGCCATGCAGTCCATGGGCGTCAAGGTCGAGAAGCACCACCACGAGGTGGCGAGCGCACAGCACGAGCTCGGCATGAAGTTCGACACGCTGACCCTGCTCGCCGACCACATGCAGATCTACAAATACGCGATCCACAACGTGGCCCAGAGCTACGGCAAGACCGCGACCTTCATGCCCAAGCCCGTCTTCGGCGACAACGGCTCGGGCATGCACGTGCACCAGTCGATCTGGAAGGACGGCAAGCCGATCTTCGCCGGCGACAAGTATGCCGACCTCAGCCAGGAATGCCTCTGGTACATCGGCGGCATCATCAAGCACGCCAAGGCGCTCAACGCCTTCACCAACCCCTCCACCAACTCCTACAAGCGCCTGGTGCCCGGCTACGAGGCCCCCGTGCTGCTGGCCTATTCGGCCCGCAACCGCTCGGCCTCCTGTCGTATCCCGTGGACGACGAACCCGAAGGCCAAGCGCGTCGAGGTCCGCTTCCCCGACCCGATGGCTAACCCCTACCTCGCCTTCTCGGCCCTGCTGATGGCCGGCCTGGACGGCATCATCAACAAGATCGATCCGGGCCCGGCCATGGACAAGGATCTCTACGACCTGCCCCCGCGCGAGCTGAAGAAGATCCCCACCGTCTGCGGCAGCCTGCGTGAGGCGCTCACGAACCTCGACCGCGACCGCGGCTTCCTCAAGGCCGGCGGCGTGTTCTCGGACGACCAGATCGACTCCTTCATCGAACTGAAGATGACGGAAGTGATGCGCTACGAGATGACCCCGCATCCGGTCGAATTCACGATGTACTACTCGCTCTGAGAGCAGGCCGGCCGGGCGACTCGCCCGGCCTTTCGGACAATGCGCGACGCCGGGGCCTCGAAGGGGGCTCCGGCGTTTCGCGTCTCAGCGCCCCTATTTCGTGATTGAGATTAAGCTATTATTCCTTTATAGGCATAATAGCTTGATCTAGGGGGTGAATCCGATGTCGTCGAGCGCAACGGCCCTTCTGCGGGCGAGATGGCTGATCACGTCGTGCCGTGTTCAGGTCGCGTTTCAGCGGTTGCGTCTGTCGCTCCGTGCGTACCACGCCGATCAACCCCGCGTGCCGGCCGGACATCCGGACGGCGGCCAATGGACGGACGGCGGTGCGGGCGACGGATATGATTCCGGTGACGATGCGCGGATCGTCCACGTCTCGGATGACCTCAACCGTCGGTACACGGTCGTGCTCTCCGAAGAAGAGGTGCGCGGCGGCCATACGCTTCGCGAGCATGTCGGTAAGACGGACGCGCAGATGATGCAGCGCGTCCATTCCAGCAAAAGGAGATTTCTGTTCGTAGACTATGGCCTCAGGCGAGATGGCACGTTCGAGTCTGTGGAGACCGCAAACGATCTCATCAACCGCACCTTGGAACAGAACGCCTCCGAAGTTGATGACGTCGCAACCGGGAAAAAGGCCAATGCATTCCTAAAGTCCCGATTTGGATACAAAACTGGTCGGGAAGCCTACACGGCGGGGCAGCTTGAGCCGTACATGCGTACGACTTACGGTGTCGGAATCTTTATCCTTCACGATCCGGGCAACCCCCGCGGGTACCGCATCCATACCGCCTATCCGCGCAACGACGGAGATTGACATGCGAGCGTCCCCGGAATTCCTGAAGTTCGGCCGTTGGTTCATGCAGGACATCGGTGGCGGCGCGCCGACGCTCGACGAGATGTACGATTTCGTTCTCAACCTCTTCCGCGGCGAGGAGCGCGTCCGGTTGCGGCAGTTCATCGACCGCGCCCTCCGCGAGGCGTCCGACGAGACGCTGAAGCAGCTGTGGAAGGAGACGGACGCCGACATCTACTTCCCCACCGCGCAGGACCTGCGCGCATTCCTGACCGGCGCCCGCGACCGGCTCTGAACGCCGTTTCGTTCGCCCTGCGCGACGCCGATCCAAATCGGCCGCCGATATTCACCCATCTGGCGGGCACCTCGGGTCCCCTCTCCTGGAAGGAGAGGAAGCCCGTCGCGCCTCATGTCGAACCCCGGTTGGATAGAGCGAGTAGCCCACAAGGGGGAGAGGGACGCGCTCCGCCTGTCCGAGGAGTGGTGTGAACCCCGTCGGTCAAAAACTCCGCGTCGGCCGGTCGAGGACGCTGCGTCCCATCAGGCTGGCGGCGAGATCCGTCATCAGGATCGCGGTGCGGCCGCGCTCGTCGAGGAAGGGGTTGAGCTCCACGAGGTCGAGGCTGCGGACGAGGCCGCTGTCGTGCAGCATTTCCATGGCGAGATGCGCCTCGCGGAAGGTCGCCCCGCCCGGAACCGTGGTGCCGACGCCCGGCGCGATGCCGGGATCGAGAAAATCCACGTCGAGGCTCACATGCAGCCATCCGCCGGCGGCGGCCACCCGTTCGAGGAAGGCTTTGAGCAGGATGCCGATGCCGAACTCGTCGATGGCGCGCATGTCGTGCACGGTGATCCCGGCCTCGCGGATCGTCCGCCGCTCCGCCGGATCGACGCTGCGCAGGCCGATCATGCAGACGTTGTGCGGCTTCACCGGCGCCACGGGCGGCGGCAGGTAGGGGCCGAACCCGTCCAGGCCGAGTGCATAGGCCATGGGCACGCCGTGGAGATTGCCGCTCGTCGTCGTCTCCAGGGTGTGGAGGTCGGGATGCGCGTCGAGCCAGAGCACGTGCAACTCGCTTCCCTCCTCGGCCGCCCGCCGGCTCATGCCCGAGATCGTACCGGCCGAAAGGCTGTGATCGCCGCCGAGGAAGATCGGCAGGCCCTCGCCCCCGGCCCGATAGGCCGCCTCGCTGAGCGCCGACGTCCAGCGCGCGAAGTCGGAGAGGTGGGTCACGCTCGGATTGGGATGGGCGACGGCCGCGCCGGGGGGAGGGGCGACGTTCCCGCGATCCTCCACGACGAGGCCGAGGGCAGTGAGGGCGCCGCCCAAACCGGCGGCCCGATAGGCGCTCGGGCCCATGTCGCAGCCCAGCCGGCTCGTGCCCTCCTGGACCGGCACGCCGATGAGGATACAGCGATTCTCGTCCATGGGTTCATTCTCCGGTCCGCCGACACGATAGGGGCCGCGCACGACACCCGTGTGAGGAAGGGGCACGGCCGCGTGGCAGGATCGGGACCAGTCTCGGCATCCGTTCGATCACGCCCTCGGAGTCGTGGGAGGCGGCATGGCGCTTGCTGCCGTTAGCAAAGAAACAAGATCGGCACCCCTCGTCCCGGTCGCTGTGAGGTCGTGTAGCGATGGGGTCGTTGATCGGATCGGACGGGGGACGAACCGACTGGCGCCGGGCGGTGCTGCGGCGGAAACCCGTATCCCCCTCGACGCAGGATGCCGATGCCGGAGCCCGGCCCCTCGAACGCTCCATCGGCCTGTTCCGCCTCGTCATGCTCGGGGTCGGCGCCACGGTGGGAACCGGCATCTTCGTGATCCTGAGCGCGGCGGTGCCGGAGGCCGGCCCCGCCATCCTGGTCTCGTTCGTGCTGGCCGCCGTCACGGCGGGCCTCACGGCACTGTGCTACGCGGAACTGGCCTCGGCACTCCCGCTCTCGGGCTCGTCCTATTCCTATGCCTACGCGACGCTCGGCGAACTGGCGGCCTTCCTCGTCGGGGCCTGCCTCCTCCTCGAATACGCGGTCTCCGCCTCGGCCATCGCCGTCGGGTGGGGCCAGTATCTCAACGAGGTGTTCAGTGCGCTCATCGGCTGGACCATGCCCGATTCCATCAGCCAGCCCCCCGGCCGGGGCGGCTACGTCAACCTGCCGGCCATCGTCCTGATCGCCCTATGCACCCTGCTGCTCCTGCGCGGCGCCGCCGAATCCACCGCGATCAACGCGGTCCTCGTGGTCCTGAAGCTCGCCGTGCTGGTGTTCTTCGCCGTCGTCGCCCTCACGGCGTTCGAGCCTGCGAACCTCACGCCCTTCGCGCCCCTCGGCATGGCCGGGATCGGCACCGCCGCCTCGACGATCTTCTTCTCCTATATCGGCCTCGACACGATCTCGACGGCGAGCGAGGAGGTGCGCGACCCGGCCCGCACGCTGCCCCTCGGGATCCTCCTCTCCCTCGCCATCGTCACCGCGATCTACCTCCTCGTCGCTGTGGCGGGGATCGGAGCCCAGCCCTGGACGCTCTTTGCCGGGCAGGATGCCGGGCTGGCGGTGATCCTGCGCAACGTCACCGGGACGGCCTGGCCGGCCCTCGTCCTGTCGATCGGGGCGGTGGCCTCCATCTTCTCGGTGACCCTGGTGACGATGTACGGCCAGACCCGAATCCTCTTCGCCATGAGCCGGGACGGGCTGCTGCCGGCGCTGTTCCAGCGGGTGGACCGGCGGACCCGGAGCCCGAACGCCAACACGCTGGTGGTGGCGCTCTTCGTCGCCGCGCTGGCGGCCCTCGTCCCCCTCGACGTGCTCGCCAACCTCACCAGCATGGGCACCCTCGTGGCCTTTTCGGCGGTCTCCCTCGGCGTCGTCATCCTGCGCCGGCAGCGACCCGACTTGCCGCGAGGATTTCGCGTGCCGCTCTACCCGCTCGTGCCCCTCGCGAGCCTCGCCTGCTGCCTGATGCTCATCGCGGCGCTGCCACGGGACACCTACCTGCTGTTCGCGCTCTGGATCGGCGCCGCCCTGGTGATCTATGCCGCTTATTCCCAGCGTCATTCGCGATTGGCTCGGGGCTGAGGAGGCGCGGACGATCGTTTCGCCCTATAGGTCAGGCCGTCAGGCCTTGCGCCGCCGCGCCGCAGCTTCCAGGTGATGGCAGCTGTTCCTCGAGCGGATCGAACGCGCCGATGCCCCGATTCTTCTTTCACACCCATATCGGCCGCGAGGTCATCGCCGATCCCACCGGCACCGAATTGCGGGATGCCGACCATGCCTGGGAGGTCGCCCGCGACACGATCCAGGCGACAATGGCCGAATCGGAGGCGCAGGCCCGCCTGATGGGAGCCATCCTGGTGGTCACCGACGAAGCCGGGGAAACGGTTCTCGAATTCCCGTTCTCCGAAGTCGTCACCCTCGCGCCGGAGGAGCCGGCTCCGACCGTGCACTGAGACGCCCCGGCGCTTCACCGGGTCTTCGCGGCCTCGCCCTCCGCCGTCACGGCGTGCCGGATCGCCGCCAGGAGGGCGCCTTCGAACAGCAGGGCGGAGCCGTAATGGAACTCGAGGTCGAAGGGGCGGCGCGAATTCATCGAGAGCGAGGCGCTCTGCATCGCCACGAGACGGCCCGACAGGTCGAACAGGCCGGAGCCCGAGCCGCCGAACCCGTCGTTGCAATTGTGCCGGGCGCGGCGGATGTCGTCCTCCGTCGGCGGATCGATCTGGTGGATCGCGCAGGTCTCGGTGCTGCTCGGCCCGCGATAATTCTCGTGCCCGCCGGGTGAGACCATCACCACCGGGATCTCCGCGATGCCCGTGGCCAGAATCGGCGCGTCGGGGACCGGCTGCGGCGGCGCGCCGACCACCGCCTCGGTGAGATCGAGCAGGGCCCAGTCGTCGGTGATGTGCAGGGCCTTGGCGTCGGGCGCCGCACCGAGGCGCAGGCTCGCCGGCACGAAGCCGTAATTCCGCCCGCCGATCTGGAAGAAGCAATCCTCCACCTCCCGCGTCACCTCCATGCGGCGGTTGCGGAAATTGTGCGCGTTCATCACCACGAGACGCGGCGACCCCACGAGCCAGGCCGCCGCCGCCTTCTGGGGGATGCCGTCCGGCCGGCGATGGCAGAACAGGACGCCCGCACCGGGATAGCGGGTGATGTCGGCGCCCGTGAGATCGCGCCGCCCGTCATGCGGATAGAGAGCGGCCATGCGCCCTTCCTCCGCCGACGCCGCCCCCGCCACCATGAGCGCGAGGCCGGCCAGGGCCGCTCCGGGTGTCAGGCGGAACCGGGCACGGTGCCTCCGGCGGATCGCGCTGTCGGCTGCGACATGGGTCATCTGCGATGTGAACCGATGCTGATGCTGCGCCATCGCCGCTCGATCCGGGGAGGAGGGCGGTTCGGAATCCGTGGCCTCGCGCCTTGAACACGGGCCTGCGCCAAGGCCGCCTATTCCGGCGGGTCCTTCTTCACGGACACGCACATCTTCACCGCCGATTCCAGCTTGATCTCGCCCGGATTGCCGATGTTCGCGGTCTCTTCCAGGCAGCGGATGAAGTAGTTCTTGTCGAGCTCGGCGTTGAGGCTGGAGAAGGCCTTGCCCATGCGCGTGGCGAAATCGATTTTCTCGTCCGTGGAGGCACGGGGCCAGCGCGACACCTTGTCATCCATGGTCAACCGTGCCGCATTGGCAATGGATGGCAGGACAATCAGGCAAATCACCAGCGCAGTTGTTCTTCTGATCATCGGCATGTCTCGTTTTTGTTTCCTACCCGGGCTGAGTTTAGCGCCGGTCCACATTGAGTAAAGCGTGGGTTCGAGGGCACAGGACGCTTTTCCTGACGCGGAACGGTGCAAAACTCTTGCGCATTATGACCGCCGGGGCTCCGCGCCCAGGCATGATGCCCTGCCGGACTCGGGATCGCCCCATCGCGCGGATCGCCATCGCCGAGCCGGCTAAGCCCTTCGACCCGCAGGGAAAGACCGGCCCCGCCCGCATGTGGCGCATCGACGGATGCCCTCCGGATCGACCCGGAACAGCTGCACAAAGGTATGGCTCAAGTTGCCAAATCGTCCTGTAAAAAAAGGTTGAAGTGGCTAAAGACATCAGGCAAAGCAAATGATTATATAGCTAGCCGATGGATCAGTAATAAGTCTTTTATAAGAGCGGCCAGCGTCAGGTTATTCTTATAAATACGTTCATAACATCGACCGACTGACTGTTTGCTGAACCGGCGAAAGCAATGGCTGCGGCCGACCCCCCGGGGTCGAGCACGCGGCAGAAGGGCAGGAGACGCAGAATGAACAGGTTACTGAATTCAGTCTCGGTGCTGGCCGTCTTGGCCCTGGCACCGATCGGACTGTCAGGGATCGCCTCAGCCAACGACAAGCTCATCGATCTGTCGAACAGCGATGAAAATTGGGTGATGCCGGGCAAGAACTACGACTCGGACAACTACAGCAAGCTCAAGCAGATCAACACGACGAACGTGAAGGACCTCAAGGTCTCCTGGACGTTCTCGACCGGCCTGCTCAACGGCCACGAGGGCGCGCCCGTCGTCGTCGACAACAAGATGTACATCCACACCTCCTTCCCGAACAACACGTTCGCCCTCGCCCTCGACGATCCGGGCAAGATCCTCTGGCAGGACAAGCCCAAGCAGAACCCGGCCGCCCGCGCCGTCGCCTGCTGCGATCTCGTGAACCGCGGTCTGGCCTACTGGCCCGGCGACGGAAAGACCCCGGCGCTGATCCTCAAGACCCTGCTCGACGGCAACGTCATGGCGCTCAACGCCGAGACCGGCGAGACGGTGTGGAAGGTCGAGAATTCCGACATCAAGGTCGGCTCCACCCTGACCATCGCCCCCTACGTGGTGAAGGACAAGGTCATCATCGGCTCCTCGGGCGCCGAGCTCGGCGTGCGCGGCTACCTCACCGCCTACGACGTGAAGACCGGCTCCCAGGTCTGGCGCGCCTACGCCACCGGCCCGGACAAGGACCTGCTGCTGGGTGCGGACTTCAACATCAAGAACCCCCATTACGGCCAGAAGAACCTCGGCACCTCCACCTGGGAGGGCGATGCCTGGAAGATCGGCGGCGGCACCAACTGGGGCTGGTACGCCTACGATCCGGGCACCAACCTGATCTACTTCGGCACCGGCAACCCGGCGCCGTGGAACGAGACCATGCGTCCCGGCGACAACAAGTGGACGATGACCATCTTCGGCCGCGACGCCGATACGGGTGAAGCCAAGTTCGGCTACCAGAAGACCCCGCACGACGAGTGGGATTACGCCGGCGTCAACGTGATGATGCTGTCGAACCAGAAGGACAAGGACGGCAAGGACCGCAAGCTCCTGACCCATCCGGACCGGAACGGCATCGTCTACACGCTCGACCGGACGGACGGCTCGCTCGTCTCGGCCAACAAGATCGACGACACCGTCAACGTGTTCAAGTCGGTGGACCTGAAGACCGGCCAGCCGGTGCGCGATCCCGAATACGGCACCCGCATGGACCACCTCGCGAAGGACATCTGTCCCTCGGCGATGGGCTACCACAACCAGGGCCACGATTCCTACGATCCTGAGCGCAAGCTCTTCTTCATGGGCATCAACCACATCTGCATGGATTGGGAGCCCTTCATGCTTCCCTACCGTGCCGGTCAGTTCTTCGTCGGCGCCACTCTGAACATGTATCCCGGCCCGAAGGGCGATCGCCAGAACTACGAAGGTCTGGGGCAGATCAAGGGCTACAACGCCATCACCGGCGAGTTCAAATGGGAGAAGATGGAGCGCTTCGCCGTGTGGGGCGGAACGACGGCGACCGCCGGCGGTCTCGTGTTCTACGGAACGCTGGACGGCTACATCAAGGCGCGCAACTCGGACAACGGAGACCTTCTCTGGAAGTTCAAGATGCCGTCGGGCGCCATCGGCTACCCGATCACCTACAGCCACAAGGGTGATCAGTACGTCGCCATATACTACGGCGTCGGCGGCTGGCCGGGTGTCGGCCTCGTGTTCGACCTTCAGGATCCGACGGCCGGTCTCGGCGCGGTGGGCGCCTTCAAGAAGCTCGCCAACTACACCCAGATGGGCGGCGGCGTGATGGTGTTCTCGCTGAACGGCAAGGGTCCGTACGACGATCCGAGCGTCGGCGAGTACCAGACGGCGGCCAAGTAACGGCTGCATCGGGAAACGAGCGCGTCCCTCTCCCCCTTGTGGGGAGAGGTCAGGAGTGGGGGTGGTTGGGTGACCCGCAGGCCGCGGAGGCCAGCGGAGCCACCCCCACCTCCAACTCCTCCCCGCAATCTCGACGGATCTCGGGCAGGCCCGAGATCCGCTGGGGAGGAGAGCGGCGCTCCGCTCACGCCGCCTCGATCCCAACGAATCCGACCCATAAAAAACAACGGAAACGCTCTCATGTCCTTCGCCAAAGGATGTCTGTCCGTCGCGGCTGTCCTCGCCTTGGGCGGTGCCGCGTTCGCGCAGGCCGACACGAAATCCGCGCCCGACGACAGCGTCCTCCGGGTCTGCGCGGCCAACCAGCCGCCGCTCTCGATGAAGGACGGCTCCGGGCTCGAGAACCGCATCGCCTCCGCCGTCGCCGAGGCCATGGGGCGCAAGGCGCAGTTCGTCTGGTCCGACAAGGCCGCGATCTATCTCGTGCGCGACAGCCTCGACAAGAAGCTGTGCGACGTGGTGGTGGGCCTCGACAGCGACGACCCGCGCGTGCTCGCCACGAAGCCCTATTACCGCAGCGGCTACGTCTTCATCACCCGCGCCGACAGGGACCTCGACATCAAGTCCTGGGCCGATCCGCGCCTGAAGACCATCGACCACATGGTCGTCGGTTTCGGCACGCCGGGCGAGGCGATGCTGAAGGATATCGGCCGCTACGAGGAGGACATGGCCTACCTCTACTCGCTGGTGAACTTCCGCGCGGCCCGCAACACCTACACGCAGATCGACCCGGCCCGCATGGTCAGCGAAGTCGTCGCCAACAAGGCCGACGTGGCCGTGGCCTTCGCGCCGGACGTCGCCCGCTACGTCAAGGATTCGAGCCAGCCCCTGCGCATGAATCCGGTGCCGGACGATACGGTGCGCAGCGACGGCCAGAAGGTGCCGCAGAGCTTCGACCAGTCCATGGGCGTCCGCCGCGACGACCAGGCCCTGAAGGCGGCCCTCGATGCCGCGATCGCCAAGGCCCGCCCGCAGATCGAGGCGATCCTCCGCCAGGACGGCGTGCCCGTCACCCCCGTCTCCAACTGATCCTCCGAACCCTGTCCCGCGTCGCCGGTGCGCTGAGCACCGGTACGCCCACCTCGGCCGCAAGTCCGGGGATAAACAGAGCAAATCGATGCGTCACACGAACCGTGTCCTCGCCGCCTTCCTCGCCCTCGGATTCACCTCCATCGGCGTGGCGGCCCTGGCCCAGCCGAATGCGGGCCCGTCAACGGGGATGACCTTCCGCAACACCGTCACCGGTGAGGAACTCAACACCTCCGAGGGCAAGGAGGGTGGCCGCGACACTCCGGCCGTCAAGGAGTTCTTCCAGACCGGCAAGAACCTCTACATCGACGACAAGTCCTGCCTGCGTAACGGCGAGTCGCTGTTCGCGACCTCGTGCTCCGGCTGTCACGGGCACCTCGCCGAAGGCAAGCTCGGCCCCGGCCTCAACGACAATTACTGGACCTATCCGTCCAACACCGAAGATACTGGCCTGTTCGCCACCATCTTCGGCGGCGCCAACGGCATGATGGGTCCGCACAACGAGAACCTGACGCCCGACGAGATGCTGCAGACGATCGCCTGGATCCGGCACCTCTATACCGGCCCGGTCAAGGACGCCGTCTGGCTCAACGACGAGCAGAAGAAGAAATACACGCCCTACAAGCAGGGCGAGACCTTCCCCAAGGACGCTCCGGGCCAGTGCCCGCCGCTGGAGTAGCGGTCTTGGGAAGTCACGTCGCGCGGGGATGCCTCGCGCGGTGAGCGAGAAGCGGCGGACGCCGTAGCAATCAAAACCAGAGGAGACGACCATGCGGACACTCATCACGGCTCTCGCAATCGGTGCGGGCGCGCTGCTCGCCGTTCCCGCGCTCGCCTATGACGGCACCAAGTGCAAGGCCGCCGGCGATTGCTGGCAGCCCAAGCCCGGCTTCCCCGAAAAGATCGCCGGCACGAAATACGACCCCAAGCACGATCCGAAAGAGCTGAACAAGCAGTCGGAGTCGATCAGGCTGATGGAAGAGCGCAACAAGAAGCGCATCGAAGCCGCCAAGAAGACCGGCAAGTTCGAATACGACGTCACCAAGATTTCCTCCAACTGACGTCGTCGCCGCCCATCGCTTTGGGCGGCCATCACGGTGACCGCGATCCCCTCAGGCGCCTGGACCGCTCCGTCCGGGGATCGCGGCCGCTGTCCTCAAAGGCAAACCCCATGAACGACATCCGCTCCGGCGACGCGATGCTCACCGATTGGCGCGAGGCGGCCGGCCGTTTCGAGCGCGCGGTCCGCGGCGCCGTGGTGGGCCAGGACCGGGCGATCCGGCTTCTCACCATCGCGCTCTTCGCCCGGGGCCACGTGCTGCTCGAAGGCGATGTCGGCGTCGGCAAGACCACCCTGCTGCGCGCCGTGGCGCGGGCGCTCGGAGGCGCCTACGAGCGCATCGAGGGCACGGTGGACATGATGCCGTCCGACCTCATCTATCACACCTACCTCGCCGATGACGGTCGCCCGCGCGTGGAGCCGGGGCCGGTGCTGCGGCAATCCGAAGACCTCTCGATCTTCTTCTTCAACGAGATCAACCGCGCGCGTCCGCAGGTCCATTCGCTCCTGCTCCGCCTCATGGCCGAGCGGAGTCTCACCGCGTTCAACCGCGAATACCGTTTCCCCAATCTCCAGGTCTTCGCCGACCGCAACCGCGTCGAGCGCGAGGAGACCTTCGAGCTCCCCGCCGCCGCCCGCGACCGCTTCCTGATGGAGATCGGCCTCGAAGCCCCGCGCGATGCCGAGGCGCGCCGCGCCCTCGTCTTCGATCCGCGCTTCCACGACACCGACGCCCTCATCGCCGGCATCGACGGCGGCGTCCTCGATCACGCCGCCATGGCGGGGATCGGCGCGGCGATCCAGCACGGCATCCAGGCGAGCCCGGCCATCGAGGCCTACGTGGTCGGCCTGTGGGAGGCCCTGGTCCGCCCGCACGAGGCCGGCATCCGCCTGCCCGGCATCGACATGTCGGCCCTGATCCAGGGCGGGGCCTCGCCACGCGGCGTCGCCTTCCTCGTGCGGGCCGCCCGCGTCCGCGCCTGGCTGGAGGGCCGCGACTGGCTCGTGCCCGAGGATATCCGCGCGATCTTTCCCGAAGTGATGGCCCACCGCGTCTTCCTCGAGCCGATCTACGAGATGCGCCGCAGCACCATCGTGCCGGAACTCTGCCGCGCCGTGTTCGACACCGTGCCCGCCCCGTGACGGCGCCCGAGAGAACGCCCCAGGAGCCGACGCCGGACATCGTCTACCGCCCGCGCGGCCGCGTGCCCGGCACGGTGGCGGGCGCCCATCGCGGCCGCGACGCCGGGGGTCTGGGCACCTTCCGCGATCAGGTGCCGTTCCTGCGCATGCCGGATGCCCGCCGCATCGACGTCCGCGCCACCCTGCGCGACCCGTTCGAGGGCACCTATGTCCGCCGCTTCGAGAGTCGCACGGCGCTCGAAGTCTGGGCGCTGGTCGACCTTTCCGCCTCCATGCGCTTCTCCGGCGAGGCGGACAGGATGGGGCTCGTCTCGTCCTTCTGCGGCTGCCTCGCCGCCTCGGCCACGCGCATCGGCGACGCTTTCGGCCTGATCGGCTGCGATGCCGCCCTGCGGGAGGACGTGTTCCTGCCCGCGAGCCGTCGCCGCAGCATGGCCGGCGACGTGGTCTCCCGGCTGACCGACGCCGCCTGTACCGGCGACCGCGCGGACGGGATGGGGCAAGCGGCCCGCCGCCTCGTCGGCCGTCCCAAGATCGTGTTCCTGGTCTCCGACTTCCGCTGGCCGGAGGCACTCATCGCCGAGACCTTCGCGAGCCTGTCGCGTCACGACCTCGTGCCCGTCGTCCTGGCCGATTCCGCCGAGGACGACGATCTGCCCGAATGGGGCCTGATGGAACTCGACGATCTCGAAGGCGCGGGCCGCCGCGTGGTCTTCATGCGCCCCGGCCTGCGCCGCCGCTGGATCGCGCGCGAAGCCGAGCGAGCGGAGACCCTGCGCCGGATCGCCTCCACCTACGGTCGTCCCCCCTTCCGCCTCGCGGGCCGCTTCGACCCGGACGCGATCAGCCGCCACCTCCTGGCGAGTTGAGGCATCCCATGCGCCGCCTCGCCCCGCTCCTGTTCCTGCTCTGCTCGTCGCTCGCCGCCCAGTCCCAGGTGCGGACCGTCGAGGTGCGCACGCCGCGCCCGTTCGGCTACTTCCTGGGCGATCTCGTCCGCGCCCAGGTCGATATCGTGGTCGAGCCGGGCTTTGCCCTACAGGCCGCCTCGCTGCCCCAGCCCGGCGCGATCACCTATTGGCTCGACCTTCGCACCGTCGCGGTCACGCAGGCATCCGCGGGCGGCGTCAGCCGGGTGCGCCTCGATCTCACCTATCAGAACTTCTACGCCGCCCTCGATGCCCGTGCCCTCGAGATCCCCGGCTTCACCGTCACCTTCGTGAGCGATACGGACAAGGGCGCGACCACGGCCAAGGCCCAGGTCCCGCCGTGGTCGTTCAACATCTCGCCCCTGCGCGAAGTCCAGCCGCCGGCTCGGGAAGACCCGAGGAACTACCTGCGTCCGGACGGGCGGGTCGCGTCCCTCGACACGCAACCCCTCGTGGTCGGAAGCGCCGGATTCGCCGCCATGGCCCTGCTGGCCTTCGCGGGTCTCGCCTGGGACCGGACATGGTGGCCCTTCGCCAAACGCGGAGGAAGGGCCTTCGCGGCGTGCCTGCGCCGCCTGCGCGCCCTCGCCGGACGGGGGGAGGACGAGGCGGCCTACGAGACCGCCCTTCTCGCGCTTCACCGGGCGCTGGACGAGACCGACGGGCGCCGGGTTCTGGCCGACGACCTGCCGGCCTTCCTCACCCGCCATCCCGCCTATGTGCGGGAGCGTGCCGGCCTCGCCGCCTTCCTCGACGCCTCGCGTCACAGCTTCTTCGGACCCGGTCCGGCCGCCGCCATGCGGCGTCTGCCCCTGGCCGACATCGTCTCGCTGACCCGGAAACTCACCGCCATAGAGCGGGAATCATGAACGGGCCGAAAACCCGTCCGATGGCGGTCGAAGCATGGGTCTGATGGCGGTGGTCTCATGCGCCTGATGGCGGATTTTCCCTGGGTCTTGTGGCTGCTGCCTTTGGCGCTGCTGCCGCTCGCCGCGTCGAGCCAGCGGGTCACCCCGCTCTCCAGCATCGCGGCCAGCCCCGTCGACGGCCTGTCGCGCCTCATCGGCTGGAGCCTGCGCGCGGCCGGCATCCTCGCCATCGGCGGCCTCGTCGTCGCCCTGTCCGGTCCCTATCGCCAGGGCGAGACCATCACCCGCACGGGCATCGGCGCCCAGGTCTCGATCCTCGTCGATCGCTCCGGCAGCATGAACGAGACCTTCGCCGGATTGCAGCCCTCCGGTGCCGAGGAATCGAAGGCGGCGGCCTCGCGCCGGCTGCTCGGCGAGTTCGTCGGCAGCCGCGCCCACGACCAGTTCGCCGTCTCGGCCTTCTCCACGGCCCCCATGCTCGTGGTGCCGATGACCGATCGGCACGAGGCGGTCCGCGCGGCCATCGCCGCCATCGACCGGCCGGGCCTCGACTACACCAACGTGGCGCGCGGCCTCGGCATGGCACTCTCACAGTTCGGCGCCAGTACCGCCAATGTCTCGCGCGCCCTGCTCATCGTCTCCGACGGCGCGGCGGTGATCGATCCCCGCGTCCAGGGGACGTTGCGCGCCGAATTCGCGCGACTTCGCCCGAACCTCTACTGGCTGTTCCTGCGCACCAAAGGCTCGCCTTCGATCTCCGACAGGCCGTCGGGCGAGGACACCCCTCAGGCCGCGCCCGAACGACATCTCGACCTGTTCTTCAAGAGCCTCGGGACACCCTACCGCGCCTTCGAGGCCGAGGGCGCCGAGGCGGTGGCCGACGCCATCGGCCAGATCGAGCGCCTGGAGCGCGACCCGATCCCCTATATCGAGCAGCGGCCACGCCGGGATCTCGCGGGATGGGCCTATGGAATCAGCCTGTTGGGCTTGATCCTGCTCGTCGCGGCCAAGCTCGTCGAGGCGGATCTCAGCCTGCGCCGGCCGGTGGTTTCCGCCTCCGCCGCGCCGGCTCCCCAGCCCCAGAGGCTCGCCGCATGAAGGCGTTTCTAAAACCAATATCGCCGCAGCGCGCCAACCCTCCCCCCTCTGCGGGGGAGGGTGGTCGCGGAGCGACCGGGAGAGGGGGCGACCTCTCCGGACAGCGCGCTCCCCTCTCCCGACCCTCGCTGACGCGAGGGCCACCCTCTCCCGCAGAGGGGAGAGGGGGAGTCGGTGCCACTCTCGGCAAGGCTTTGCGCCGCGCCCGCCCGCATCTCCTTGTCGTACTTCCCATATTTCTGCTCGTCATCGCCCTCGGCTTCGGCGCGGTGGCTTGGCGCGCGGCGCGCGACAACGCCGCGATCGCGGCGCTCGCCGCCGGCAGGGACGTTCCCGTTTCCCTCGACGCACCGGCTCCGCTCCTGCTGGCGCGGGTTCAGCATCTCGCCCGTCGCGGCGTGACCGAGGAGATCGAGCCGCTGATCGAATCCCTCGACCGCCGGGGCGAGACCGACCTTTCCGCGCGCGCCCGTTATGCACTCGGCAATGCCCGCCTGCGCCAGGCCTTCGACCTTCTGGAACGGAGCAACCTCGATCCGGCCGGACCGCTCATCACCTTGGCCCGTCAGGATTATCGGCGCGCGCTCCAGGGCCGGCCGGACCTGTGGGACGCCAAGTTCAACCTCGACGTGGCCTCGCGCCTGCTCCGCGACTTCCCCGAATTCGACCGCAAGACCGGCGACGAGCTGAAGGCCGAACCGAAGAAGATCTGGACCGAGATCCCCGGCCAGCCCCGGGGCGAGCCATGAGGGCGACAAGCCTCGTCCGGCGAAATCTGCGCGACCGGCGGTTCCAAATCCTGGCCGCCGCACTGGCTCTCGTGGCGCTGACTTTCGTCGCTCGCCCCCTGCCGCTGACCCGCAACGGCGTCGAGATCCTCGCGGTCCTCGACATCACCGGCAGCATGAACGTCCGCGACTACGTCGGGGCGGACGGCAAACCGGCAAGCCGTCTGGAGACGGCGAAGGCGGCCTTGCGCGAACTCGTCACCTCGCTGCCCTGCGGGTCGCGGGTGGCACTGGGCCTGTTCACCGAGCGCCGGCCGTTCCTTCTGTTCACCCCCATCGAAGTCTGCGCCGATTTCGCCCCCCTCGACGGGGCGCTGAGCGCCCTGGATTGGCGCATGGCCTGGGAAGGCGACAGCCGCATCTCCGCCGGGCTGTTCCGCTCGGTGGAGATGGCCGCCAGTCTCGGCACCGACCTCGTCTTCATCACCGATGGCCAGGAAGCGCCGCCCCTGCCGAGCACAGGTGGCCCCGCCTTCGACGGCAAGCCGGGCGCCGTGCGCGGCCTCATCGTCGGAGCGGGGGCCTACGCCCTGTCGCCGATCCCGCGCTACAACGATCGCGGCCGCGAGACCGGATTCTATGGCTCGGGCGACGTCCAGCAGGAGAACCGGTTCGGACCGCCCCCCGCCGATGCCGAGAGCCGCGAGGGCTACAACCCGCGCAACGCCCCCTTCGGCGCCGCGGCGGCCTCCGGCACCGAGCATCTCTCCTCGGTGCGCGAGCCCTACCTCAAGACTCTCGCTCAGGCGACGGGCCTGACCTACGCCCATCTCGACGGCCCTGCCGGGCTCGGCCCCGCGCTGGTCCGCGCGGCGACCCCGCGCCCGCTCCCCGGCAGCCTCGACCTGCGCCCCGTCTTCGGCGGGATCGCCCTCGCGCTGATCCTCGCCGTCTTCGCCGCCCCTCTGTTCGGGGCCGGCCGTTTTGTCCTGGTAAAGAAGGTCTGATCGATGCGTTTTGCCCTGCCGTCCGCGTTCCTCGCTCCCCTGGCAGCCACCGCCTTCCTCGCAACCACGGCCCTCGCGCACGGCCCGACTCCACAGAAGGTGGACCAGTCCATCGCCATCGCGGCAAAGCCCGATGCCGTCTGGGCCGTGGTCGGCGATTTCGCCGGCGTCTCGAACTGGCATCCGGACGTGGCGAAAAGCGTCGGCACCGGCGGCAACGCCTCGGGCGGCCGTCGCACGCTGACCCTGAAGAACGGCGGCACCCTCGACGAAGGCTTGGACGAGTGGGACGCGGCCAAGCGCAGCTATTCCTACCGCCTCGGCGATGCCGACCTGAAGGCGCTCCCGGTCTCGTCCTACTCCGCGACGATCACCGTCTCGCCGGAGGGCGAGGGCTCGAAGGTCGAGTGGCTCGGCCGCTTCTATCGCGGCGACACCGGCAACGAGCCACCGGAGGAGCTCAGCGACGCCGCCGGTAAGGATGCGATGAACCTCTATTTCAGCAACGGGCTCAAGGGTCTGAAGGCGCGCCTGGAGGGCAAGACGGCGCGATGACTCCTGTGCGCCCGATGCTCCTTGCCGGTCTCGTCCTGACGCTCTCCACCCCTCGGGTGGAGGCCGGACCCGTTTATGTGTCGAGCCAGGGAGCCGGGACGCTGAGCCGCATCGAGGCCGGGGCCACCACGGTCGCGGCCACCATCGCGGTGGGGCAGGGGATCGCGCAGGTGGCGGCCGGACCGAACGGCCGCCTCTACCTGAGTCAACCGGACCACGCGGGGATCGACGTAGTCGACGGGCGAACCCGTGTCGTCCTTCGGCGCCTGCCGTTTCCCGGACAGGCCTTCGGCATCGCCGCCTCGGCGGATGGCGAGAGCCTCTTCGTCGGCGACTGGGCCGGGGGACGGGTGGTCCGGCTCTCCGCATCGACGGGCGCCGTCGAGGGCGAATGCCCCGTGGGCAAGGACCCGGCCGGCCTCGTCCTCGACCGGCAGGGCCGCCTCTACGTGGCCGACCGCGAGAGCCGGCAGGTCAGCGTCATCGACACCGCGCGCATGGAGCGGGTGGCGACGGTGCCGGTGGGCGAGGGGCCGTTCGCCCTCGGGCTGAGCCCCGCCGAAGACAGGCTCTACGTGGCCAATGTCCGCAGCGGCGACCTCAGCGTCGTCGACACGGGCAGCCTGACGGTGACGGCCACGGTGAAGATCGGCGGGATGCCCTACGGCGTCGCGACCAACGAGGACGGCAGCCTCGTCCTCGTCACCAACCAGCAGGCCGGCACCGTGGCAGTGCTCGACTCGGGCAGCCTCGGCCTCAAGGCGACGATCCCGGTCGGGCGCTACCCCGAAGGGATCGCCGTCGATGGGGTCTTCGCCTATGTGGCGAACTGGTTCTCGGATTCGGTCTCGGTCATCGACCTGACGTCGCTGAAGGAAACCGCCCGCATCCCCGTGGCGGAGGGGCCACGCAGCCTCGCCGTCGGCTCGAACCCCGAGGCGGTGCGATGAAACGGATCAGCCACGCGATCCTGTGCCTCCCCCTCGCCCTGGCGGCCTGCGACAAGGGCGACGAGGCCGGCAGCGAGGCCGCGGGCACCGGCGATCAGGCCCTCGTCGCCACGAAATCCGACGCCGACGTTCCGACCTGGCTCTCGCATACGGACCCGACCGAGCCGGCCCGGTGGCTCGCGAGCCGCGAGATCGGCAGGCCCGCCGCGGAGGTGGGTTCGCAGACCGAGCATCTCCGCCACAGCCTCGCCCGCGCCAAGGAGGTCTTCATCGAGGATCCGCGCATGATGGCCAACCGCATCGTCCAGCTCGGCGAGATGCTGGCCGAGGCGGGAAAGCCCGAACCCTATGCCGATCTTCTCGACGGGCTGGAGGAGGTCGCCGCCGCCACCCACCGCAAGCAGCTCTTCGGCGAGATGTGCCAGCACTATTACAACACCCGCCAGCAGGGAGCCGACCGGGCCACCGCCCTCACGAGGCTGAAGGAGCGCTACTCGCTCCAGGGCGAGGGACGCGTATCGCCGTGACCGCCGTTCTCGTGGTGGACGATCATCCCGTGGTCCTGCGCGGCTTCCGGCGCCTCATGGAGGATGCCGGCGTCGAGACCATCCACGAAGCCACCGATATCATGTCCGCCTACCGGATCTTCCACCGCCTGCGCCCGCCGATGGTGGTGGCCGACCTCAGCCTGCAGGGGGAGGGGCTGTCCGGCCTGTCGCTGATCCGGCGGATCCACACCCTGGCGCGGGAGACGCGCATCCTCGCCTTCAGCATGCACAACGACCCGGTGATCGTTTCGCGCGCCCTGGAGAGCGGCGCCATCGGCTACGTCTTCAAGGATGTTCGGACAGCGGAATTCCTCAAGGCCTTCGAAGCGGTACGCGCCGGGCGAAGCTACCTCGATCACGACCTCGCGGTAGAGATCGCAGTGCTGCAGGCCGGAGCCCGCCGCTCACCCCTGGCGGATCTGAGCAACCGAGAGCGTGAGATCCTTTCCCTCCTCAGCCGTGGGACCTCGTATCAGAGCATCGCCGACACATTGTCGATCAAGTACCGCACTGTCCTCAACACCTGCTCCGCCATGCGTCAGAAGCTCGGGTTGAGGACCTTGGCCGATCTCATTCGCTTTGCCGTGGACCAGGAAAATCGGGTGCGCTGAACCGCGTTCTCGACGCCCGGCGCATCGGCCATCCTTCGCCGTTCGCGAAGGATCGGTCGGCGATATCCGAATTGCGAACCACTCCAATTCGAGATCAATGTCCGCGCGGTGAGACGGGAGACCCATTCTGCCCGGCTCCAGCGGAGCATTCCCCGCAGATGCAGGCGGCGTCCATCCTCGCAGATGAACAGACGGTTCTCGTGACCGGGATGTTGCTCGTCGTTTGCATGGGCCTGTGGGCGACCGGCATCGTTGCCGAGGTGGTCACGGCGATGCTGTTCTTTGCCGCCGCGATGCTTCTGAAGCTCGCGCCTGCATCGACTGTCTTTTCCGGCTTCTCCTCGTCGGCCTTCTGGCTCGTGCTGAGCGGGATGGTGGTTGGCCTCGCGATCACCCGGACCGGCCTCGGCACCCGCCTGGCGCGCAGCCTGGCCGGCCGGCTATCGGGCTCCTACACGGGCTTCATCGGCGCCGTCGTCGCCCTGTCCTTTGCCCTTGCCTTCGTGATGCCCTCGAACCTCGGGCGCATTGCGCTGATGATCCCGGTGGTGTTGGCGCTCTGTGACGCGTTCGGCCTGGGGCCCGGTCGCCCCGGCCGGAGCGGGGCGGTTCTCGCGGTAGCCCTGGCGACGCCGCTCTTGTCCGCGGCGATCCTGCCCGCCAACGTCCCCAACCTCGTCATGGCTGGCACCGCAGAGACGCAATACGGCCTGCACCTCGCCTATCTGCCCTACCTTCTGCTCCACGCACCCGTCCTCGCCGGCGTGAAGGGCATGATCCTCGTGGCAGCCATCGTGCGCTTGTTCCCGGACCGGATGAGCGCCGCCGCCGTGGATACGGACGAGCCCGCACTGGCATTCTCGCCGGAGGAGCGGAGACTCACGATCATTCTTGGTCTGACTTTGGCCTTCTGGGTGACGGACAGCCTCCACCATATCGCCCCGGCCTGGGTCGGGTTGACGGCGGCGGTGATCTGCCTCCTTCCCCGCATCGGCGTATTGCCTGCGGAAGCCTTCGGCGCGGTGAACCTGCGGACCTGCTTCTATGTGGCCGCGCTCCTGGGACTGGTGGCGGTGGTCAACGAGACGGGTCTGGGCTCCAGGCTGGGCCATGCTCTGCTCGCGGTCGCGCCCCTGGAACCCGGAGCGCCGGCCCAGAATTTCGGCGTGCTGACGGCCATCGCGTCGCTCTTCGCGATCGTCGTCACGGCCAACGGCGCCCCGGCCCTCTATACGGCCTTGGCCGGCGAGATGTCGCGTGCGAGCGGACTGGACCTCGCCAACGTGGTGATGATCCAGGTCGTGGGATACTCGACTCTGTTCCTGCCCTACCAAGCCCCACCCATCGTGATGGCAATGGATCTGGGGCGGGTACCGCTCCGGTCGGCGACGATCCTGACCCTCGTGGTCGGCCTCGCCTCACTCTTCGTCATCGCTCCGCTGGACTACCTCTGGTGGAACATTCTGGGCCGTTTTCCATGAGCGCGAGCCGAATGACGATCAGCTGAGTGTGTCACACCGCAATGCACATCGATACGGCTTGCGCATTGGCGCGTGGGCCGTACCCCTTTAGAGACGGTCCAATCTGAGCAGCATCCCTGCTGGCATTGGCACCGCAACGCCGAGGACTTTCGCAGAATGGCACCTACCGTCCGCCCCACGGTCGCCCAGCCGCTCTCGCCCCATCTCCAGATCTACCGATGGACCTGGACTATGGCGATGTCGGTGTTCCACCGCATCACCGGCACCGCGCTGTACGGCGGCACCGCTCTGGTGGCCATCTGGCTCGTGGCGCTCGCCTCCGGTCCGGCGGCCTATGGCTGGGTAGCGTGGTTCTTCGGCTCGATCGTCGGGAAGCTGGTCCTATTCGTCTACACCTGGATCCTGATGCATCACTTGCTGGGTGGCCTGCGCCATTTCATCTGGGATTTCGGCTACGGCTTCGACCGCGAGCAGCGCATGGGCCTCGCCCGCGCCACTCTGATCGGCTCCGTGATCCTGACCGTCCTGATCTGGGCGCTTGCCCTCATCTTACGCTGAGGAGCGATCCCCATGGCAGACAACCGTCAGAACACGAACGTGACCATGCGGACCCCACGCGCCCGGGTGAAGGGCCTCGGTGCTTCCGGCCACGGGGCCGGTCACTTCTGGCAGCAGCGCCTCACCGCCGCCGCCAACGCCCCGCTGATGCTCGCCTTCGTGGTGATCGTCGCGATGATGGCCAACCGCTCGTACCCGGAAGCGGTCGCGCTGATGTCGCACCCGCTCGTCGCGCTCGTCCTGATCCTCGCCGTGATCTCGGTCACGCTCCACATGAGGATCGGCATGCAGGTCATCATCGAGGATTACGTCCACGCCAAGGGACTGAAGCTCGCCAGCCTGTTCGCCAACAATGCCTACGCGGTCGTCGTCGCCGTTGCCTGCCTCTACGCAATCCTGCGCGTGAGCCTCGGCAAGCTCGTCTGACCCGCCCCAGAACCCGAAGGATCTGCCCATGGCCACCAACGGAACCAACGGCAACGGCGCGCCGGCCTATTCCATCATCGACCATACGTTCGACGTTGTGATCGTCGGCGCCGGCGGCGCTGGTCTGCGCGCCACCGTGGGCTGCTCGCAGGCCGGCCTGCGTACGGCCTGCATCTCGAAGGTATTCCCGACGCGCTCGCACACCGTGGCGGCGCAGGGCGGCATCTCGGCTTCCCTTGGCAATATGGGCCCCGACGATTGGCGCTGGCACATGTACGACACCGTGAAGGGGTCGGACTGGCTCGGCGACCAAGACGCGATCGAGTACCTCGTGCGCAACGCGCCCGCAGCGGTGTACGAGCTCGAACACTGGGGCGTACCGTTCTCGCGCACCGAGGAAGGCAAAATCTATCAGCGCCCCTTCGGCGGCATGACCACCGATTACGGCAAGGGCACCGCCCAGCGCACCTGCGCGGCGGCTGACCGCACCGGCCACGCCATGCTCCACACGCTCTACGGCCAAGCGGTGAAGAACCATACCAACTTCTTCATCGAGTACTTCGCGCTCGACCTCATCATGGACGAGGAGGGCCGCTGCCTTGGCGTCATCGCCATCGATCAGGCCTCGGGTGAGATCCATCGCTTCCGCGCCCAGATGACGATCCTGGCCACCGGTGGCTATGGCCGCTCTTACTTCTCGGCGACCTCTGCCCATACCTGCACGGGCGACGGTAACGCCATGGTGCTGCGCGCCGGCCTGCCGCTGCAGGACATGGAATTCGTGCAGTTCCATCCCACCGGCATCTACGGCGCCGGCTGCCTCATCACCGAAGGCGCCCGCGGCGAGGGCGGCTACCTGACGAATTCCGAGGGCGAGCGCTTCATGGAGCGCTATGCTCCCAGCGCCAAGGATCTGGCCTCGCGCGACGTGGTCTCGCGCTCGATGACCATGGAGATCCGTGCCGGCCGCGGCGTTGGCAAGACGAGCGACCACATCTACCTGCACCTCGACCACCTCGATCCGGCGATTCTGCATCAGCGCCTTCCGGGCATCTCGGAATCGGCGAAGATCTTCGCGGGCGTCGACGTCACCAAGGAGCCGATCCCGGTCCTGCCGACAGTCCATTACAACATGGGCGGCATCCCCACGAACTATCATGGTGAGGTACTGACCCTGAAGAACGGCAATCCCGATACGGTGGTGCCGGGTCTGATGGCTCTGGGCGAAGCGGCTTGCGTCTCCGTGCACGGCGCCAACCGCCTCGGCTCGAACTCGCTCATCGACCTCGTGGTGTTCGGCCGGGCCGCCGGCCTGCGCTGTGCCGAGATCGTCGAGCCCGGCGCCCGCCAGATGGACCTGCCGAAGGATTCCGCCGACAAGGCGCTCGCCCGCCTCGACCGCTTCCGTTACGCGAATGGCGGCACGCCGACGGCGGAACTGCGCGCCGAGATGCAGAAGACCATGCAGAACAACTGCGCCGTCTTCCGCACCGGCGAAGTGCTGGAAGAAGGCAAGGCTCTGATTCACAAGGTCTGGCAGGGCGAAGCCGATATCAAGATCACCGACCGCTCTCTGATCTGGAACACCGATCTGCTCGAGACCCTGGAATTCGACAACCTGATCGGTCAGGCCGTCGTCACCATGGAATCGGCGGCCAACCGCAAGGAAAGCCGCGGGGCGCATGCCCGCGAGGACTTCCCCGATCGCGACGACAAGGAGTGGATGAAGCACACCCTTTCGTGGCTCGACGACAAGTCCCAGCAGGTGAATATCGATTACCGCCCGGTTCATACGTATACAATGTCAAACGAGATTCAGTACATCGAACCAAAGGCTCGTGTTTACTAGGGAAAAGACTGAGATTTCTCCCGACGATGGTACTCACGAGACGGATTTAGGCACCCCGAACCATGGCCCAATTCAACCTTCCCAAAAACTCCCAGATCACCGAAGGCAAGACTTGGCCACGGCCGACGGGGGGCAACAATCTTCAGGAATTCCGGATCTACCGCTGGAACCCGGATGACGGCGCAAATCCGCGGGTCGACGTCTATCAGGTCGACCGGGACGATTGCGGGCCGATGGTCCTCGACGCCCTCCTATGGATCAAGGCCAAGGTCGATTCGACCCTGGTGTTCCGCCGCTCCTGCCGCGAGGGCATCTGCGGCTCTTGCGCCATGAACATCGAGGGCCAGAATGCGCTCGCCTGCACCATGGGTATCGACGAATGCCAGGAGCATGCGAAGGGCAAGAAGACCGGCGCGGTGCGGATCTACCCGCTGCCGCACATGCCGGTCCTCAAGGATCTCGTCCCCGACCTCACAAACTTTTTCGCCCAGCACGCCTCGGTCGAGCCGTGGCTCCAGACCGAGACGCCTGCGCCCGAAGGCGAATGGAAGCAGACCCCGGAGGATCGCGCCCAGCTCGACGGCCTCTACGAGTGCATTCTGTGCGCCTGCTGCACGACGTCCTGTCCGAGCTACTGGTGGAACGGCGACCGCTTCCTCGGCCCAGCGGCCCTGTTGCAGGCCTACCGCTGGCTTATCGACAGCCGCGACGAGAATACCGGCGAACGCCTTGATGCCCTTCACGATCCGTTCCGGCTCTACCGCTGCCACACGATCATGAACTGCGCCAATGCCTGCCCGAAAAGCCTGAACCCGGCAAAGGCCATCGCCGAGATCAAGAAGATGATGGTGTCGCGCGAAGTCTGATGCGCGACCTCATGACAGCGCATTGATGCCAAAGCCGAGATGCCCCGCATCTCGGCTTTGGCATTTTTCGTCCCTATGGCCGATTACTTTGTGATCTTCACCGAGACCGGGTCGCTGGACGGGAAGGTCTCTTCCAGCGCCTCGTCCAGTCGCTGGCTCATTTCGTCCTGATGATTTTCGGGATTCGTCTTGTCATTGCTGGGCGCCGGATCCACACGGCGCTTCTCGTCGGTGTCCGACGTGGATGTTGGCTTGGGGTCTGACATGGGTGCCTCCTCTGGCTCGCCTGACCGCCGCCAGGGGCGGCGGAATCACCTTGACCAACGCGAGGAGACGATGCCCGATCCCTTCCGTCGCCGCCGTCATGGCGGCTTGCCGCTCCGTCGGTGGCGTTTACCGGACGTGAGGCGATAGCCCCTAGCGTCGCTTTCGCGGCATGGGCATGACGGGCCCCGAGGCCGGCCGAGGTTCCGGGCAGGCCATGCATATCGTGATCCTCGCAGAGTTCGCCGTGGCGAGCGGCGGTGCCGAGAAGGTCGCGGTGGAATCCGCGTACGGCCTCGCCAGAGCGGGGATGGACGTCACCTTCATCCAGGCGATCGAGGGAACGGCGGATCGGCTCCTCGATCATCCGAAAATTCGGCGGGTCTGCCTCGGCAATACCGACATCTGGAACCGCCCGGTCCTGGAGGCGGCACTGTCCGGCATTTGGAGCCGGGATTCCGCCGCCCGTTTGCGCGCCGTACTCGGCGCCCTCCCGCGACCGGTGGATATCGTCCATCTGCATCAATGGACCCGCAGCCTGTCGCCGAGCGTGTTCCCCGTCCTGCTCGACAGCGGCATCCCGCTGGTGGTGACCCTGCACGATTACTTCCTGGCCTGCCCCAACGGCGTCTATTACCGCTTCGATCAGGATCGCCCTTGCACGCTGACGCCGCTCTCCGCCTCCTGCGTCGCGGCTCCTTGCGATCCGAAAAGCCGCCTTCACAAGGCGATCCGGGTCGGGCGGAGCATCACCCAGAACCGCGCCTTGCGTCGCCGCCATCTCCACGTGGTCCATGTCTGCGATGCCAGCATCCGTCGGATGGGCGATCTCCTCGGCTCCCTGGCCGTCACCCATCACCGCATCGACAATCCCGTGCGCGTGGAGAAGGGAGTGCGGGCCGATCCGGCGGCAGGGAAAGCCATCGCCTATGTGGGCCGCTTGACCCGCGAGAAAGGCGCAGATCTCGTCGCCGAGGCGGCGCGGGATGCCGGCATGCCGGCGCTCTTCATCGGCACCGGCCCGCTGGAGGCGGAATTGCGGGCGCAGCCACATGTGGAGATGCTCGGATGGCGATCACCGAACGAGGTATCCGCCATCCTCGTTCGGCGGACGAGGGCGCTGGCCGCGCCGTCTCGGTGGTTCGAGACCGGCCCTCTGACTGTCTACGAGGCCCTGGCTGTCGGGCTGCCGGTAGTCGCGTCGGATAGGTCCGGGGCCGCGGAGAAAGTGATCGACGGCGTCACCGGCTATGTGGTCGCGCCGGAGCGGGCAGCCCTCGCGACCGCGTTCCGGAATCTTGACGTGATTAAGGCGGAAATGCTCGGGCGCGCCGCTCACGCCCATTACTGGGACACTCCCATGTCCATCGACGCCCATGCGGATGCGCTCGGCGAACTCTATCGAAGGATCGCGCGAAACGTATCGCCCATACCGACCGACGTTCTCCGAAAACCAGGATAGCTGCCGTCGCCCAAGCCCCGCGCGGTGGTGCTTCGCGGCCGGACTCCGTCGCGCGGAATCATCCTGCTTGCCCGCATTCACAACACAGCCGCCGGCGTGTCATTACTACGCGACTTTCGTTTGACGGCCCTCGCTGTGCTTGCCGAGACTGCACGTTCAAATCCTATCGTCTTCTCGTTTGATTGCGAACGAGGGCCCGGATTGCGCAGCTACAGACGGGCACTTGCTCGAAACCCGTCTTGACTCTTATATTGCGCCGCAACATATCGATGGTGCGGCGCGCCATTCCGTGTCGCTCCCGTTGATTCAGTGAGGAACGACATGAACGCGCCGACCTATGAGATCCCGGCCGAATTGCGCGACTTCGCGGAAAAGAGCGTCGATCAGGCCCGCACCGCTGTGACCAACCTGCTCGGCACGGTGGTGAAATCCGCCGAACAGTTCCAGACCTCGTCGACGACGGCGCATGGGGCGATCCAATCCGTGATCGCCAAGGGCCTCGACCAGGTTCAGTCCAATGCGAGCACGACCTTCGACTTCGCCCAGAAGCTGGCGCGCACCCGCGATCTGAAAGAGGCATTCGAGCTGCAGAGCCAGTTCCTGCGCAGCCAGATTTCGACGCTTCAATCTCAGGTCAAGGATCTCGGCGCTCTGGCTCAGTCCGCCGCCAAAAGCGTCTGATCCTAGCCCCTCCGCGCGGACTGGCCCGGTGCCGGTTCGCGCAAATGGCATGGACGCGGTAACGTGCCTGGAACACGGGCGCACGCCGGGGCCGGGCCATGCGCGGTCGATTGTGCACGAAGGGGACGCGAATCATGGCCACACGCCGACAAGCACGCTCGATCGGTCGCGGGGGAAGCAAGGCCGGACAATCGGCGCGACTTTCCAACGCTGATGCAGCTGCCACGACTGCCGACGACCTGGTGCCGGTTTCGCAGACCCTGGCTGTGGACGATGGGACGGTCTCAGTATCCACGCTCGACGTCGCTGCCACCGAGCCTGAGGCCTTGCCCGTGAGTGAGACCTTGCGAGCGCCTGAGACCTTGATGGAGACCGTGTCACCGGAAGCGCTGTTGACCGGACAGGGTATGGCGGACGTCATTCACGCCGCTCCGGAAACCGCCCCCGTGGGCTACGCCCCGTCTCAGGACAGTCCACCTGCCACCGATGTGGTGACCGCAGCCACTGAGCAGGAGGCGACGAGCCACACTCCTACAGGCAACAGCCCGCAAGGCGAGAGCGAGGCGACCGAGGATTCCCTTCTACCCGCCGAGATCGAAAGCGCCATCGCCTCGGCCCAGGATCTCGCCTCGCCGCCGACGAACACCGTCGCCGTCACCGCCTCGGCGTTGACCGAGATCACGGCCGCCAACGACACGCTGACGACCTATGTCCGCAACGAGAGTATCGCCACGTTCGCGCATTGGCGCGCCCTGTCGACGGCGAAGAATCCGGCCGATGCCCTGCGCCTCCAAGTTACGGAGATGCAGCGGGCAGCCGATGCCTCTTTGAGCTGCATCGCGAGTCTCGCACGCCGGGCAGGGCGCATCGCCGCAACGCTCCGCCGTCCGTGACACCCCTCGCGCTGACGCCCCGGCGCGTCTAGATATCCCGGATTCTGCAGCGGCTCCGCCGCCTGCCATCCGGGAGATCGCGATGTTTCATCGGCCGCTGCTCGCCTGCCTCGTCACCGCGACCATCGCCGTCTCGCCTAGTGCCCAGGCGCAGATGATGAAGACACCGGAGGCGCATGCACCGGCCAAGGCCGTGCCGAGTTCGAAGGGCGAGGTCGATCTCTCCTTCGCGCCGGTGGTGAAGCGGGCGGCACCCTCGGTGGTGAACGTCTACGCCTCGCATGTGGAGCAGCGCGGCACATCGCGCAGCGCCATGGACGAATTCATGCGCCGGTTCTTCGGTGAGCAGGGCTCGGGCCGCGGCCAGGGCATGCCGGGCGAGCGGGCGCAGAAGTCGCTCGGCTCCGGCGTCATCGTCGATGAGTCCGGCCTCGTCATCACCAACAACCACGTCATCGACAACATGAACGAAGTTCGTGTCTCGCTCTCCGATCGGCGGGAGTTCGAGGCGAGCATCGTCCTGCGCGATCCACGAACCGATCTCGCCGTGATCAAGATCAAGAGCCCCGTCGGCGGACTCGTACCGATGCCCATGGGCGATTCGGAAGCTCTCGAGGTCGGCGACTTCGTCATGGCGATCGGCAACCCGTTCGGGGTCGGCCAGACGGTGACGCAGGGCATCGTTTCGGCCCTGGCGCGCACCCAGGTCGGTTCATCCGACTATCAGTTCTTCATCCAGACCGATGCCGCGATCAATCCGGGAAATTCCGGCGGTGCACTCGTCGATCTTAAGGGTCGGCTCGTCGGCATCAACACGGCGATCTATTCGCAATCGGGGGGGAGTCACGGCATCGGCTTCGCCATTCCCACCAGCATGGTCCGCGCCGTGGTCGAGACGGCCAAGGGTGGCGCCACCACCGTGCGTCGCCCCTGGCTCGGGGCGCGGGTGCAGAACGTCACGCCCGACATCGCCGAGAGCATGGGCCTCGACCATCCGACCGGGGTCCTGGTTGCGAGCCTGCAGCCGAAGAGTCCGGCCGAAGAGGCCGGCCTGAAACGCGGCGACCTGATCCTCACGGTGGACGACAAGGTCGTCGACGATCCGGAAGCCTTCGGCTACCGCTTCGCCCTCAAAGGCATCAGCGGCACCGCGAAGTTCGGCATCCTGCGAGGCACCGCCCGCTCCACCGTCTCGGTCAAGCTCGCCTCTGCCCCCGAGACGCGGCCGCGCGACGCGGTGAAGGTGCGCACGCGCTCGCCCTTCTTCGGGGCCACCCTGGTCAATACCTCGCCGGCCGTGGCCGAGGAGTTGCAGAAGGACTTCGCCAGCGAAGGCGTCGCGGTCTCGTCCATCGATGAAGGGTCCATGGCAGCCCGCGCCGGCCTCCAGATCGGCGACGTGATCGTCGCCATCAATGGCGTCCCGGTGACCACCACCAAGGACCTCGAGCGCCTGACCCGGTCAAGCTCGGGCATGTGGGAGATCGCGATCAATCGGGGCGGCGCCGTGCTGACGTCGGTGTTTGGTGGGTAGGGTCTGACTTCGGTTCACGCGGCCGGCATCCGGGGCCATCCGTCCGGATGCGCTCGCGGGAGAGCCAGGCGGCTCAGTTCCCGGCCTGGCTCATGCCGAACTCATGGCGGAGGGAGACGACGACATGGCCATCGTATGACCACGACTGACCTTCGACCAAACCCTGTTCATCCTGTTCTCATGGGGAGCCAAAAGGCCGCCCAGATGCATCATCCACGGGGCGGGCGGGTCACTCCTCGACCTCGGTAAGGATCACCCGCTGCACCGGGGCAGATCCGCCGAAACGCGGGGACGGAGCCATTTGCGGATTGCGGGATGACGCAGGCCACGTCTTCTATGCGTCGATGTCCGATCTCTTCGCTTCCGCCGGCCTGCAGAACGATGCGCCGCGCCCGCTGGCCGACCGACTGCGCCCTCGCTCCCTCGCCGAGGTGGTGGGACAGGAGCACCTGACCGGGCCGGACGGCTCCCTGACCCGGCTCCTCAGCGGAAAATCCTTCGGCTCGCTCGTGTTCTGGGGGCCGCCGGGCACCGGCAAGACCACGGTGGCGCGTCTCCTGGCCCACGAGACCGATCTCAAGTTCGAGCAGATCTCGGCGATCTTCTCCGGTATCGCCGACTTGAAGAAGGTCTTCGAAGCGGCGCGCCAGCGCAGGACGATGGGGCAGGGGACGCTGCTCTTCGTGGATGAGATCCACCGCTTCAACCGGGCACAGCTCGACGCTTTCCTCCCCGTCATGGAAGATGGAACCGTGACGCTCGTCGGCGCCACCACCGAAAACCCGTCCTTCGAGCTCAATGCCGCGCTGCTCTCGCGCGCCCGCGTCCTGCTGTTCCGCTCCCTCGACGATGCGGCCATCGCCAAGCTCCTGGTTCGCGCCGAGGCGTTGACCGAACGGCCGCTGCCGCTGGACGAAGAAGCGCGCGGCGTCCTCGTCCGCATGGCCGATGGCGATGGGCGCGCCTGCCTGACCCTGGCGGAAGAGGTCTGGCGCTCGGCCAAGCGCGACGAGATCTTCGATGCCGCGACCCTGCAGGACATCGTCCAGCGCCGGGCGCCGATCTACGACAAGAGCCAGGAAGGTCACTACAACCTCATCAGTGCCCTGCATAAGACGGTGCGCGGTTCCGACCCCGATGCGGCGCTCTACTATCTCTGCCGCATGCTCGACGGCGGGGAGGACAGATTGTTCATCGCAAGGCGTCTCGTGCGCATGGCGGTGGAGGATATCGGGCTCGCCGACCCGCAGGCCCTGGTCGTTGCCACCGCCGCCAAGGATGCGTTCGACTTCCTCGGCTCGCCGGAGGGTGAACTCGCCCTGGCACAGGTCACCGTCTATCTCGCCTGCGCGCCGAAATCGAACGCGGTCTACAATGCCTACAAGGCGGCAACGCGGGTGGCCAAGGAGCACGGCTCGCTGCCGCCGCCCCGGACCATCCTCAACGGCTCGACCAAGCTCATGCGCAAGATCGGTTACGGCGAGGGCTACCGCTACGACCACGACGAGCCGGATGCGTTCTCGGGCCAGGATTACTGGCCCGAAGCGCTCGGCCGGCAGCGTTTCTACGAGCCCACCGACCGGGGCATGGAGACCCGCTACGGTGACCGCCTCGCCCATTGGGAAGCCTTGAGGAAGCAGCGCCGTGACGAGGAGCGCTGATCTCGTCGTCCGCTCCTGAATCCCGTGATAGGGCGGCGCTCAGTCATGCAGAAGGCCAGCCACGACCATGCACGCCTATCGTAGCCTCGCTACCCGCTTTGCCCGCATCGGCGCCGTCGAGGATGCCGCAGGCATCCTCGGTTGGGACGCCCAGACGCTGATGCCCAAGGGCGCGGCGGAAGGCCGGGCCGAGCAGCTCGCCCAGTTGCGGGTCATTGCCCACGAGATCATCACCGCCGCCGAGACCGGTGACCTGATCGCACAGGCCTCGGACGACGAGGCCGGCCTTGGTGCCTGGGAGCGGGCCAACCTGCGTGAGATGCGCCGCGCCTATCTTCACGCCTCGGCCGTGCCAGGCGATCTCATCGCCGCGAGTTCCAAGGCGTCGTCCCGCTCCGAGATGGTCTGGCGGGAAGCGCGGGCGACATCCGACTTCGCGATGCTGGCGCCTCATCTCGCCGAGACCCTGCGCCTGCAAGGGGAGGTCGGGGAGGCGAAGGGCGCCGCTCTGGGCCTCGCGCCCTACGACGCGCTCCTCGACGGCTACGATCCCGGTATGCGCCGGGCGGTGATCGACCCGCTCTTCTCCGAGCTTCGGGCGACCCTGCCGGGCCTGATCGGGACGATCCGTGACCGACAGGCGAAGATGCCGGCGCCGATGCCATTGCCGGGACCGTTCCCTGTGGAGGCGCAGAAGGCCCTGGGGTTGGCGCTGATGCGCGCTGCCGGGTTCGATTTCGAGCGCGGACGGCTCGATATCAGCCTGCACCCGTTCTGCGGCGGGGCCACCGACGACGTGCGCATCACCACGCGTTACGACGAGGCCGACGCCACCCGCGCTCTCATGGGCGTGCTGCATGAGACGGGTCACGCCCTCTACGAGCAGGGCCGGCCGCCTGCGTGGCTGCACCAGCCCGTGGGGAATGCCCGAGGGATGAGCCTGCACGAGAGCCAGTCGCTTCTGATCGAGATGCAAGCCTGCCGCTCCGCCGAGTTCTGTGCCTATCTCGCGCCTCGTCTGCGCGATGTTTTCGCAGGCGTGGGGAGCGCCTGGGACGCGGAGAACCTGCACTGCCTCTACACGCGGGTGGAGCCCGGCCTGATTCGGGTCGATGCCGACGAGGTGACGTATCCGGCGCACATCCTCCTGCGCTACGAGCTCGAAACGGCGATGATCTCCGGCGACCTCGCCATCGCCGATCTGCCGGGCGCATTCGACGAAGGCATGCGCGGCTTGCTCGGTATCGTCGTGCCGAGCGACCGGCTCGGCTGCCTTCAGGATATCCACTGGCCCGGCGGCAGCTTCGGCTATTTCCCGACCTACACCCTCGGCGCAATGGCGGCGGCGCAGCTGTTCCGCGCCGCCCGCGAAAGTCTGCCCGGCATCCCCGCCGATCTGGCGCGAGGCGATTTCACCGCCTTGCGCGGGTGGCTGCGCGAGAACGTCCACCAGCGCGGCAGTTTCCTGGAGACGGACGAGCTGCTCGTGGCCACCACCGGCAAGCCCCTGGGTGCCGAGGATTACATGCGCCACCTGCGCCACCGCTATCTCGGGGAAGGCTGAACGCTCGCATCGGCTGGTTGCGAATCGGTTGCGGTCTGGCGATCCTTCGCGGGGTCGGACGTCCCTCGGGGTTTGCCGCTGCAGCCAGAGCGCTATGCTCACGGCCGATTCAATCATCCGACCGGCCCGGCTCCGGGGAAAGGCGCGTTTACATGGTCGTCATCGTCGCAGTGATCGGGATCGTGGGTGCCGTCCTGTTCTGGATCATCCGCGCACATGGCACCGCGACGGCGCTGAGGGAGGTCAATCGCGACACGAAGGGACTTCAGCGCCGGGCAAAGTCGACCCTGGAGGAGATCATCGGCACGCCGCTGAAGCGAGTGCGGGACGTCAGGCTCGCTGCGGTGATCCTCATGATCCAGCTGGTGCGCACGGGCAGCCCCGTCACCGCCGCCGAGAAAACCAAGATTCTGGAATTCATGGATTCTCCGCTTCAGATCGATTCGATCTCAGCCACGTTCGAGCGAGCCTGGACCTATACCGAGGCCCGGCGGCCGTTCTCGCTGGTGGCCGACGAATTGCTGCCCCTGCTGCGGGACAACCTGACCGAGGCCGAGCGCCTGCACTTCATCGACATGCTCTCGCAAGTCGCCAGCGCCCATTCCGCCGCGAGCGAGCTGCAGCGCGAAGCGATCGTGCGGCTCAAGCGCCGGCTCACCGGTGGGAGCCCTGCGTTGAAGGCGAGCCGGGCCGGCGATTTCGGTCGTTGAGACCGGTGGACCCGGGGGAGCGCAGCCTGTAGGTCGGCGGCCCCCCTTTCCAGCGGACAGACCGTCCGGAGATCTTACATGGCGGCCTGTGGCCTCGATTTCGGCACGTCCAACACCACGCTCGGCCTCGTTACCGAGGGACGGCCGGCCCTGCTGCGGCTGGAGGGCGACCACGTCACGATTCCCAGCGCGATCTTTTTCCCGCCGGGTGGGACGCACCTCGTCGGCCGCGCAGCCATGGCGGAGTATGTCGAGGGCACACCGGGCCGGCTGATGCGCAGCCTCAAATCGGTGCTCGGTTCCTCCCTGATCGAGGAGACGACGCCGGTGGGGCGTGAGCGCATCCGCTTCCGCGACGTCATCGCCCGTTACCTCTCCGCCGTGAAAACGCGGGCCGAGGCGCAGGCCGGAACGGCCATCGACACAGTGGTCCACGGCCGCCCGGTCCATTTCGTCGATGGCGACCCGGAGGGCGACGCCCGTGCCGAGGATGCCCTGTGCGAGATCGCCCGGAGCATTGGCTTCCGCCACGTCTCGTTCCAGTACGAGCCCATCGCGGCGGCGCTCGATTACGAACAGCAGGTGACGGGGGAGGAGATCGCGCTCATCGCCGATATCGGCGGCGGCACGTCGGACTTCTCCATCGTGCGGCTCTCCCCCGAGCGCCATGCCAAGGTCGACCGGTCCGGCGACATCCTCGCCAATGACGGCGTGCGCATCGGCGGCACCGACTTCGACCGGCGTCTCAGCCTCGGCACGGTGATGCCGCTATTCGGCCTCGGCAGCCCGATGAACCGGGGCGATCTCGACGTGCCGAGCGGCTATTTCCACGATCTCGCCACTTGGTCGAGCATCAATCGGCTCTACAACGCCAAGACCTTGCGCGAGATCGAGGAAGTCCGCCGTGACGCGCGCCGGCCGGACCTGATCGCTCGGCTCTACACCGTCGTGGAGGCCGAGCGCGGGCATTCCCTCGCGATGGAAGTGGAGGGCGCCAAGATCGCAGCCTCGGATGCGGGCCAGGGCGGCGTGGCCCTCGGCTGGGTCGAGCCGGGCCTCGCCGCCACTCTCGACCATGCCGGCCTCGTGGCTCAGACGGAGGAGCTCTCGCGGCGCATCGCCGAAAGAATCGGTCGTTGCCTGAACCAGGCGGGATTGCCGGCGGAGGGCATCGACGCCCTGTTCCTCACCGGCGGGTCGACGGGTCTGCCGCATGTCCGCGCCGCTTTGGTGGCGGGCGTGCCGAATGCCCGCGTCGTCGACGGCGACACGTTCGGCTCCGTCGGGACGGGCCTCACGATTGAGGCGGGTCGCCGCGCGGCCTGACCTCCGGTTCACGCAGCGCTCCGTTCTCGAAGCGCTTTGCCGAGAGGGGCGAGGGTGTTACGAGCACCCGATGACCACCAGACCACCATCACGCGGCAATGCCGGACGCAAAGGTTCCGGCGCCGGCAAGGGCCGGCCGCCCGGCAGCGGCGGCAAGCCCTACCGTCCCGGCAAGCCCGGCGCGTTCCGCAGGCCCGACCGCGAAGGCACCGGCCCGCGCACGAGCGCCCTCGACGCCGCCCATCGCGCGGCGCAGTTGCGCGGCGAGGCCGACAAGCGCGCGCCCTGGCGGCCCGGCGATGCCCCTGAGACGCCGGTCGACGACGAAGCCTCGGTTCCCCGCGCTCCTCGGACGCGGGCGCCCCGCAACGAGGTCGCGGCGAAAGCCTTCGACGCGCCGCGTCCGCGCCGTACCGGCGCCAAGCCCACGGAACCGGCGGTCGAGGGACCGACCCGGCGCGAGCAGCGCGCGGCCGCCTCCGCGACCCTCGCCTCCGGCGTGCAGACGCTGATCGTCGAGGAGGACGAGGCCGAGATGCGGATCGACCGCTTCCTGACCACGCGCTTTCCGCAACTGCCCTTCACCCGTGTCCAGAGCATCGTCCGCAAGGGCGAGTTGCGGGTTGACGGCAAGCGCGCCAAGCCGAACGACCGCCTCCTGCCGGGCATGAGCGTGCGCGTGCCGCCCCTCAAGCTCGACCCGGTGGCGGAACGGCCGCGCAGTGTCGCGCGTGACGCCACCGACGCCGACTTCCTGCGCTCGCTCATCCTCTACGAGGATGCGGACATGATGGTGCTGAACAAGCCCTTCGGCCTCGCGGTCCAGGGCGGCTCCGGCACCGTGCGCCACGTGGACGGGCTGCTGGAGGCCCTGACCGGACCGGACGGGCAGAAACCGCGCCTCGTCCACCGCCTCGACAAGGACACCGCCGGCTGCCTCATCGTCGCCAAGACACGCCTCGCGGCGGCAACCCTCGCCAAGAGCTTCCGATCGCGGTCCGCCCGCAAGGTCTACTGGGCGCTCACCGCCGGTGTCCCGCGCGTACCTCAGGGCCGGATCTCGACCTACCTCGCCAAGGAGGAGGCTCCCGACGGCGACGCCCGGATGCGGGTAGCCCAGCACGGCGACGACGGCGCCGCCCATGCGCTGACCTATTACGCCATGGTCGACAATGCGGCGCAGAAGCTGTCCTGGCTTTCGCTGAAGCCCGTGACCGGGCGCACGCACCAGCTCCGCGCCCATGCCGCGCATATCGGCCATCCCATCGTCGGGGATCCGAAATATTTCAGCGTCGAGAACTGGGCCTTGCCGGGAGGTATCCAGAACCGGTTGCACCTGCTGGCACGCCGCATCGTCATCCCGCATCCGCGCACGCTGAAGCCGGTGGACGTGACGGCGCCGCTGCCGCCGCATATGGCGCAGAGCTGGAACCTGCTGGGCTTCGACGCATCGCGCTACGATCCCATCGTCGAGGCGCCGGAGGCGTGATCCGCTTTGGCCGCATCGGCGGGGAGGACCCGCGGATGCGCCTTGGCAATCGGGCGCCATGCCTTATCCTTGTGGTCGACCTCACCCGTCGTTGCAGCGAGAACCCATGCCGATGACGTTCGCGACCTTGGCCAGCACCGCCCTGATCGGCCTGTTCGTGTGCTTCGGATCAGCGTCGCTGACGTCTGAGGCTGTCGCGCAGGCGACGGGTCCACAGCAGAATCCGCCGAGTCCTGCGGCAAAAGCGGCTCCCGCTCCGGCGGCCCAGAATCAGGCACCGCCGCCTCCCTCCGTAGGCCGCCATGGATCGCAGGTGCGGGCGGGCGACCGCAGGCGACGGTCCTATGCCAGCTGTAATCGGTTGTCGCATGCGCGCGGCCTGCGCGGCGGCGTGCGACGTCGCTTCCTGATCCGCTGCAAGCTCGGCTACGAGCGCCAGAAGCCCGGACAGGTTCCGGCCCAGCAATCGCCGCAGGGGCGCCAGCCGTGATGCGGCCATGCGGGACGGTCCCGTGAAACTCGTCGTCTTCGACGTCGACGGGACTCTCGTCGACAGCCAGCACCTCATCGTCGCCGCGCAAGGCATGGCCTTCGCCGAACACGGCATCGAAGCGCCCGGGCGTGCGGTGGCCCTCTCCGTCGTCGGGCTCTCCCTGCCGCAGGCCTTCCGGCGCCTGGTCGGCGAGGATGGACCCGTGGAGGGCCTGTCCGAGAGCTACAAGCGCGCCTTCAACACCCTTCGCCTGGACGCGGCCTATGAGGAACCTCTGTTTCCGGGCATGGCCGACTTGATCGAACGCCTGCGCGCCCGCGACGACCTTCGGCTCGGGATCGCCACGGGAAAATCCCGACGCGGGGTCGACCGTCTGATCGAAAGCCATGGCTGGGGCGACGTCTTCTCGACCATCCAGACTGCGGACGACGCACCGTCGAAGCCCGACCCGGCGATGCTGCATCAGGCGATGGCCGAGGTTGGAGCATTGCCGGAGACCACGGTGATGATCGGAGACACCACCTACGACATGGACATGGCGGTGAGTGCCGGCGCGGCCGCCATCGGTGTCGCGTGGGGCTACCACCCGCCGGGTGCCTTGCTCGGAGCCGGGGCGGTGACCGTGGTGGAAACCGCCTCCGCGCTGGCGGATATGTTCTCGGGAAATTTTCGCGAGTCCGGCGCGGGCACCAGCATCGACGGCCTCGCGCCCGACTAGACGCGGTACCGGAACAGCGATCTGACCCGGCTCAGCGCTCGCGGGCCGATGCGTGATGCGCTAGAACCCCGCCCCATGAGCAACGACGATCCCGCCGGCTGGCTCGGCGCCTCCGATGCCCCTCCCATTCACGACCCACACCGGGCCGTGCGCGCGCAGACGCGTGTCGCCCTGCCGAAGCGGTTCTACGCGGAGGCCGGTCTCACAGACGACGACGGCGGGTTTCGCCTAACCCTCGATGGACGGTCCGCCAACACGCCGGCGCGCAACCCGCTGCGCCTGCCGACGCGGGCGCTGGCCGAGGCCGTGGCCGCCGAATGGGCAGCGCAGGTCGAGTTCATCGACCCATCGACCATGCCGCTGACGCGCCTCGCCAACACCGCCATCGACGGCGTCGCCCCCCGCCGCGAGGCGGTGATCGACGACCTCTCGGCCTATGCCGGAACGGATCTCGTCGCCTACCGCGCCGCCGACCCGGAACGCCTCGTGGCCGATCAGGGCCGCGCCTGGGATCCGGTGATCGAATGGGCACGCGAGGCCTTTGATGCGCGCCTCATCCTCAGCGAGGGGGTGATGCACGTCACCCAGCCCGAGACGTCGGTGACCGCCTTGCGCGGCGCGATCGAAGCGGTCGACGGGCCGTTCCGGCTGGCGGCTCTCCACACGATGACCACGCTCACGGGCTCGCTCCTCATCGCGCTGGCAACCCTGCACGGACGCCTGACCCCGCAGGAATCCTGGGCGGCGGCGCATGTGGACGAGGCCTATCAGGCCAGTGTCTGGGGAAGCGACGCCGAGGCGGAAGCGCGCCATGTCCTGCGCAAGGCCGAATTCGAGTCTGCGGCGGAGTTGGCAAAGCTTGCCCGTTAAATCCATTTTCGCTGCCTGCCCTCCGTGCTAAGGCGCTTTTGACTCTGAACCGCCAAGCCATGCCCAAACATGCGGTATGGCGCCAATTCCTCGCACCCATCTCAAGGCTCACCGCGCATGAAGGATATTCTCGAGAAGCTCGAAGAGCGGCGCGCTCAGGCTCGCCTCGGCGGCGGCGAAAACCGCGTCGTGGCCCAGCACAAGCGTGGCAAGCTGACGGCGCGCGAGCGCATCGAGCTCCTCCTCGACCATGGGTCGTTCGAGGAATTCGACATGTTCGTGCAGCACCGCTCCACCGATTTCGGGATGGAGAAGCAGAAGATCCCCGGTGACGGCGTGGTGACCGGCTGGGGCACCATCAACGGGCGCACCGTCTTCCTGTTCTCGAAGGACTTCACCGTCTTCGGCGGCTCGCTCTCGGAAACGCATGCCGCGAAGATCGTCAAGGTCCAGGACATGGCGCTGAAGATGCGCGCCCCGATCATCGGCATCTTCGATGCCGGCGGCGCCCGCATCCAGGAAGGCGTCGCGGCGTTGGGAGGCTACGGCGAGGTCTTCCGCCGCAACGTCGCCGCCTCCGGCGTCATTCCGCAGATCTCCGTCATCATGGGCCCCTGCGCGGGCGGCGACGTCTACTCGCCGGCCATGACCGACTTCATCTTCATGGTCCGCGACACGAGCTACATGTTCGTCACCGGCCCCGATGTGGTGAAGACCGTGACCAACGAAGTGGTCACGGCCGAGGAACTCGGCGGCGCCAAGGTCCACACCACCAAGTCCTCCATCGCCGACGGATCGTTCGAGAACGACGTGGAGGCGCTCCTCCAGGTCCGCCGCCTCGTCGACTTCCTGCCCGCCAACAACATCGACGGCGTGCCGGAGATCGAGAGCTTCGACGACCCCCTACGCCTCGACAAGTCCCTCGACACCCTGATCCCGGACAACCCGAACAAGCCCTACGACATGGGCGAGTTGATCCGGCGCGTGGCCGACGAGGGCGATTTCTTCGAGATCCAGGCGACCTATGCCCGCAACATCATGACGGGCTTCGGCCGCATCGAGGGCCGCACCGTCGGTTTCGTCGCCAACCAGCCGATGGTGCTGGCCGGCGTGCTCGATTCGGACGCCTCCCGCAAGGCGGCCCGCTTCGTGCGCTTCTGCGACGCGTTTTCGATCCCGATCGTGACCTTCGTCGACGTGCCGGGCTTCCTGCCGGGCACCGCCCAGGAATACGGCGGCCTCATCAAGCACGGCGCCAAGCTGCTCTTCGCTTACAGCCAGGCCACCGTACCGCTGGTGACGATCATCACCCGCAAAGCCTTCGGCGGCGCCTACGACGTGATGGCCTCCAAGCACGTGGGTGCGGACATCAACTACGCGTGGCCGACCGCGCAGATCGCGGTGATGGGCGCCAAGGGTGCGGTCGAGATCATTTTCCGAAGCGAGATCGGCGATACCGACAAGATCGCGGCACGGACCAGCGAATACGAGGACCGGTTCCTCTCGCCCTTCGTCGCGGCGGAGCGCGGCTATATCGACGAGGTGATCATGCCCCATTCGACGCGCAAACGCATCGCCCGGGCGCTCGGCATGCTCCGCACCAAGGAGATGGAGCAGCCCTGGAAGAAGCACGACAACATCCCGCTCTAAGCGGTGGAAGGCTTCCCCCCGGGGAAGACTGTTCCCAGCGGCCCACCGCGAAGCGGACGGTGGGCCGGGACGTGAGGTGTGGCGATGACGTCTTCGGCCATCCCGATCTCGACTCATCGTCAGGTGCCGTTGCACCTGACGATGAGAAAGGCTCCAGCCGGACCTGAGCGAACGAAAGAGCTCCTCGAGGCCCATATACCCGGGGCACCTCCGGATGAGGTGGTTCGATGGGACGGATGAGCGTGCTCAGCCGACCGTCCGCTCGAAGATCAGGTTCAGCCGAGTGCGAGCGATCTGCCGATAACCTCGGCCCTCGAGCAGACCGACAAGGTCGATCTGCCATTGCGCCGTGCCATCCTCGATGACGAGCAGACGAGGGTGCAGGGAGACCGGCGCCTCGCGGAAGAACGGCTCCAAGATCAGATCCTCGGCGCCCTCCACATCGAGCTTGATCGCGTCGATGCGGGTGATGCCCTCGCCCTGGGCGAGCCCAAGCAGGGTGACCGCCGGCACGCGGATCTGCGCGCCCTCGTTGGTGCCGACGATCTTCAGGCTCGATTCGCCACGGTTGCGCGGGTCCACGAACAGCGTCAGTTCGCCGGCCTTGTCGGCTACTGCGCAGGCCACCGCCTTCACTGTGCCGAACGGGTTCTGGGCGATGTTGTAGGTCAACCGGTCGAACACGTCGGGCTGCGGCTCGACGGCGAGGATGCGAGCACCCGAACCGGCGAAAGCGGCGACGAAGAGGGCGTAGGCGCCGATATTCGCGCCGATATCGAGGAAGGTGCAGCCCGGCTTCAGGCGTGAGGCCAGCAGCGCCCGCTCTTCGGGGTCAAAGAATTGCGGGGTAAACAGCACCTTCTTCTCGCAATTGTTATTGTAGGGGTGCAGCCGCATGCGGGCGCCGAACCGCTCCACGTCGAGGGGCCGTCCATGCAGCATCGTGATGGCCAGCCGGCGCAGAAAGAAGCCGATGCGCCGCCCCGCCCAACTCTTGCCGGAGAGCGTCACGGTGCGGTCGGTGATACGCGCCACCAGCCCTCGGGGCGCGTAGGTGCCGAAAGGCTGGATGGCGGAAGATTGCGTGTCAGTCATTGTGGTGGGTGATGCCAGCCCGACAGGCGCACCGCAAGCATCGCCTGTCGTTCGACGCTGTCGGCTAGACCTGCACAAATCGGCGTCGTGCCTACAAACAACGCAGCCTCGAGATTATCGCCTGCGCAAGCGATCATCGGAGAGGCACCATCGGCAACCCTCGAGACCTCCGGAATCATAGGTGGAAACGGGACCGTCCTAGGGGAAAAACGGGATGCTGCAGCGACATCTCAGAATCATCCGACATGGCACGCGCCGTGCGAATGCCCCGACGTGGGCAACGGCGCCCGCGAGAGACGCCTTCGAAGTCGGGCGGCTCGTGCTCACTGTGGCGTGAGCGACCAATCTCTCCCCACCCCGCAATGGGGGCCACTCGCACCGAGTGCCGGGAGACATCAGATCGCCTGGAGCCTCTCCGCATGCAGTCCCAAAAAGCCACCCGAATCGATCTGTTCAGTCTGGCCACGCCTCAGATGCGCGCGTTCCATATTACCTGGCTCGCGTTTTTCGTCTGCTTCTTCGCCTGGTTCGCGGTCGCGCCGCTGATGCCGGTGATCAAGGGCGAGTTCCAGCTCACCAACGATCAGGTCTACAACATCAACATCGCCGCGGTCGGCATCACCATCCTGGTGCGCCTACTGATAGGGCCGATGTGCGATCGGTTCGGCCCCCGCCTGACCTATACCGGCCTTCTGATCCTCGGATCGGTCCCGGTAATCGGCATCGCCTTCGCCAACTCCTATGAGAGCTTCCTGTTCTTCCGCCTCGCCATCGGAGCCATCGGGGCGAGCTTCGTCATCACCCAGTTCCACACCTCGGTGATGTTCGCGCCGAACGTGGTGGGCACCGCCAATGCCACCGTGGGCGGCTGGGGCAATGCCGGCGGCGGCGTCACCCAGAGCGTCATGCCCCTGATCCTCGCGGCCCTCGTCAGCGTCGGCGTCGAGAAGACGATGGGCTGGCGTCTGTCGATGATCGTGCCGGGCGTGATGATGCTCGTCGTCGCCTTCCTCTACTTCCGGTTCACGCAGGACACGCCCGAAGGCAACATCATGGAGTTGCGCGCCCGCGGTGTCGCGGTGGATTCCGGCAAGAAGGGCGGCTGGGCGGTCTTCAAGCAGGCGATGACGAATTACCGGGTGTGGATGCTCGCCATCACCTACGGCGCCTGCTTCGGCGTCGAGATCTTCATCCACGCGGTGGCGGCGACCTATTATGTCGAGCGCTTCAGCCTCGATCTGACCCAGGCCGGCATGGCGGCGGGCAGTTTCGGCTTGCTGGCCCTGTTCGCCCGCGCGCTCGGCGGCATCGCCTCGGACCGGGTCGCACGCTCGAAGGGCCTCGACGGCCGCACCCTGCTCCTGTTCGCCCTGATGGTCGGCGAAGGAATCGGCCTCCTCGCCTTCGCCTATGCCGGCTCGGTGGTACTGGCCGTCGTCGCCATGCTCGCCTTCGGCCTGTTCACCCACATGGCCTGCGGCGCCACCTACGCCCTGGTGCCGTTTATCGACCGCAAGGCGCTCGGCGGCGTTGCCGGTATCATCGGCGCCGGCGGCAATGTCGGCGCCGTGGCGGCGGGCTTCCTGCTCAAGGGTGTCGGCAACCTGCCCGGCGCTCTGTTCATCCTCGGCATCGCCGTGCTGATCTCGTCGCTCTGCGCAATCTCGGTGCGCTTCTCGCTCACGCACAAGGAGACCGAGCAGAAGCTCTACGACGAGGCGGTCGCCCAGCGCGCCGTCACCAGCGGACAGCCGGCCTTCGCCTGAGCGACGATCACCCTGGGGGCTGCAGCGCAGGATGTGGTCCCTTGGTCGTTTGATCCGGCAAGGGAGGAAACGGCTCCCTGCCCGGATACCTGAGCGTCAACGGAAGGTGATCCAGATTGCAGCAAGGGCCGCCGCGCGGCTTTCGGCGATCGATCCAAATTGGGTTCTGCTGCGCTTCACCCGCTTCAAGGTGTGTGTGGAGGTAACTGGCCGTCGATCCATTTGAAATCCGTTACGCCAACGCGGCCTGGAGCTTCGAAAAGCAGCTCCGCCAATCCTCACGATACGCATTCCGGACGTCTGCGCTGACGATGCGGCGATGGGTGAGCGTGATCTCCGTAGCCCGGTCGCCGACGGAGAGCAGATCGACATGGATCAGGGTTTCGCCGATGCGCAGGAGCGGGTTCGGTCCCTCATACGTCCAAGTCTGATGCAGAGAATGCCCCCGCCTGATTTCCTCGTAGTGCCCGGTCACGGAATGGGACGCTCCATCCGGATCGCGCCGCCGCAATAGAAACGCGCCGCCGACACGCAGGTCGGTCTCCGCGAGTTCCACGATGGAGTCGCCGGGCGCGAGCCAGCGCATAATGAGCAGAGGATCGGTCCAGGCACGGAAAACGTCCGGATGCGGGGCGCGCACGACGTGTTTGAGGACGACAACGGGTACGATCTGAATCATGGGCCGTCCGTATCCTCGCAAATCGACCGGAACGACCCGACCGGAGCGGTGCCGCTTTGACGATCCCCCCGTTCATCGCGCCGGAGACGCCGAGCAGCAAGGGGAGTTAAGCCGGCCGAACCCGCGCGAAACGAGGAAAAAGCTTTCCTGTCACCCCTTCGGATATTCGCACCTTGCCTCCGTTCCGTTCAGAGGCGAATTTGACGGCCCATGGAGGCCGTCCATCGACCGACGGAGCCCTCCATAAAAGGTATAGACAAGCCCGATGCAGACCTTCGATTCCGACGGGACCACCATCGCCTATATCGACGTGCCGGCGAAGGGCGGCAGCGGCGATCCGATCGTACTGATCCACGGATTTGCCTCGAACCATTCCGTGAACTGGGTCAACACGCTTTGGGTGAAGACCCTGTCCGAGGCGGGGCGCCGGGTCGTCGCCCTCGACAATCGCGGGCATGGCGAGAGCGAGAAGCTCTACGATCCGGAGGCTTACGGCTCCGACATCATGGCGCAGGACGCGCGGCGGCTGCTCGACCATCTCGGCATCCCCCGCGCCGACATCATGGGCTATTCCATGGGCGCGCGGATCGCGGCCTACCTCGCCCTCGATGAGCCGGCGCGGGTACGTTCGGTGCTTCTCGGCGGTCTCGGATTGCATCTGGTGGAGGGCAAAGGACTGCCGAACGGGATCGCCGAGGCCTTGGAAGCGCCCCCCGGCGAAAAGGCGCCCAACCTCACCGCCGCCGCTTTCCGCACCTTCGCAGAGCAGACGAAGAGCGATCTCAGAGCGCTGGCCGCCTGCATGCGCGGCTCGCGCCAAACACTGTCGCGGGAAGAGGTCTCGCAGATCGAGGCGCCGACCCTTGTCACGGTAGGCACGCTCGACACCGTTGCCGGCTCGGCCCCGGCGCTGGTTGCCCTCATGCCCAATGCCAGGAGCCTGGAACTTCCCAACCGCGATCACAGCACGGCGGTGGGCGACAAGCAGCACCGGCAGGGCGTCCTGGCTTTCCTCGACGGGCGCCCCTGAGGAGGATCAGCTCTTCAGCCGGTAGCCGGTGCGAAAGATCCAGGTCACGCTGCCGAGGCAGAGGGCGAGGAAGACCAGGGTCATCGCGAGGCTGATCTCGACCCGCACGTCGGAGGCACCGAAGAAGCTCCAGCGGAATCCGCTGATGAGGTAGACGACCGGGTTCACGAGGCTGACCGCCCGCCAGAACGGTGGCAGCATCTCGATGGAATAGAAGCTGCCGCCGAGGAAGGTGAGGGGCGTCACCACCAGGAGCGGCACGAGCTGGAGCTTCTCGAATCCGTCGGCCCAGAGGCCGATGAGGAAGCCGAACAGGCTGAACGTCACCGCCGTGAGGAGAAGGAACGCCACCATCCAGAGCGGATGCTCGATCCGCAAGGGGACGAACAGGGCAGCGGTGGCGAGGATGATCAGCCCGATCAGAATGGATTTCGACGCGGCCGCGCCGACATAGCCGAGCACGATCTCGAAGGGAGAGACCGGCGCCGACAGGATCTCGTAGATCGTGCCGGCAAAACGCGGGAAGTAGATGCCGAACGAGGCGTTGGCGATGCTCTGCGTCAGGAGCGAGAGCATGATCAGCCCCGGCACGATGAAGGCGCCATAGGCGATGCCATCCACCGAGGCCATACGCGACCCGATCGCCGCGCCGAAGACCACGAAGTAGAGCGATGTGGCGATGACCGGCGCGACGATGCTCTGCAGCCCCGTGCGCCAGAACCGGGCCATCTCGAAGCGGTAGATCGCACCAACCGCCGGCCAGTTCATCGACAACGGATTCATGCCTGCTCCCTTACGAGATCGACGAAGATGTCCTCCAGCGAACTCTGGCTGGTGGAGAGATCGCGGAAGGGGATGCCGGCGGCGGCGAGGTCGGTGAGGAGCGTGGTAATCCCGGTGCGCTCGCTCTTGGTGTCGTAGGTGTAGACGAGTTCCTGGCCATCCGCCGACAGGGCTAGGCCGTGCGGCGCGAGCTCGTCCGGCAGGGCGGGGAGGGGGTTCTGCAATTGCAGGATCAGTTGCTTCTTGCCGAGCTTGCGCATCAGCTCGGCCTTCTCCTCCACCAGGATGATCTCGCCCTTCCGGATCACACCGACACGGTCGGCCATTTCCTCAGCCTCGTCGATGTAATGCGTGGTGAGGATGATCGTGACGCCCTGATCGCGGAGCTTGCGTACCAGCCGCCACATGTCCTGGCGCAGTTCCACGTCGACACCGGCCGTCGGCTCGTCGAGGAACAGGATGCGAGGTTCGTGACTGAGCGCCTTGGCGATGAGCACGCGCCGCTTCATACCCCCGGACAGGGTCATGATCCGGCTGTCCTTCTTGTCCCACAGGGACAGGTCGCGCAGCACCCGCTCGATATGGGCAGGGTCGGGTCTCATGCCGAACAGGCCCCGACTGAAGCTCGTCGTGTCCCACACCGTCTCGAATGCGTCGGTGGTGAGTTCCTGCGGTACGAGACCGATGGCCCTGCGCGCCTCGCGGTAATCCGCTCCAATGTCGTGTCCATCCACCGTGACGGTACCGGAGCTCGCGCGGACGAGGCCGCAGACGACGCTGATCAGCGTCGTCTTGCCGGCGCCGTTAGGACCGAGCAGGGCGAAGATCTCGCCCTTTGCGATGTCGAGATGGATGTTCTTGAGGGCATGGAGGCCGGAAGCGTAGACCTTCGACAGGCCGGATATGGAGATGATCGGCGGCATCTGATCTCCATGGATTATTCTTGTGGGGATGGGCGTGTGCGCCGCCTTACCACGACAGGGGGTGCGACCCGCGAGTGTGATGCGGCACGTCAGGCAACAAAAAAGCCGCCCGGTGGGCGGCTTTCACGAAGCGATCGTACTGAAAAACGTCAGGCCCGGAGACGGCCCTTGACCTCATCGAGACTGGAACGGACCAGCGACAGGGCGGCGTCGCCCTGCATGCGCTCGCGGAGCACCACCTCGGACACCTTCACGGCTGCGTCGGCAGCGGCGGCGCGGACCTGGGCGGTGGCCTGGACCTCGGCCTGTGCGATCTTGGTCTCGGCCGACTTGGTGCGGCGAGCGATGAACTCGTTCAGACGGGCGTGGCCCTCGTCGGCGATGCGCTGGGCCTCTTCGCGGGCTCCGGCGACGATCGCTTCGGCTTCGGACTCAGCCTGGCTGCGGCGCTTCTTGTAGTCGGCCAGCACCGTGGCGGCCTCCTCGCGCAGGCGGCGGGCCTCGTCGAGTTCGGAGCGAACGCGGCGGCCGCGGGTGTCGAGGGCCTTGGTGATCTGAGCGAAGCCGCCGACCTTCCACACGACGCCCATGAACAAGACGAAGGCGACGGCGACCCAGAACTCGGCATCCAACAACATTCTCGTCGTCCTATTTCGTTGGCGTCCGGCCGGTCAGGGGCCGGACCGGTCACGTCTGCTGCTGGCGCACTCAGTGCGGGATGGCGACGCGGTTCAGTGCGGTATCGAGGCTGGCCTGGTCGGGAGCCGTCCCGGTGAGGCGCTCGACGATGGCGGAGGCCGTTTCGCCGGCGATGGAGCGAACGCTGCCCATGGCTTCGGCGGTGCGGGTGCGGATCGTGGCTTCGGAGGCGGCGATCCTGTCGTTGAGCTCGGCCTCGAGCGTCTTGCGACGGATTTCAGCCTCGGAGGTCAGGGCAGCGCGGGTCTCGGCGGCTATGGTGCGGGCCTTCGCCTGGGCATCGGCCAGCGACTTCTCGTAGGCGGCGCCGGCTGCCTCGGCCTCGGACTTCATGCGCTGGGCCTCGTCGAGATCGGACGAGAGGCGCGTGGCGCGATCGTGCAGGATCGCCTGGATGCGGGGCAGGGCCACCTTGTCCATCAGGTAGTAGAGCAGGCCGAAGGCCAGCGCGAGCCAGATCAACTGCGAGAGAAAGGTATGGCTCTCGAAGGGCGGAAAGCCGCCGCCATGTTCGGACGCGGGCGATGCCATGATGCCTTCATGGGTTGCGGTCGGATGGGCCGGCTGAGCCATGACGTCCTTCGCTCAAAGTAAGTTCGTGAATGAGGACCGGGCGCGCGTCCAGAAGAATGGGGCGCCCGGTCCGGGTCTGCTGTCGGATCGACGAACGTCGTCGGTCTCAGACGGCGAACAGGAGGAGCAGCGCGACGAGCAGCGAGAAGATGCCGAGCGCTTCCGTCAGCGCGAAGCCGAGGAGCAGGTTGCCGCGCTGGCCGTCGGCAGCAGACGGGTTGCGAAGGGCACCGGCGTAGAACTGGCCGAAGAGATTGCCGAGGCCGATGGCGGCGCCCGCCATTCCGAGGCAGGCGAGGCCGGCGCCGATGTACTTAGCGGCTAAGGGATCCATCAAATTGCTCCTGGTGTCGGTTCGTTCGTTGCGTGGAGAGAAATCCGGCCGCAACCGCGGACCGGGGACGGAAGGGGATACCGCCGGGGCCTAGTGGCCGGGGTGGAGGGCATCGCTCAGGTAGATCGAGGCGAGCGTCGCGAAGACGTAGGCCTGCAGACCGGCGACGAGGAACTCGAGGGCCGTGACCGCGACGCTGAGAGCCAGCGGCAACGGCGAGATCGCACCCCAGGCGCCCGCGGCGAGGAGCGCCGGAACGAAGCCCGCGAAGATCTTGAGGGCGATGTGGCCGGCGAGCACGTTGGCGAAGAGACGCACCGCGAGGCTGATCGGCCGCGAAACGAAGGAGACGATCTCGATGGCGACGATCATCGGCATCAGCCAGCCCGGCACGCCGGAGGGCACGAACACCTTCAGGAACTTCGTGCCGTGGGCCATGAAGCCATAGACGATGACGGTGGTGATCACGAGGAGCGCCAGCGCAAAAGTCACGATGATGTGGCTTGTCACGGCGAACGCATAGGGGATCATGCCGAACATGTTCAGGACGAGGACGAACATGAACAGGGAGAAGATCAGCGGCATGAACCGCTCGGACCCGTGCCCGGCCGACTGACGGAGGGTCGATCCGATGAACTCGTAGAACACCTCGGCCACGGACTGCATCCGGCCCGGCACCACCGAGCGCTGCGCCGTCGCCACGATCGTGATCAGCGCGATGATCCCGACAGCGGCGAACATGTACAGCGCCGACTGGGTGAACGCGATTTCCTGATTGCCGATATGACCGAAGGATACGAGCGGCTTGAGCTCGAACTGGTGGATCGGATCCATCTTTACGGCCATTGCCGCTACCGTCCTTCTGTCCACGAGCGGGCGAGATGCCCGCTTTGCCTCAGGACCGCTCGAAAGCGGCAAAATTCGCCGATCAGGACCGTTCCCGATCCTGGTTCTTGTCGACCGCGCTTTTCGCGACCGGCCTCGAGAGCGAGCCCGAGACACGCATGACGTTATAGACGCCAGTTGCGAAGCCCAGCATGATCAGAACGATCAGACCCCAGGGCTTCGTCCCCAGAAACTGATCGCACAACCAGCCGAGAATGCCTCCGGCGAGGACACCGGCGATGAACTCCGTGGAGAGTCGCATCGCCAGACCCAAGGATGACGCCCCGTTGGAGGCACCGGCACCCGGCAAGGGGCGGGAAGGAGCGGCGGGCCGCTTCTCCTCGATCCGCCTCTCGAGATGCTTCAGTCTCGCCGAGAGATCCTCGTCCGGCTTCTGCCGTCCATCTCCATTCCCATCCCCTGCGTCGTTACCGCTCACGGCGAAAACTCACATTGGCGAGAGTGGAGGGAACCGGCCTGAAAACCCCGTCAAGCGCGGCGCACCATAGTTTCGCCTATCTTGAGTGTCAAGGCGCGCCGAATAGGCTCTAAGTTGCTGTAATATATAGATAAACATGCCCTTGCGGCGATCCTGCGGGATGCGCCCGGTGCATGAAGGGCAAGCGGCGGCCAAGCTTGGGTCTCAGGCGCCCAGAATCGGCTTGATGACCTTCTCCATCCCGTCGATCGTCATCTCACCCTTGAAGCGCTCGCCATTGATGAAGAAGGTCGGCGTCGAGTCGACCTTGAAGGTGTCGAGCCCCTTCTGCTTCACCGCGTTCACGGCGGCGTAGAGCTTCTGATCCTTGAGACAGGTCTCGAATTTCTCCTTCGAGAATCCGGCCTGCCGCAACATCTGCTCCAGGGCATCCACCGGCGATTGCGGCTTCTGCACGTAGGCCCAGCCCTGCTGCTGGTCGAACAGCAGATCGGTGATGGGATAGTATTTCGCGTCGCCATCGCAGCGGGCCAGCATGAAGGCTGCGGTCGCCAGCGGATCGAGCGGGAATTCACGCAAGGTGAAGCGCACCTTGCCGGTGTCGATGTAGCGCTCCTTCAAAGCCGGCCAGGTGTTCTTGTGGAACGCGGCGCAGTGGGAGCAGGTCATCGAAGCATATTCGATGATCGTCACCTTGGCGTCCTTCGGACCCAGCCAGACGTCGCCGAGGGGGCCCGGCTCCATGAGGGAAGCGAGGTTCGCATCCTGGGCGAAGGCGTCGAGGGTCAGCCGGGGCAGGAGCGCGGCTGCGCCGATCGCCATGCCGGTGAGTTTCAAGGTGTCGCGACGGGTGATCATGATGTCGACGGGCTCCGCTCGCAGATCCGATCCATGCGGCTTGCGGTAGAGACCTGCGGACAATCTGACAAGACGCGACAGGCGGCTCCGCTTCCATGCGCCGCGACAAGCGCGGGGCCGAATGCGGAATTCAGCCCGATCGCGGCGGTGCGGAGGCGACGATCGCCACGCCGAGCCTGTCGAGCGCATCGCGCAGCGCATCGTCGTCGATGGAGGAGACCGCCAACGCGACTTCGCCACGCTTCACCGGATCGAGGGGCGGCACGACCCGCTTGCGAACGGCCTGATGAACGCGCCCCTGCTTGAGGACGAGCTTGCCGATGCAGGCCCAGCCATAATGGGCGTTGATGCGCTGGATCACCACGGGAGCCAGATGCTGCAATTCCAGGGCGAAGACGCCCTCCACCCGCACCACGAGCGTGCCTGGATCCGGCCGACCCTGCTCCTCGCGGCGGGCGCGGCGGGGCCATTCGAGCTTCGAGGGCTGGCAGAAACGGGCGAGGCGTTCGCCGACAATATCGGGCCAGGCCGCGAGGATATCGGTGGAGGCGAATCCCTGCGCGGCGAAAGCCGGTCCGATGCAGGTCTCGATCAGCTCGGCGAGGGGTTTGATGCGGGCCATGAGCTCCGAGGGATTCCGATGCGGGCGGACGCCGCATGATAGCGTGAACGGTGCCGGCTTTCGAATGCTTTGATCGTTCGCGGCCACCCTGTATGGACGGGCGCCCAACACGCCGGATCTCATGTCGCGGGATTTCATGTCACCGGACTTCACGGCAGCGACGGGGGCATCCGCCCGAGACCCGCGAGCCACCGACCTCCTCGCCTGGTACGACAGGCATCGCCGTGTGCTGCCGTGGCGTGCCTTGCCGGGCGAGACGCCCGACCCCTATCGGGTCTGGCTGTCAGAGGTGATGCTGCAGCAGACCACGATCGCGGCGGTCAAACCCTATTTCGAGCGCTTTCTCGAACGCTTCCCCTCCGTGGAGGCCCTCGCGGCGGCGCCGGAGGAGAGCGTCATGTCGGCTTGGGCCGGCCTCGGCTATTACTCCCGCGCCCGCAACCTCCATGCCTGCGCCAAGGCGGTCACGGAGGCCGGCGCCTTCCCCGACACGCTCGACGGCTTGCGCAAGCTGCCCGGCATCGGCGCCTATACGGCCGGCGCCATCGCGGCCATCGCCTTCGACAGGCAGGAAGCGGCGGTGGACGGCAATGTCGAGCGGGTGGTGACCCGGCTCTTCGCCATCAAGACGCCGATCCCCGCCGCGCGTCTCGAGATCCGACGGCTGACGCAGAGCCTCGTGCCGGCACAGCGGCCCGGTGACTTTGCCCAAAGCCTGATGGATCTCGGTTCGACCATCTGCACGCCGAAGCGGCCGGCCTGCGCCCTCTGCCCCTGGATGGCACCCTGCGAGGCCCGCACCCTGGGGCTGCAGGAAACGTTTCCCCGCAAGATCAAGAAAACCAAGGGCGTCGAGCGCTATGGCGCCGCCTTCGTGGCGATCCGTAGCGGCGACGAGGCCGTATTGCTGCGGACCCGCCCCCCCGAGGGGCTGCTCGGGGCCATGGCGGAGCCTCCGACCAGCGCATGGGAGAGCGGTTACGACGTCGCCCAGGCCCTGCTCGACGCTCCGCTGGACGCGCGATGGAAGCGGCTGCCGGGCGTCGTGCGCCACGTCTTCACGCATTTCCCGTTGGCACTGACCGTCTTCGTCGCCCGCGTCGGCCTCGCCACGAAGGCACCGGCCGGCATGCGCTTCACGCCCAGGCGCGACCTCGACGAGGAACCGTTGCCCGGGGTCATGAAGAAGGTGCTGGCCCATGCGTTCGATCCGAAGCCCGAGGCCGTGAGGCGCGGACGGCCCAAGGCCATGCGGGCGGTCCAGGACACGCCACTCTTCGCAGACGTCGAGGCTCCGCCGCCCGAGCCGCGCCCGAGCTTTCGCCCGGTGCCCAAGCCGGTGCCGCGTGCGGTGGCAAAGCCGCCGATCGAGGACGGGGAGGGGTTCTTCAACGAGCCCGAGGAAGCGCCCCCGCCCGTGGCGCCGCGCAAGCGCGGCAGGCCGAAAACGCGTCCTCGATAGGACAAGCGCGCCCCCCTGCGGGAGAAGTCGGCTCGCGGCCGATCCTCTCAGCTTCGAAAGAACTAGGCGGCCGAGCCCATCGCGGCCCGCATCCGGCCGCGGAACACGTCGATCAGAACCAGTTTCCCGTCACGCTTGGCGTGCCAGAAATCCCAACCGTTGCAGGAGGGGAAGCCCTGGACGAGGGCGCCGATCTTGTGGATCGAGCCCATGGCCGGCCCGACCATCAGCGTCCCGTCGGGACGCACCACGGCTTCGTGGCGACCGCGCGCATCGGTGAGGATCTCACCCGCGCGGATATGGCCGGCCTCGATCACGCTGAGGAAGGCGACGCGCGGCTCGGCGCGCTTGGTCGGGGCGACGAGGAGGGCCGCCTGGGACAGGGGCTCCACGGCGTCGATCCGGGCGCGGGCCGCCTCGGCATAGACCGTCTCCCGCTCGATGCCGATGAAGCGCCGGCCGAGCCGCTTGGCGACGGCCCCGGTGGTGCCCGTGCCGAAGAACGGATCGAGCACCACGTCGCCGGCATTCGTCGCCGAGAGCAGGGTCCGGGCGAGCAGGGCTTCGGGCTTCTGGGTCGGGTGGACCTTCTGGCCGTCGGCGCCTTTCAGGCGCTCGTCGCCGGTGCAGAGCGGGATGAACCAGTCCGAACGCATCTGGACGTCGTCGTTACCGCCCTTCAGCGCCTCGTAATGGAAGGTGTAGCCCTTCGATTCCGCCGAGCGGGACGCCCAGATCAGGGTTTCATGGGCATTGGTGAAGCGCTTGCCGCGGAAGTTCGGCATCGGGTTGGCTTTCCGCCAGACGATGTCGTTGAGGATCCAGAACCCGAGGTCCTGAAGCACCGAGCCGACGCGAAAGATGTTGTGGTAGGAGCCGATGACCCAGAGGGTGGCGTTCGGCTTCATCACCCGGCGGGCGGCGGTGAGCCAGGCACGGGTGAACTCGTCATAGGCAGCGAAGCTCGAGAACTGGTCCCAGGCGTCGTCGACGGCGTCGACCCGGCTCTGGTCGGGCCGCAACAGCGAGCCGTCCCCGAGTTGGAGATTGTAGGGCGGGTCGGCAAAGACGCAGTCGACGCTTGCCGCCGGAAGGGCGTTCATGGCGGCGATGCAATCCCCGACGAGGATTTCGTCGAGGGGGAGACGCTGGGCGGCGGGTACGAGACCCATCCGCGGCGCCGACACGAGTCGCCCGGTACGCGAGACACTTTTCCGGGCGACGGTGTCGGCAACCGCGGTACGCAGGGAAGCCATGGCAAACACCGGTTACGCGACTGACCGGCAGACCATGGGGCCGTTAACGTAAAGGGCGGGTTGCCGGGGTGCAGACAATGCGTCTCGATTTGGGGCTGCAGATTTTGCCTACCCGCTCCGATACTGACGAATTTCCAGCTCTTGCTTGATGGATTTAACTATCTGTTCACCCTGAAATAACGGCCGAACGTAGATCACGCAGCCGATTGCGAGTTCGACTTGGATGTTCGTCCGAGCCCGTCGCGGATGCCTTCAGCCCTCACGCATTCCATCGGCCGCCATTCCGGAACCGATAGGGTCACGGGCGACGCGCGTCTCCCATGCACGGCGCGCCGGGTTACGGCGATGTCTCGCCATCGATGTGGCGGGGGCCGTGACGGCGTTGGAGAACGGGACCAAACCTGTCGACGACCGCCTCCCTCCGCTCTCACTATAGAATTTCAGCACACGTCTGATTTGCAAGATATTTAGATTTTATTCACACATTCTGAGACCGTCGGAGGCTAAAGAAGGCAGCCTCTGCCACATTCTACTGATCTCATTTCAGCCTTCATTGGCTCTATGTTCCGCGGCCTCTGCAACAGCAAAGGGAATGCGGATGAATATGAAGCCTGTTCGTTGGACCGCTGCCGCTATTGGAACCGCCATGTCTCTCGCCGCGCTCAGTGCACCGGCCGCAGCCCAATCCGGCGCGGCCTCCTGGTACGGCAGCGGCCGCAAGACGGCGAATGGCGAGCGCTTCAATCCGAATGGGATGACCGCCGCCCATCGCAGCCTGCCGTTCGGCACCCGTGTCCGGGTCGAGAACAAGCGCAACGGCCGCTCGGTGGTGGTGCGCATCAACGATCGCGGACCTTTCGTGCGCGGCCGGATCATCGATCTCGCCAAGGGCTCTGCCCGAGCGCTCGGCATGGGCGGCACGACCTACGTCTCGCTCAAGGTCGTGAACTGATGCGGAACCCGTGAGATCATGGGCATGCCAGAGGATGGCGGTGCCGGGTCGCGACGACGTGCGGCATGCCTCATCCTCCTGACGCCGCATGGTGATTCCGCGCGAGGCGTGTTTCACTGCCGCGCTTGATCGACTAAGGGGCCGGTCGCCGTTGCATGGATGGCAATCGGCCCCATCTTGACGGCTGGATGCGTGTTTGAGGATGGTCCCCCCATGGCAAAGCCCCTGATCGTCGAGATTCCCCACGAGATCGGTCCCGTCGAGGCGAAACGGCGGATCTCGAACGGGCTGGACAAGGCGAAGGCGGCCTGCGCCAAGGCCGGAATCAATGTCGAGCACATGACCTGGACGGACGACCGCCTGAACTTCGCCATGTCGGCCATGGGCCAGAAGGTGGACGGCGAGGTCGACGTCCTCCCTGAGACGGTCCGTATCGAAGTGCGCCTGCCGATGCTGCTGGCTCTGTTCGCCGAGCGGATGAAGAAGATCATCGGCAAGGAAGGCAACCAGCTCCTGATCAAGAAGGGCTGAGGAGCGCCATCGGGGGAACGGCAACGGGCACTCGCCCGTTTCCAGCCCTCTCCCGAAACCTCGCGAGCAGGTGGCGTCGCCCATGTCGAATCCCGGCCCGATAGATCCCGCGCCCATCCCGGAAGCTCCGGTTCCCGATACGCCCTACGAGGCCCCCCAGACGCCGCCGCCGGCGCCCGGGCCGGATATCCCCGCATCGACTCCGGCCGAGGCGCCCACCGAGAGCCCGACGGAGATCCCCGTGATCGATCCGAGCCCCGCTCCCGTCTCGCCCGATCCGTCGCCAACCGGCCCGGCTAACCCGACGATGTAGCCTCACAGGCAAAACCGCATTTGTTCGGGAGCGGCTGCGCTGCCATAAGCCCGCATCATGGCTGCTCCCCCGCTTCTCACTCTTCAGAACGTCGCGCTCACATTCGGCGGCACTCCGCTGATCGAACAGGCAGATCTCGCGATCTCTCCCGGCGAACGGACTTGCCTCGTCGGCCGCAACGGTTCAGGCAAGTCGACGCTCATGAAGATCGCCTGCGGGCTCATCGAGCCCGACAAGGGCGTGCGCTTCGTCCAGCCCGGCACGACCATCCGCTACCTCGCACAGGAACCGGATTTTTCGGGTTTTTCCACCACCCTCGATTTCGTCGAACACGGCCTCACCCATGGCGACGACGCCTATCGCGCCCGCTACCTGCTGGAGAGTCTGGGCCTGACCGGCGCCGAGAACCCGGCGAGCCTGTCGGGCGGGGAGGGGCGGCGCGTGGCCCTGGCTCAGGCGCTGGCACCCGAGCCCGACATCCTACTGCTCGACGAGCCCACCAACCATCTCGACCTGCCGGCCATCGAATGGTTGGAGGCGGAATTGAAATCCGTGCGCGGCGCGCTCGTGCTCATCAGCCACGACAGGCGCTTCCTGTCCGCACTCTCGAAGACCACCGTCTGGCTCGATCGCGGTATCACGAGGCGGATCGAGCAGGGCTTTTCCACCTTCGAGGCCTGGCGCGACGCGTTCTTCGAGGAAGAGGAGCGCGACCGGCACAAGCTCGATCGCAAGATCGCCGACGAGGAGCATTGGCTGCGCTACGGCGTCACGGCGCGCCGCAAGCGCAACGTCCGGCGGCTCGGCAACCTCCACGCCCTGCGCAAGGACCGGCGGGAGGACCGCCGCCCCGTCGGCACCGCGACGATGACCTCTACCGAGGCGGAGAGTTCCGGCGCCCTGGTGATCGAGGCCAAGAATGCCGCCAAGGCCTATGGTGAGCGCCGCATCGTCGACGATCTCTCGATCCGGGTGATGCGTGGCGACCGGCTCGGCATCGTCGGCGCCAACGGTGCCGGCAAGACCACCCTCATCAACCTGCTCACGGGACAGTCGGCACCGGATTCCGGCACCGTCGCCTTGGGCACGAACCTCAAGATGATGCTCCTCGACCAGGCTCGGGCTGTACTGGACCCGTCGATGACGGTCACCGAGGTGCTCACCGGCGGTAGCGGTGACAGCGTGGTCGTCGGCGGCGTGAGCCGCCATGTGATCGGCTACCTCAAGGACTTCCTGTTCGCCCCGGAACAGGCCCGGACCCCGGTGAGGGTGCTCTCCGGCGGCGAGCGCAACCGCCTTCTCATCGCCCGGGCACTGGCCCAGCCCGCCAACCTCCTGGTCCTCGACGAGCCCACCAACGACCTCGACCTCGAGACCCTCGACCTTCTGCAGGAGATGCTGTCCGATTATTCCGGCACGCTGATCCTGGTGAGCCACGACCGTGACTTCCTCGATCGCGTCGTCGGCAGCGTCCTCGTCAGCGAGGGGGAGGGGCGCTGGGTCGAATATGCCGGCGGCTATACCGACATGGTGACGCAGCGCGGCCAGGGCGTCGAGGCGCGCAAGAGCGCCACGGCGCCTCGCCCCGACGGCAAGGTCAAGCCGGGCCGCCTCGCCAGCACGTCCGCGCCTCCGGCGCCCAAGACGAAGATGGGGTTCAAGGACCAGCACGAGCTGAAGACCCTGCCGGAGCGAATCGCGAAGCTGCAGACCGAGATCGCCAAGCACCGCGCCGTCCTCGCCGATCCGCATCTCTACAGCCGCAATCCGGCCCTGTTCCAGAAGGCTTCGGCGACCCTCGCGGCGGCGGAGGCCGACCTCTCGGCGGCCGAGGACCGCTGGCTGGAGCTAGAGATGCAGCGGGAAGGGTGAGGCGGGTCGCCCTCCGCACCGGATGCCCGGCAGAGCGTGTCGGCTCGGGCTCCCCGCTCGGTGACGCGCCCCCCTCGACCGGGGGAAGACGGAGCGTTCTCGAGACCTTCGCCCCCGATGGGACGCGAGAGATCGCCGAGGCTTCCCGATCGCGGTCCCATGGCCGAGACCGTTCTCCCCGACATGGAATTTCTTGACAAAATTCCTATTTTCTGCCCATATCCCCACACCTGCCGCCCGGCGAAGGGGGCCTGCCCGGTGACCGACCGGGTGGGCCGAAAGGGGCGGTGGGGCGGTGCCTGCGTCGGTGGTGTCGGTCACCATCGCCCCGGGCGGCGGCTCGATAGTCTGGGGGCTCGGATGGGGGCGCGGTAGGTCGGGAGTTAAATGCCCCGGCACTGACCCTGATCTCGGCTGCCATGATGAGGTTTGCGGCCCCTCCAATACGAGAGGGCGTGCGGGGCAAAGTCCGTTCGAACAGCCGGGCTGGGATGCAACACGACCACCTCAGGCGCGACGCAACGCGAGGACCGCTGGAGACACCGCGACGCAAAACAGGCCCCGGCGGGAACGCCGGAGCCTGACGGGACGCCGGGGGACCGGCAAATACTTATAGCGCTCAATGGGTTCCGCGGCGTCCCGCGTCCCCCTGTTGGGACTTTTCTTGGGCCATGCCCCCGGCGTTGTCGCGCGCGGGGGTGAAGGCATGTGGACAAGGAAGCAGGCGGCAATCGATGGGAATGAGCCTGCGTCGTCTTCAAGATGCCGCGAAGCGGGTGTCTGGTGGCGGCCGATCCCCGAGGTTCGCATTGCCCGCCCTCCCGTCCTCCCCCTTGCTCCGGAAATTCGGCTGGGCCGTCGGCCTGCCCGGACTGGCGCTCATCGTCGGCGTCGCGACGCCGTTCCTCGCCAGCCGCGCGGAGCGGCGGCTCGATGAGACCGCCGGCCCGGTCGTGCGTGCGACGGCCGAGACGGGGTTGGAGCCCTGGCTGCGCCTGACGGTGCGGGGCCGTGACCTCATCGCCACCGGGGAGGCGCCGGACGAGGCCGGGCGCGTGGCGGCCCTCGACAGGCTCAAGCGCCTGCCCGGCCTGCGCCACGTGGTCGGGCGTATCGGTATCGTCGAGGATGCCTCTCCCTTCGTCTGGACGGCGACGCGCACGAGCCCGGAGCGGATCGAACTGACCGGCAACCGTCCTGTCGAGATCGGCCCGCGGGCGCTTGCCGCGAAGCTCGCCCCGGAACTTCCCTACGAGACCAGGATCGTCGATCAGGCCAAAGCCGCGCGCGGGGCACCGCCGGACTTTTCCACCGCTTCCGCCTTCGCGCTCGAACAACTGAAGCCGCTGGCTCCGGGCGCCAGCGCCACCATCGCCGATACCACCGTGTCGCTCAGCGGCGAGGCATCGACGGTGGCCGATTACGAGGCCGTCAGGCAGGCCTTGGCCCATCCTCCGACCGGCTTCACCATGGGCAAGATCGACATCCGGCCGGCGGCGACCCCCGATTTCCGGTTTGCGGTGACCCGCGAGCGCGGCGGCAGCCTCGTCCTTTCGGGGAATGTCGTCTCGGAGACGGCACGCGAGGAGATCCGCGCCATGGCGGACGATGCCGCCGATGGCGCCACGGTGGACGACCGGATGCAGACCGCCCGTGGTCTCGCGGATGGGATCGATCCGACCACGCTCGGCCGCTTCGCCTTCCGGCTTTCCTCGCTGTTGCAGGATGGCAGCGTCACCTATGCCGACTCGCGCCTGTCGGTCTCGGGCACCGCCCTCGACGGGCAGGCCATCGGCGAGATCGACGCGCTGCTGCGCGACGGGCGACCGTCCGGTACCAGGGCCGGGCCGGTCGATCTCGCCGCCATGCCGCTCTCGCCCTATCGGTTCATGGTCCGCCGCGAGAGCGATGCGGTGACGCTGACCGGGCACCTTCCCGACGGCGCTACGCGCGACCGTATCCTGGCGACGCTGCGACCACGCTTCTTCCGCGAACGCATCGTCGACAAAAGCCGCATCGCCGAGGGCGCACCGCCTAACCTTGCCGGCGCCGTCGAGGCCGGCATCACCGGCCTCGCCATGCTCGCCACCGGCGACCTCCGCCTCTCGGACAGGAGGCTCGCCCTGACCGGCGACAGCCTCTACCGCGAGAGTGCCGGTCGGTTCGAGGCCGATCTCGCCCGGCGGATGCCGGCCGGCTGGCAGGCGCAGGCCGAGGTGAAGCCGCCGCCCGGCACGACCCTGGACGACCCGGCGGCCTGCCGGAATTCGTTCGACCGCGCGACAAACGGGAGCCGCCTCGTCTTCGCACCCGGCGGCGTCACCCTGAGAGCGGAGTTCTATCCGACCCTCGACGCAGTGGCCTCGGCGGCGAAAGCCTGCCCCGGTCTGCGCATCGAGGTGACGGGTCATAGCGACCCGGCCGGTGCCGCGAGCGCACCGAAACCCGCCCTGGACGCGGGCGTGGAGAACACCTCTTCGGTCGATTCGGGAAAGTCTCGGGACGCCGACAAGGCCTCGAAGCCGGTGGTCGCGAAGGCCGACAAGCCTAATACGAAGCCCGCCGATCCCAAGCCCGCCTCTGTGAAGGACGGCAAGGACAAGGCGGCGAAGGACAAGGATGCCAAGGCGGAGGCTCCGAAGGAGGCGAAACCGGCGGAGCCTGAACCCGACATCGCTCGACAGCGGGCGCTTGTGATCGTCGAGTATCTGCTCCAGGCCGGCATCCCGGCGGACAGGATCGTCGCCGCGCCCGCCGGTCGCGCCAATGCCACCGGGCAGGGCGTCGGCCTCGCCCTGCGCTCCTGAGAGATCGTCCCGATGCTCCTGCTGTTGACGATTCTCTGGCCCGCGCTCGCCGCCAGCCTCGCGCTGGGCACCGCCATCGGATGGCACTTCGGACCGCCACGCGACCGACTTTCGACCGCCATCGGGCTCGGACTCGGATCCGGGGCGGTTGCGCTCGCCGGGCTCGCTTTCAGCGGGCTCGTACCGGGCCGCCCCGGCTTCTGGGTGGAGAGCGCGGCGCTGAACCTGGCGGCCTACCTCGTCGGCGCCGGGACCGGAGCCCTGGCGAGACTGGCCCGTCCGTCGCCGCCGAGGGCGTCGGGCATCGACAGTGTCGGCGGCTCCCCTGACCGCCTCGCTCCATCACCTCGACCCGCTGCCGGTGCCGAGCGGAGGCTTCGAGGGAAAGCTTCGGGATGAGATGGGTCGGGGGAGGATACCCCCTCCGCTCACCGCGCCCCGCGCTGAAGGTCGCCCTCGATCAGCAAGGCGCTCTTGCCTTCCAGGCGGCTGCGGTAGACCTGCAGGTTCTCCATCACGCGCTGGACGTAGTTGCGGGTCTCGGTGAAGGGGATGCGCTCGACCCAGTCGATGGGATCGACCCCGGTCCTGCGCGGATCGCCATAGGCGTCGATCCACTTCTTCACGTTGCCGCCGCCGGCATTGTAGGAGGCGAAGGCGAGGATGTAGGAGCCGCGCCAATCCTCCATCAGCTCCCCGAGATGGGCCTGGCCGAGGCGGGCGTTGTAGGCGGGATCGCTGGTGAGGCGGTCCTGGTCGTAGGAGGCGCTGACCCGCCGGGCCGTGCGCTGGGCGGTGGCCGGCATCATCTGCATCAGCCCGCGGGCGCCGACGCTGGATTGGGCACGGGGATCGAACTGGCTCTCCTGGCGGGCGATGGCGAAGACCATGGCCTTCTCCACCAGGGGAACGGCGGCGGAGGCCTCGTAATCGGGAATGCCGATGGTCGGGTAGGCATGGGCGTCGAGGGGCAATCCGCGCTGGACCGCGAGCTTGCCGATGGCCACGAGGGCGCGGGAATTTCTCACATCGACGGCGAGGTTGCCGAGCGCGCTGATCTCGGCCGGGTTGGTGAGGCGGTTCGCCGTGTCGATGTAGAGCGGCAGCGCCAGATCCTTGAGCGAGGCCGCCTCGAGCATGCGCAGGGCCCGCGTGGTCAGGCGGTTCTCGAACGCCGTCGCGGCGGCGGGCTCGAGTTCCGAGACGACGCGCAGCGGCAGGCTCGCCTGTCCGAGCTTCGCCCGGGCGAGTTGCCCGTAATAGGCGATGGGCTGGAGCGCCGCGCGCTCGTAGAACGTCTTGGCGAGGCCGGCATCACCCGCCGCCTCGGCGGCACGGCCCTGCCAATAGGCGACACGGGCGAGCGAGATCGGCGTCTCGGCGATGGTCGCGGCCTTGGCGAAATGGCTGGAGGCCTTGGCCGGATCGTCGAGGAAGCGCAGGGCGATCCAGCCGGCATGGAACTCGGCTTCGATCCGCTTCTCCACCGTGCGGCCGCTATGGCCGGCGGCGACCTCGTAGGCGAGGCTCGGATTGCCGATGTCGATGAGCTTGCGGGCGACGATCCGGCGCTCGACCCACCATTCGTCGCCATCCACGAGGACGTCGCCGTTGGTGGGGGCGGTGGCGAGGATCGCGGCGGCCTCCACCGGCTTGTCGGCCCGGCGGAGATACTGCGCCCGCGACAGGATGTAGGACGGATCGCTGCGGAGCGACGGCGGCACGGCGTTGAGCGCGGAAGCGGCCGTGGAACTCTTGTCCTCCACGGCCCGGCGAGCCCGCACCAGGCTGGCGTAGCCGCCGCCGGCATAGGCAGCGGCCCGGCCGGCCGACTCGTAATCCTCCTTCAGGAGGGCGCGCTCCATGCGGAAGCGGTGATCGACGCGGGTGAGGACACCCGGAAAGGCGTCCATCACCTTGGTCTCGAGGGCGCGCCCGAAGGTCTCGGAGCGCCACAGGTCGCGGACCAGAGAGGCGGCGTCCTCGTCGAGGGCCTCCGCCCGGAAGGCGAGGGCGAGGGCGAACTTGCCCGGAGCGCTCGACGGACGGGTGCCCGCGAAGAAGGCGCGCACGGTCGCCGGGTTCTTGCGCTCGGTGAGAAGCGCCTCCTCGGCGCGGCGGCGCAGGAGCGGACCCGCCGGCCATTCCGGGTTCGTCCGGGTGAAGGAGACCGTGCGCTCGAAGCCGATGCCGGAGCCGGCGCGGATCGCCACCCATTCGAGCAGAGCGAGGGCGGCGGGATCGGTGAAGCCGTCGCGCAGGCGGTCGCCCTCGGACACCTTGCCGCGTCGATAGGCATCGATGGCCTGGCGCAGAGCGGGGAGATCGACATCCGGCGCCACCTGGGCCGCGCGGGCGGGATCGGGCACCTCCGGAACGGGCGCGGCCGGAGTCATCGCCGCATCGGGAAGCGGGAAGGCGATCGGCGCTTCAGGATCGGCGGAGGCATAGGCCTTGGCGGCGGCGGGCAGGGCCTTGCTCGGCGCGGTCTCGGCGCTGCGATCGTCCAGCTTCAAGGCGTCGGCCGCGACCGCATCGGTGGCGGCGGCCCGGCTGTCCGGCACAAGGACGGACGGGGCGACGGCATCGCTCGACGGCCGGGTGACGATGTCGTCCCCCTGGCCGGCCGCCACGGGGAAAACCGAGGCCGGCCCGATCCACATCGTCGTCCCCGCCAAGGCGACGGCGAGGGACACGGGGAGGGCGGCACGATAGGAGCGCGTCCAGAACGCCATGGTTCTTCCAGTCCCGTCGGATGCGGACATGCTTAAGCTGTCCCAGAGGGCATTAAGAAGTCATTAACTGCGCCGACGGACCGTTTGCGCGCGTGCAAGCGAGGCCCTATGTCTGCCCGTCCGCGAGAGCGGTGACGCGGCCGGCACACCGGCCCACCGAAAGATCGACGGCCGGGAACGCCAGGATGACCGACACCACGACCCAACGCCTCAAGGGCGCCATGACCGCCCTCGCCACGCCGTTTCGCGACGGCGCCTTCGACGAGGACGCCTTCCGCAAATTCGTGGTCTGGCAGATCGAGCAGGGCATCCATGGCCTCGTGCCCGTGGGCACCACCGGCGAGACGCCGACCCTGAGCCATGACGAGCACGACCGTGTCGTGGCCGCCTGCATCGCCGAGACCGCCGGCCGTGTGCCGGTGATCGCGGGCGCGGGCTCCAATTCCACGGCCGAGGCCGTCGAACGGGCCGTCAACGCGGAGAAGGCCGGCGCGGATGCCGTGCTCGTGGTGACGCCCTACTACAACAAGCCGACGCAGGCGGGGCTCTACGCGCATTTCAAGGCCGTCAACGACGCCATCGGCATCCCGATCATCATCTACAATATTCCCCCGCGTTCGGTAGTCGACATGAGCGTCGACACCATGGCGCGGCTATATGAGCTCAAGAATATCGCCGGCGTGAAGGACGCCACGGCCAAGCTCGACCGTGTCAGCCTGCAACGCCAAGCCATGGGTGAAGACTTCATCCAGCTTTCGGGCGAAGATGCGACGGCGATCGGATTCAATGCGCAGGGCGGCGTCGGCTGCATCTCGGTGGTCTCGAACGTCGCACCGCGCCTCTGCGCCAAGTTGCAGGAAGCGACCCTGTCGGGCGATTACGCCACGGCTCTGCGGTTTCAGGACCAGTTGCTGCCGCTGCATGTGGGATTGTTCGCGGAATCGAACCCGTCGCCGGTGAAATATGCCCTGTCGCGGCTCGGCCACATGAGCGACGAGGTGCGCCTGCCGCTCCTCACGGTCAGCGACGCCACCAAGGGCATCGTCGACGCCGCCCTGCGCCATGCCGGCCTGATCGACGGCTGATCACCCCTCGCAGGCGAAACGCCGGCGAACCATATGAATGTCGATCGGCCGCATTGCGCGGCCGATGACGGCACCAGCTTCCTTCCAGACAAGGGGTATCGGCGCGGACAGGCCGATGCCCCAGAACCGACGATGTGATGGCTCCCAAACCGCAAGACACCCGCCGCGTCGTTGCCGACAACCGCGCCGCCCGCTTCCACTACGAGATCTCGGACGTCCTCGAGGCGGGCATCGCCCTGACCGGGACGGAGGTCAAATCCCTGCGCAAGGGCAAGGCGGCCATCGGTGAGGCCTATGCCGGGCCGTCGGGCGATGAGCTGTTCCTGTTCAACGCCTACATCCCGGAATATCTCGAAGCCAACCGGTTCAACCACGAGACCAAGCGTCCGCGCCGTCTGCTGCTCCACCGCAAGCAGATCAACAAGCTCATCGGCGCGACGAAGCGCGAGGGCTACACGGTGGTGCCGTTGAAGATCTACTTCAACGAGCAGGGCCGCGCGAAGATCGAACTCGGCCTCGGCCGGGGCAAGAAGCTCCACGACAAGCGCGAGAGCGCCAAGGAGCGTGACTGGGAGCGCGACCGCGCCCGGATCATGCGCGACAAGGGCTGATCGGCGCACGCTCCATTGACGGGCGATGCCCGTCCTGCCAAGACACCGCCCATGACGACGAGCCCGATCCTATCCGGATTGTATTACGCGCCGCTCCCTTAGCGGCGAGGTGCTTTGTCACGTCTCAACCGCCCCGGTCGTCGGCGGTTGACCCTCTTCCAAGCACCGCTGGCCCCTCGGCTTCATCGAGGTCAGTTCCGTGTCTTGTGTCATCTCCCCTTCATTGAGCATTCCCATTGGGATCATCGGCTTCGGCGCATTCGGCCGGCTGATCGCCGAGCATCTCGGTCAGCATTTCCCCCTGCACGTCTACGATCCCGCCCTGCCGCAAGGCGACGATATTCAGGCACCTCACGGGATGCGCGGAGCCCCTCTCCTGGAGGGAAAGGGACAGGATCGGGTGTGCGACTTCTCCGGTGATGGACCACACCTAACCCCATGCCGCTCCTTCCAGGACAGGGAGCCCGTCGAGCCTCATGTCGAATCCGATTGCGAAGCGAGAACCGCTGGCGACCGCGTCTCCGAATCCAAGAGACTGAAGGGTGGAAGTCAAGCCGGGGTGCGGCTCGGCTCGCTCGCCGAGGCGGCTTCCTGTCCCGTCGTCGTCCTGGCCGCTCCGGTCTCCAAACTCGCCGAGGTGGTCTCCGCCATCGGACCCCACCTGCGGCCGGGCGCCCTCGTCCTCGATGTCGGTTCGGTGAAGATGGTCGCCGCGCGGATCATGGCGGACGGGTTGCCCGATCACGTCGAGATCGTTGCGACGCATCCGCTCTTCGGACCGCAGAGCGCGCGTTCGGGCGTGAAGGGGCTGAAGATCGCCGTATGTCCGATCCGGGGGAGGGGAGGCTGGCGTGCCGCGGCTTTCCTGCGCAAGCAGCTAGGCCTCGACGTCATCCTCACGGACCCGGAGGCGCACGACAGGGCCGCCGCCTCTGTCCAGGGGCTGACCCATCTCATCGCCAAGGTCTTCGTCGAGATGGAGCCGCTGCCGACCCGCATGACGACGAAGAGCTTCGACCTGCTGATGCAGGCGGTCGGCATGGTCAGGCACGATGCGCCGGAAGTCTTCGACGCGATCGAGCGCGCGAACCCCTACGCGGCGGATGTCCGCCGCCGGTTCTTCGCGCACGCCTCGCGGTTGGAAGCGGAGCTGTCGGCTCAGGGCGCGGACGCCACGGGCTGAGAGCGATGCTCCGGATCGCTGCCGAGGAGGCGGTCTGCCGCGCTTCCCCGGTGACAGATGTCGTTACTGTTCGGTCGCGTCGTCGCCCTGGCGGATACCGTAGCGGGTTTCCAGACCGGGATTGGGACGCGCCGCCGGCCGTTCGGCCACGTCGCGCGGCAGGTCTCGTGGAATGTCTCGCGGCAACTCGCGCGGACCGCGCGCCGGACCGTCGCCCTGGCTTCGGACGCCACGCTCGCCGGGGTCGCGACCGACCCGGGGAATGAGATGGACGAGGTCGACGAACTCGTCGGCCTGCCGACGAAGGTCGTCGGCAATCATGGCCGGCTGTGTCTGGATCGTCGAGACGACGGTGACGCGGACGCCGCGCCGCTGCATCGCTTCCACCAGGGAGCGGAAATCGCCGTCGCCGGAGAACAGCACCATGTGGTCGATGCGGGGCGCGAGCTCGAGGGCATCGATGGCCAGCTCGATGTCCATGTTGCCCTTGATCTTGCGACGGCCGGCGGAATCGGTGAATTCCTTGGCCGGCTTCGTCACCACGCGGTAACCGTTATAGTCGAGCCAATCGATCAGCGGACGGATCGATGAATACTCTTGATCTTCCACCATCGCGGTGTAGTAGAAAGCTCGTATCAAATTATCGCGAGCCTGAAATTCCTTGAGCAGCCGGCGATAGTCGATATCGAAACCGAGTGCCTTCGTCGCCGCATAAAGATTTGCCCCGTCTATGAACAGGGCGCTGCGCTGTTGTGCGCTCATTGAATGATCCATTTTCTCATCAGATTTTTCACATGTAAGGCAAGAAAGTCCGAAAGCTCAAAGCTTCACCAGAAGACTTGCAAACCCGAATGCTTGATAACGCGAAGAATTTGATCCTAATAATCAAATCATAAATAAAACCAAGAATTAGCGGGCCACCGAAGCTACCCGCCTATCGTATCCTTTGTTATTGTCCGAGCGCGGCGCTTGTCAACCATGACCTGTATGCAATCACCAGAGAAATCGATTGAAAGCTAGGTCTGCCTACAATATTCCACTTTGCGCAACTGATATGCCTAATTGCATGTCAGAAAAACGACTACCTTAAGTTTCTAATCTTGCTTAGGATCAGCCCGGTGCTTTCACTCGGCTGCCGGGCTTGACGGCAGGCAGCGCGGCGAGTTCCGGCGGCAGCGCGTCTGCAGGATAGACCGGAATGTCGAGGGTGACCAGGGAGACGAGGGGAAGGCCGATTTCGCCGCGCCCGCCCGAGCGGTCGATGAGACACGCCGCGCCGATGACCTCTCCGGCCTCGGCCTGGAGGGAGGCGAGGCATTCGCGGGCGGAGAGGCCCGTGGTCACGATATCCTCCACGATCACCGCGCGCTGGCCGGCCGGGATGCTGAAGCCGCGACGAAGGGAGAATGGCCCGCCGGGATCGCGTTCGACGAAGATGGCGCGCGCCCCGAGATGGCGGGCCGTCTCGTAGCCGGGCACGATGCCGCCGATGGCGGGGGACACGACGATGTCGATGGGGCCGAAACGGGCGACGATGACCTCAGCCAGGGCCTTGCACAGTCGCTCCGTCCGGACCGGGTCGGAGAAAATCGCCATCTTCTGCAGGAAGACACCGGAATGGAGCCCGGAACTGAGGACGAAATGCCCTTCGAGCAGGGCACCCGCCTCGCGGAATTCCGCGAGCACCGCGTCTGGCGTCATGAGAAAAGTGTTCCTAGGATGAGACGGTCCAGCGGGGTTTGTGGCAGCGTGGACCACGAGGCGCAAGGCGCCCCGACCCGCCGGGGGCCTTCCCACACCAAGGCTTGGTAAACAGAGCGTTGCGCGGCGGTGATGGCCGACGACGCGTCGCGGGAGCCCGGCCGTTCAGCCGTTGACGCGGTCGACCCTGCTCACGGTGCGCTTGCCACGCAGCTCGGCGACGATGGCGTTGAGGTGCTTCAGGTCCCAGACGGAGAGGTCGATGACGATCTCGGTGAAATCCTGGGTGCGCCGCTTCATCGAGACGTTGTCGATATTGCCGTCGTGATCGGCGATGACCTGCGCGATCTGGGCGAGGACGCCGGGCTCGTTGATCGATTGCAGGGCGAGGCGCGCGGGAAACCGCTCGCTCCCTCCCGCCTCGACGTCCCAGCGCACGTCGAGCCAGCGCGCCGGCTCGTTGTCGAAATCGGCGAGCGCCGCCGACTGGATCGGATAGATCGTCACCCCGACGCCGGGCGTCAGGATGCCGACGATGCGGTCACCCGGCACCGCGCCGCCATTCGGGGCGAAGCTCACCGGCAGGTCGTTGTCGAGGCCGCGAATCGGGATGGCGTCGGCACGGCCCATATCGGCGGCGCCTTCGGGGAAGGTCAGGCGCATGGCCTGCCCCTTGGCGAGGCTGAGACGCCCCGCCCCTCCATCCATGGGCTGCTGCAGCGCGGCCGGGCCCGTGCGACGCTCCTCCTTGTGGTCGGGATAGACGGCGCGCACCACGTCGCCCGAGAACATCTCGCCACGGCCCACCGCCGCGAACACGTCCTCCGTGCTCTGGCGCGCCAGACGGGGGAGCGCGCCCCGCAGCTTGTCCTCGGAGAAGCTCTTGGCCGCCCGCTCGAAGGCGCGGTCGAGGATCTGGCGACCGAGGCCGGCATATTGCCGCCGCACGGCCGAGCGGGTCGCCCGCCTAATCGCGGCGCGTGCCTTGCCGGTGACCACAAGGGATTCCCAGGCCGCCGGAGGCGATTGCCCGTCGGCCCGCGCGATCTCGACCTCGTCGCCATTGACGAGCTCGATCAGCAGCGGCGCCATGCGGCCGTTGATCTTGGCCCCCACCGCCGTGTTGCCCACATCGGTATGGACCGCATAGGCGAAATCGATGGGCGTCGCGCCGCGCGGCAGGGCGATGAGGCGCCCCTTCGGCGTGAAGCAGAACACCTGGTCCTGGAACAGTTCGAGCTTGGTGTGTTCGAGGAACTCCTCCGGGCTGTCGCCCTCGGCCAGGAGCTCGATGGTCCGCCGCAGCCATTGATAGGCGCCGCTTTCCGTGGCGAGGCGCGGATGAACGCCGCCGATCTCGTCCTTGCCGCCGCTCTCCTTGTAATGGGCATGCGCGGCGATGCCGTATTCGGCGATCTCGTCCATGGCCGCGGTGCGGATCTGCAGCTCGACGCGCTGGCTCTTCGGCCCGATCACCGTGGTGTGGATCGAGCGGTAATCGTTCTGCTTCGGGGTGGAGATGTAATCCTTGTAGCGGCCCGGCACCATCGGCCAGGTAGTGTGGACGACTCCCAGGGCGCCGTAACATTCGGACAGGGATTCCACGATGATGCGGAATCCGAAGATGTCCGAGAGCTGCTCGAAGGCGACCGATTTGCGCTCCATCTTGGCGGAGATCGAGAAGGGCCGCTTCTGCCGCCCGGTGACCACGGCGTTGATGCCCTGCGCGGCGAGCTTGGCGGTGAGATCCCGCTCGATGCTCTCCACCAAGCGCTCCGACTTCACCGCGAGATCGGCCAGCCGCTGGGCGATCGTCGCGTAGATCTCGGGCTTGAGGTTGCGCAGCGCGAGGTCTTCGAGTTCCTCGCGCAGTTCCTGCATGCCCATGCGGCCGGCGAGCGGCGCGTAGATGTCCAGCGTCTCCTGGGCGATCCGCTCGCGCTTCTCCGGCTTCATGTGGTGGAGCGTTCGCATGTTGTGCAGGCGGTCGGCGAGCTTCACCAGCAGCACGCGCACATCCGCCGCCACGGCGAGCAGGAGCTTGCGGAAGTTCTCACCCTGGACCGCGCGTTTCGACACGAGGTCGAGGCGCTTGAGCTTCGTCAGCCCGTCCACCAGGGCGCCGATCTCGGGGCTGAAGAGCTCGCGGATCTCGTCGAGGGTGGCGGCCGTGTCCTCCACCGTGTCGTGGAGGACGGCGGCGACGATGGTGGCGTCGTCGAGCCGGAGATCGGTGAGGATCGCGGCGACTTCGAGGGGGTGGGCGAAGAAGGGATCGCCCGATGCCCGCTTCTGCGTGCCGTGAGCGCGCATGGCGTAGACATAGGCGCGGTTGAGAAGGGCCTCGTTCACGGCGGGGTTGTAACGCCTCACCCGCTCCACGAGCTCGTACTGGCGCATCATCCGCCGCAACACCCTTCACACATCGTGACTGCCCGCCTTTGTCTTATGTTGTCCCGCATCGCGGCCGGGCACGCCAGACCCATGGCGCCGCATGACACCGGTTTCTCGCGCCGAAAAACGAAAAACCCGGCGCATGGCCGGGTTTTCGCGAGATTGTCAGTCAAACAGGATCGTCAGTCGAAAATGGGTCGTCCGATCACTCGGCCTCTTCGTCCGTCTCGGTGGGCGGAGCGAGGTTCTCGAGGCCGCGCAGCAGATCCTCTTCGCTCATCCGGTCGAACTGGACGGCGCCGTCGTCGCTGGAGGATTGCGGCGCCACGGCGGCGGCGGCGGGCGAGCTCGACAGCAGCGGCACCGTCTCGGCCTCCGGCTCGTCGACCTCGACATATTTCTGCATCGAATGGATGAGCTGTTCCTTGAGGTCGTCGGCCGTGATCGTCGCGTCGCCGATCTCGCGCAGCGCGCAGACCGGGTTCTTGTCGCGGTCGCGGTCGATGGTCAGCGGCGCTCCGGCGGCCAGCAAACGGGCGCGGTGGCTCGCGAGCAGGACGAGCTCGAAACGGTTCTCGACCTTGTCGATGCAGTCTTCAACGGTGACGCGAGCCATGCGGGAGGGCTCCTTCCATAGACCGGGAATGTAGAGATTGATCCGGTTCTATACACCGCCTCGCGCGGCGCAACAAGCGCGACCGGCATATTGCATCCGCCGCCCACACGGGCAGCACGTTCGGGACCGGCGTTCCATCCCGGCCCGGGGCCGCTGCTTATCGCCAGGGCGACAGCACTCCGCGCCACGGTTATGCGTGGCCCTGGTCAAGCTCATGCGAGCCTTCGCATGGCGATTGGAAGAGGGCCCAAACCTCATGACGAAGACGCTCAGCCGCCGCGGCCTGTTCAGCTGTGCCTGCCATCTCGGCGCAGCGGCCTTCGCCGCCACCGCCATGCCGAATCTCGGTCTGGCGGCCAGCCCGTCCACGAAGAAGACGGACCTGACGGCCGACCAGGCCCTCGAGCTGCTGAAGGAAGGCAATCGCCTCTACAAGACCGACAGCCCGGTGCGCTCTGTGCAGGGCCGCGACCGCCGGATCGAGATCGCCCTCGGGCAGACGCCGTTCTGCGTGCTGGTGAGCTGTTCGGATTCCCGCGTCTCGCCGGAGATCCTGTTCGGGCGCGGTCTGGGCGAGCTCTTCATCGTCCGCAATGCCGGCAACACCGCCGATACCGCCGCCCTCGGGTCGGTGGAATACGCCGTGTCGCAGCTCGGCGTTCCGCTGGTGCTGGTCATGGGCCACAGCCGCTGCGGTGCCGTGCTGGCGGCGGCCGACGTGGTGGAGAACAACACCGTCTATCCCGGCTCCATCGGCCGGATGATCGAGCCGATCGTGCCGGCGGTGCTGTCCGCACGCGGCAAGCCCGGCGACTTCATCGAGAATTGCGTGCGCGCCAATGTCGACCGGGTCGTCACCCGTATGCGCACGGCCTCCGAGCCCGCCCTCCTCGATCCGCTGAAGGCGGGCAAGCTGCGCATCGTCGGCGCCTCCTACAGCCTCGATACCGGGGTGGTGGACTTCTTCAACGAGGCCTGACCCGGCCCGCGATGGCGGCGCCTCGTGTTGACACCCGGAGCGGGCGGTGCGACTGCGCCGCCCTTTCCGTGCGAGAACATGACCATGGCGCGCGCATTCATCTTTCCAGGCCAGGGTAGCCAGGCCGTGGGCATGGGCCGGGCCCTGTCGGAGGCCTTCCCCCAGGCGAGGGCGGTCTTCGACGAGGTCGACGAGGCGCTCGGCCAGTCGCTCTCGACGCTGATGTTCGAGGGACCGGTGGAGGAACTGACCCTCACCGCCAACGCCCAGCCGGCCCTGATGGCGGCCAGCATCGCCACCCTGCGCGTACTCCAGGCGACACGCGGTCTCGATCTCGTCCGCGACGTAGCGGCGGTGGCCGGCCATTCCCTCGGCGAATACACGGCGCTCGCCGCCGCCGGGACCTTCACCCTGGCCGACACCGCCCGCCTGCTGCGCATCCGCGGCGAGGCGATGCAGGGCGCGGTGGCGCCCGGTGCCGGGGCCATGGCGGCCCTCATCGGCGCCGATGCCGAACTGGCCGGCTCCGTCGCCGTGGAGGCCTCCGAGGGCGAGGTCTGCGACGTCGCCAACGACAACGGAGCGGGGCAGGTGGTGCTCTCGGGCGCGAAGGCCGCCGTGGAGCGCGCGGTGGCGATCGCGCAAGCGCGCGGGATCAAGCGCGCGGTGATGCTCAACGTGTCGGCGCCGTTCCACTGCTCGCTGATGGTGCCGGCGGCCGAGGCGATGCAGGACGCCCTCACCCGGGTGGCGATGAAGCCTCCCCTGGTGCCGGTCTATTCCAATGTCCTGGCCGCGCCGGTGCTGGAGCCGGCGGCCATCCGCCAGGCCCTCGTCGCCCAGGTGACGGGCACCGTGCGCTGGCGCGAATGCATCGCCGCCATGGCCGCCTCCGGCATCGATCAGTTCCACGAGATCGGCACGGGCAAGGTGCTCTCCGGCCTCGTCAAGCGGATCGCCCCCGGCGCCACCGCCATCCCCGTGGGCACGCCCGACGACGTGGCCGCCTTCCCGACGCTCAGCTGACAACAGGATTGCCCATGTTCGACCTGACCGGCCGCAAGGCCCTCGTCACCGGCGCGACCGGCGGCCTCGGCGGCGCCATCGCCCGGGCGCTCCACGCCCAGGGTGCCACCGTCGCCGTCTCCGGCACCCGCGCCGAAGCGCTGGACACACTCTCGGCCGAACTCGGCGGCGAGCGCGTCCATGCCCTGACCTGCGACCTCTCCGACAAGGACGCCGTCGAGGCCCTGGTGCCGGCGGCGGAAGCCGCCCTCGGCGGCCTCGACATCCTCGTGAACAATGCCGGCATCACCCGCGACAACCTCTTGCTGCGGATGAAGGACGACGAGTGGGACGCGGTGATCGCCGTGAACCTCTCGGCCGCGTTCCGCCTCTCGCGGGCGGCGGTGAAGGGCATGATGAAGCGGCGCCACGGCCGCATCGTCAATATCGGCTCCGTGGTCGGCGCCACCGGCAATCCGGGCCAGGTGAACTACGCCGCCGCCAAGGCCGGCCTCGTCGGCATGACCAAGGCCATGGCGGCCGAGGTCGCCACCCGCAACCTCACCGTCAACTGCATCGCGCCGGGCTTCATCACCTCGCCGATGACCGACGCCCTCAACGAGAAGCAGCGCGAGGGCATCCTCACCCGCGTGCCGATGAACCGCCTCGGCACCGGCGAGGAGATCGCGGCCGCGGCCGTCTACCTCGCCTCGAACGAGGCCGCCTACGTCACCGGCCAGACCCTGCACGTGAACGGCGGCATGGCGATGTACTGAGAGGGTCTCCCGACACGGCAGGCGGGAAAACCCAACGATTGTCCGGGAAAAAGCCACGGCGATGAACGGTTTGTGAACCGGCCCTCGCCAGCGCCAAAACCCTGTGCTACCACCCCGGCTGCCGTGCGAGGGGGGTTGACGGTTCAGCGTGTTGCGGGTTCTCAAGACCACGCGCGATCGGACACCGGCCGCTTCCAGAGATCCGCACCAGCGGGACGGCGGCCACGGCACCTTCACCATCACGATCGAATAACCAAGGACCAAGAACGATGAGCGATATCGCTGAGCGCGTGAAGAAGATCGTTGTCGAGCACCTCGGCGTGGAGCCGGAGAAGGTGGTCGAGGGCGCCAACTTCATCGATGACCTCGGTGCCGACAGCCTCGACACCGTCGAGCTCGTGATGGCCTTCGAGGAAGAGTTCAACGTCGAAATCCCGGACGACGCTGCCGAGACCATCCAGACGGTCGGCGATGCCGTGAAGTTCCTCGAGAAGAACTCCGCGTAAGCACGACGGGACGAGAGGCGCGAGGAGCGGGGTCCACGTGACCCCGCGCGCCGAACGACAGTGACATGACGGGACTGGTTCGGGATAACGCGATGCGTCGGGTGGTGGTGACGGGCTTGGGTATGGTGACGCCGCTGGGAAGCGGGGTCGAGGCCACCTGGAGCCGGTTGATCGCGGGAGACAGTGGAGCGTCGCAGGTGACAGCCTTCGACGTGTCCGATCTCGCCTGCCGCATCGCGTGCTCGGTCCCGTTCGGAGACGGCAGCGACGGCACCTTCAATCCGGACCAATGGATGGAGACGAAGGAGCAGCGCAAGGTCGATCCGTTCATCGTCTACGCCATGGCCGCCGCCGGCCAGGCGCTGGACGATGCCGACTGGCATCCCAAGAGCCACGAGGATCAGTGCGCCACCGGCGTGATGATCGGCTCCGGCATCGGCGGGATCGGGGGCATCTACGACGCCTCCGTGACCCTGCACGACAAGGGGCCGCGACGGATCTCGCCGTTCTTCATTCCCGGGCGAATCATCAACCTCGCCTCCGGGCAGGTCTCCATCGCCCACGGCCTCAAGGGGCCGAATCACGCGGTGGTCACCGCCTGCTCCACCGGAGCGCATGCCATCGGCGATGCCGCCCGGCTGATCCAGTTCGGCGATGCCGACGTGATGGTGGCCGGCGGCGCCGAATCTCCGGTGAACCGCCTGGCGCTCGCGGGCTTCGCCGCCTGCCGCGCCCTCTCCACCGGCTTCAACGACCAGCCCACCAAGGCTTCGCGCCCCTACGACAAGGACCGTGACGGCTTCGTCATGGGCGAGGGCGCCGGCGTCGTCGTGCTCGAAGAGTACGAGCATGCCAAGGCACGCGGAGCCCGGATCTACGCCGAGGTGGTCGGCTACGGCCTCACCGGCGACGCCTATCACATCACCTCGCCGGCCCCGGACGGCGACGGCGCCTTCCGCTGCATGAGCGCCGCGGTGAAGCGCGCCGGCCTCCAGGCCTCCGACATCGACTATATCAACGCCCACGGCACCTCGACGCCCATGGGCGACGAGCTCGAACTGAAGGCCGTGGAGCGGCTGCTCGGCGAGCACGCCGCCAAGGCCGCCATGTCCTCCACCAAGTCGGCCGTGGGACACCTGCTGGGCGCGGCCGGTGCCATCGAGGCGATCTTCTCGATTCTCACCATCCGCGACGGAGTGATGCCGCCGACGCTGAACCTCGACACCCCCTCGGTGGAAACGGCCATCGACCTCGTGCCGCACGAGGCCAAGCGCAAGCAGGTGGATGTCGTGCTGTCGAATTCTTTTGGATTTGGCGGGACGAATGCCTCGCTGGTGATGCGCCGGGTCTAAAAGACCCGGCCCGGTCCGACGTTCCCGCCAGGATCGCCCGGATATTGGCCGGGACCTCACCGAAAACGACCACCTCGCCCTTTTGGCGCTAGTGGGCGTGGTCTTCCAGCCGGCGGACGCGATCCTCCGTCAATGAACAACGCCGCTGCTGTTAGAATTCGCCGCCGGGCTCGCGCTCGCCGCTGGATTCGGCCCTCAGGCACCGGCAGGGGCTTGGTGATGCTCGGTATCGGCGTGATCTGGGCCGGAGGGCTCGCTCGCCTCGGCATCTACGACCAGCATGACCGCCTGCTCACCTGGGTGTCCGGCCGTCCTCATCGTGTGCGGCGCGCTGGCCATCGTGCGGGCGGGACGGTGGAGCGATAATACGCCTTTTTGCCACAAAACCGGTTCAATCCGGCTCGCACAACCCGCCCGCCCGGGTGTAGTCAGGTTTGACGCAAGGATCCCGAAGCTTCTTGGCGAGAAGCCCATCCATGCGTCGGCACCTATTGCCTCGAGTCTCTTGGCCTGAGTCTCGTGCCCCGGTCGGCCAGGACGACACGACGGTCGCATCGTCGGGCCGAGACAAGGTTGGCGAGAGGCGAGGCCCGAACAGGATGTCCATGTTCTTCCGCAAGCGCAAAGACCCGGAGCAGGCGGCGATCGCGGTCCCGTCCGACGAGCCGTCCATGCCGCACCGGGTGTCCCCGCGCAGCCCCAGCGAGGCGATCAAGCCCACGGCCGCGCCGCCCCCGCCGGACCGCCCCGTGCGCGAGCGCGGCGGGTTGCTGAGCACGATCAGCGGCCTGCTCACCGCCGCCGTGGTCCTCGCCATCGCGGCGATGATTGGCGTGACGCTGTTCGACCGGCAGATCCGCGAACCCGGCCCGCTCGCCGCCGACAAGGTCGTGGTCATCCCGCCCCGCAGCGGCACCTCCGAGATCGCCGACGCCCTCAGCCGCGAAGGCGTCATCGCCCATACCGCCCTGTTCGAATGGGCCTCCCGCTTCTCCGGCAAGGCCCTGAAGGCCGGCGAGTACACATTCAAGGCCCATGCCAGCATCGGCGACACGATCGAGACCCTGTCCACCGGCCGGCAAGTGCAACACGCCATCACCTTCCCCGAGGGCCTGACCTCCGAGCAGATCGTGGTGCGCCTCAACGACAACGACATCCTCACGGGCGACCTCAACGAGATCCCGCCCGAGGGCTCGCTCCTGCCCGACACCTACAAGTTCGAGCGCGGCGCCACCCGCCAGCAGATCGTCAACCTGATGCGCGCCAAGCAGCGCGAGGTGCTCAACCAGATCTGGCTGCGCCGCTCGGCCGAGATCCCGGTGAAGACCCCGGCCGAGATGGTGACCCTGGCCTCCATCGTCGAGAAGGAGACAGGCCGGGCCGACGAGCGGCCGCGCGTGGCCGGCGTCTTCGTCAACCGCCTCAACAAACGGATGAAGCTGCAATCGGACCCCACCATCGTATACGGGCTGGTGGGCGGGCGCGGTACCCTGGGGCGCGGCATACAGCGCTCCGAGATCGACCGGGCGACCCCCTACAACACCTACGTCATCGAGGGCCTGCCGCCGGGCCCCATCGCCAATCCCGGCCGCGCCGCGCTCGAGGCCGTCGCCAACCCGTCACGCACCAAGGACCTCTACTTCGTCGCCGATGGCACCGGCGGCCACGCCTTCGCCGACAGCCTGGAAGGCCATTCCCGCAACGTCGCCCGCTGGCGGCAGGTGGAGCGCGCCCGCAAGGAGACGCCCACCGACGCCGCCCCCGTGGACAAGGCCGAACCGCCGTCCGATCCCTCGGCGGTCCCGGGCCGGGCCTCGGCCTACGCACCGGACGGCACCAATTTCGCCGGCAGCGCCCCGGACCCGTCGGCCCCGCGCCCGAAAGCCTTCGACGCCTCGGAAGGCACCAAGCTCGACCCGCTGCGTAACAAGACCTTCGACCTCAACTCGGCCAAAAGCGTCCCGGCGCTGAAGGCGCAATAGGGCACTGCCGTCACTCTCCTCCCACGTGTGAGGAGGAATTGGCGGTGGGGAGGGTGGCGGTGGCCTCCACTGCCTAAGGGTCGCCCAACCACCCCCACCCTTAATCCCTCCCCACAAGGGGGAGGGAGGTTCGCACGACCGACTAAAGTTCAGACATCATGATCCTCTCCAGCATGACGGGCTTTGCCCGCGCCACCGGCACCACCGGCCCGGTCCAGTGGGCCTGGGAGGTCCGCAGCGTGAACGGGCGTGGGCTCGACGTGCGCCTGCGCGTGCCCAACGGCCTGGAATCGGTGGGCGAGGTGGCCCGCACAGCCCTGCAGAAGACCCTGACGCGGGGCCAGTGCCAGCTCTCGCTCAACCTCACCCGGCCCGAGACCAGGGCGCGGGTGCGCATCAACGAGGCCCTGCTGGCAGAACTCGCCGCCGCCACTGCCCGCGTTCCGCGCCCCGAAGGCCTCGCCCCGGCCTCCCTCGACGGCCTGCTCGGCATCCGCGGCGTCATCGAATCCGAGGACGAGCCGGCGGCGGAATCGGACAGCCTCGCCCATGACCTCGCCGAGGGCGTGGTGCGCCTCGTGGCCGACCTCGTGGAGGCACGCCGCGCCGAGGGGCGCCAGCTGCGCGCGATCATCGAGGGGCAGCTCGTCGCCATGTCACGCCTCCGCCAAGCCGCCGAGGCCTGCCCCGGCCGCCAGCCCGAGGCGGTGAAGGCACGGCTGGCGGCCAGCATCGCCGCGCTGTTGGAAGCCGGCGGGCTCGATCCCGACCGCCTGCACCAGGAGGCCGTCCTCATCGCCGCGAAAGCCGACGTGCGCGAGGAGCTCGACCGCTTGAGCGCCCATCTCGACAGCGTCGGCGAGTTGCTGGCCAAGGGTGGCGCCATCGGCCGCAAGCTCGATTTCCTCGCCCAGGAGCTCGGCCGCGAGGCGAATACCCTCTGCGCGAAGGCCGGAGACATCGCGTTGTCGCGGATCGGACTCGACTTGAAGGCCGTGGTGGAGCAATTCCGCGAACAGGTTCAGAACGTCGAGTAGGTTTTTCGGACATGCAGGCCACGACGATCGGGCGGCGCGGGTTCATCCTCATCCTGTCCTCGCCCTCGGGAGCGGGGAAGACCACGCTGACGCGCGCGGTCGCCAGCGACCCGAAATGGGGGCTCGACCTCTCGATCTCGGTGACGACGCGACAGCGCCGGCCCTCCGAGATCGACGGGAAGCACTACAATTTCATCGACCGCGAAGCCTTCGACGCCCTGCGCGGTGCCGACAACCTCCTCGAATGGGCGGAAGTCCACGGCAATTTCTACGGCACGCCGCGCCGCCCGGTGGAGAAGGTCCTCGGCGCCGGCCGGGACATGATCTTCGACATCGACTACCAGGGCACGCGGCAGGTGCGGGCAAAGCTCGCCGAGGACGTGGTGACGGTGTTCATCCTGCCACCGAGCCTCGCCGAGTTGCGCCACCGCCTCGAACGCCGGGCCGAGGATTCGCCCGAGACCATCGAAAAGCGCCTCGCCAATTCCCGCGTCGAGATCCAGCGCTGGAACGAGTACGATTACGTCCTCGTCAACGACGACCTGAACGACGCCTTCGCCAAGCTCCAGGGCATCCTCGTCGCCGAGCGCCTCAAGCGCGTCCGCAACACCGGCCTGTCGGATTTCGTCGACGGGCTTCTGGCCGAGCCCGACAGGATCGCCTGAGGAGCCGAGCCCGATGTCGACACCCGACCGGACCATCCGCTTCGACCAGACCTGCCCGGTCCTGCGCATCTTCGACGAAGCGAAGGCGCGCGAGTTCTATGTCGACTTCCTCGGCTTCAGCCTCGATTGGGAGCATCGCTTCGGCGACGACTTTCCGCTCTACGCCCAGGTCTCGCGCGCCGGCCTCGTCCTGCATCTCAGCGGCCATCACGGCGATGCGACGCCGGGCTCCACGAGCTTCGTGCGGATGGCGGGCATTCATACCTTCCAGGCGGAACTCGGCGCCCATAACTATGTCCATGCGAAGCCGAGCGTAGAGAGCCTGCCCTGGGGGCTGGTGATGACGGTGACCGACCCTTTCGGGAACACCTTGCGTTTCTGCGAGGTCAAGCCCGAGCCGTAGGGCGGAGGCGCGGCTCGATAACGGCGATCTCGTCCTGTATCGCCCGGACGTCATCGCGAACGCGCCACGACGGACGGCATTTCGCTTGTTGCGCTGGTTTCGTTTATTGCAGATATATCGCAGGAACGATCCAAGGGAGTCGGCTCACGATGACACTGCCCGCCTCCGCTCAGGGCCTCGGCGGCCGGCTACCGTCGGACGGCGAGCGCAAGACCGCCAACACCCTGCGCCGCCTCCTGGCCACTCAATCATCCGAGCAGACGAAACTGCGCGTGTTCGACGACGTTCGCAAGGAATCTGCTGAGATCACGCTCACTCCGGCCATCTCGAACCTTCTGATCGATCTCCTCCGCCATATCGGCCGGGGCGACGCGGTGACGCTTGTTCCGGTGACCCAGATGCTCACGACGCAGCAGGCCGCAGATATCCTCAACGTGTCGCGTCCCTATCTCGTATCGCTTCTGGAGCGTGGCGAGATCGCTCACATCACGGTCGGGCGCCATCGCAGGATCAAGGCCGAAGACTTGTTCGCGTACAAGGATGTCCGGGACGGAACCCGGAGCCAGGCGCTCTCGAACCTCGCCGCCCTCGATGGCGAGTTCCTGTAAGCGGTGTTCGCCAACCGCTTCACCGCGCTCGTCGATGCCTGCGTGCTCGCGGGTGCCCTCAAGTGAAACCTGCTTCTGACCCTAGCGGAACGAGAATTCTTTCGCCTGCGGTGGTCGATACCGATTCTGGATGAGACCGAACGCGCGATTTCGGACATCCTGGCGAAGAGGAGTGTCGCCGATAGCGAGGAGCGGGCTCGCCGGGCGCGGCTCTGCATGGAAACCGCTTTCGACGATGCGATGGTCTCCGATTTCGCCCGCTTTCTCGGCGCCTGCGAAGGGCTGCCCGACATAGGCGATGCCCACGTCGTCGCGGCGGCCCTGAAAACCCAGGCAGCGACCATCGTCACGGGCAACATCAAGCATTTTCCGGCGTCGGTTCTCGGTCCGTTGAATCTCGAAGCGCGAACGGCCGACGCCTTCATCGCCGACACCATCGCTCTCGATGAGGGCAAGGCGGTCGATGCCGTGCGGCAGCTTCGCCTGCGTCTGCGCCGACCAGAGAAGAATGCAGGGCAGTTGCTTCTCGATATGGAGGCTGTCGGACTGACCTCGACCGTCGATGTTCTCCGCTCGCATGAAGCGTCCCTGTAGACGGTACGCCCCGGCTTCTAGACGGGACCAAATCGCCGGCCTCTCGGCGACGACGACCTACCCCCGCGGAGGAGCCATCACCGTCGCCCGGCGGGCCTCTAGGGTCTGCCACAGGATCAGGGAGGGCAGGCCGAGCACCACGTCCGGCACGCGCTTGGCCAGCGACAGGGCGATGGCGGTGCCGGGATCGATGCCGAACAGGCCGCCCACGAGGACGAACCCGCCTTCCTGAACCCCTAATCCACTCGGCACCGGGAAGGCCGCCGATTTGATGGCCTGGCTCAGGGCCTCGATGATGACGACTTCGGCGAGGCCCACGCCCTCCACGCCCATGCAGGTCAGCGCGATCCAGATCTCCACGGCGCCGAGCATCCAGGCGAGGAGGTGGAGGACGATGCCCTGGAACAGCAGGGGCCAGCGCTTCGGAGCCCAGACCGTATCGAGGGCGCCATGCACACCGGCGTCGCCGGGCGCCGAGCCGGGTGCCGCCTCGCCCGGGTCGCGCAGGAAGCGCCGGCCGAGTTCGGCGACGCGGCGCTCGACGCCGCGCATGAGCGGGCTGCGCTGGAACAGGAAGAAGGCGGTGAGCACGATGGCGGTGACGCCGAGCGCACGCAGGGCCCAGGCCGCGAGGGACGCGGCGGACTCGCCTTCCATCTGCATCAGTAGCGTGACGCCGATGAGCACGAAGATGGCCTGCGTGCCGACCTGGATCAGCATGTCCACCAGGATCGAGGCTGCAGCGAACGTGCCCGACACGCCCCAGAAGGTGAGGAGACGCCCGCCGACGACGTCGCCCCCGACGGAGGCCACCGGGAGGAGCACGTTGATCCCGTCACGCACGAAGCGGAGGATGAGGAAAGCACCCGCCTCGGCGGTGGTGGAGAGCCGGTGCAGCACCCGCTCCCAGGCGAGACCACAGAGGGACAGGACGACGACGCGCATGAGCACGATGCCGGCGAGCCCGACGATTCCGATCCGTCCGAAGGCATTGGCCACCGAGGCGAGATCGTGGGTCGCCACCAGCCAGATGGCGAGGCCGAGGCCCAGCACCGTCCCCAGGACGGGCAGGTAGCGCAGGGCCTGTCTTCCGAGGCCCGCTCGGGCGGGCGGAGGCGCCACGACGCGGCGGGTCAAAGGGCCGGACTTCTGAAATGGACGAGCGCCAACGGAGACGATCCTCTCAATGCGGGTTTCGCAGACATGGACCCCGGTTCTACGATGACGATCTGCGACACATCGAAGGGACAGCGCATCCGGCGCTCCGCCTGTCACGCACAATCGAACTCGGGCCGATCCTATCGTGGCATTGGGGCTGAAATCGGAGACCGCCTCACTCGGACCGGCGGGCGGGCGGATAGACCGTGTCGAGGGCCTGCTCGGCATTGCCCTCCGGGTCGATCAGGACGATGCGGTTGCGCGATAGGCTGAAGGAGGTCGCCACCGCCACGAACCGCTTCGGGCAGGGGCCGAGGCAGCCCGTGGACACCACGCGGGTCATCCCGCCGAGGCCGCGCCTTTTCACCTCCCGCTTGAGCCGCCCCCGGATCTCGTCCTTCTTCAGGCCGACACGCTTGGTGCATTTCGCGCAGACCAGGACGATGTCCGAATAGCCGGACTTCGCCGTGCGAACGGTCGTGTCCTTCTCGTGTTTTGCCAAATCCGGGTGCCCGTTCCGTGCCCGGCGAGCCGGGGACCGGGACGCCATCCGGGCCACACCTAAGTCAAAGGGGGGAGGGGCGGCAACGGGGCGTGATGCCCCGCCGGCCAGCGCCCCTCAGCCATAGGCCGCCACGGCCCGGACGCTGCCGGGCTCCGCGACGCTGATGCCGGCATCGACATATTCGTTGAGCTTGTTGCGCAGGGTCCGGATCGAGATGCCGAGAATCTTGGCGGCATGGGTGCGGTTGCCGAGGCAATGGTCGAGCGTGTCGAGGATCAGCTCGCATTCCACCTGCGCCACCGTCCGTCCCACGAGACCGCGGGTGGCCGCCTCGGCGACCTGGGCGGCGCGCTCCACCGGCCCGGCGGAGCGGGCGAAGGATTCGCCCTCCGGGGTGGAGATCGCGTCGGCGTCGATCTCCGCTCCCGTCGCCAGCAGGACCGCCCTGTGGAGGGTGTTTTCGAGTTCGCGCACGTTCCCGCGCCACGGATTCTCACGGATGATGGCCTGCGCCTCGCGGCTCAAGGACCGGACCGGCACGCCGTTCACCTCGGCGTATTTCTTGGCGAAATGGGTGGCGAGTTCGAGGATGTCGGCCGGGCGCTCGCGCAGCGGCGGCAGGCGCAGGTGCACCACGTTGAGGCGGTAGAACAGATCCTCGCGGAAGGTGCCCTTGCGGACCTCGTCGATGAGATTGCGGTTGGAGGTAGCGAGCACCCGGATGTCGACCTTCACGGGAGCGGTGCCGCCGACCCGGTCGATCACCCGTTCCTGCAGGGCGCGCAGCAGCTTCGACTGGAGGCGGACATCCATCTCGGAGATTTCGTCGAGGAGCAGCGTGCCGCCATTGGCTTCCTCGAACCGGCCGATCCGGCGGGCGACGGCGCCGGTGAAGGCCCCCTTCTCGTGGCCGAACAGTTCGGATTCGAGCAAAGCTTCCGGGATCGCGGCGCAGTTGACCGAGACGAAGGGCCGGCTCGAGCGGGTGGACTTCACATGGACGTGGCGGGCCAGCACCTCCTTGCCGGTGCCGCTCTCGCCGGTGATCAGCACCGAGGCCTCCGACCGCGCCACCTGCTCGGCGAGCTTCACCACCCGCTCCATGGAGGCGTCGCGCCAGACGAAGGCGCGCCCGTCCTCGGAGACCGCCTGCAGCACGGCGGCGATCAGTTCGGGATCGGGCGGCAGGGGGATGTACTCGCGGGCGCCGGCCTGGATCGCGGCCACCGCCGCCTTGGCATCGGTGGCGACGCCGCAGGCGACCACCGGGGTGCGGATGCGCTCGTCGGAAAGCGCCGTCACGAGTTCGCGGATCGGCTGGCCCACATCGATCATGACGAGGTCGGCGCCCTTGGCGCGCAGCACGGCGAGGCCCTGCGGCACCCCGTCCGCATGGGTCACGGCCGCGCCGCGGTTCATGGCGATCTTGGAGGCGGTGACGAGTTCGCCGCTCAAGCGTCCGATGATGAGGAGCCGCATGGTCTAGTATCCTGTGTCGGTGGAGCCTCGCGCAGCAGCGCGGCGGGCGGGATCAGTGGTCGCTCTTGATGATCTCGGTCATCGTCACACCGAGGCGCTCCTCGACGAGGACGACCTCGCCGCGGGCGACGAGGCGGTTGTTGACGAAGATGTCGATCGCCTCGCCGACCTTCCGGTCGAGTTCCAGCACCGCGCCCGCCTGCAGCCGCAGCAGATCGCCGATGGGCATGCGCGACGAGCCGAGCACGGCCGAGACCACCACGGGGACGTCGAAGACCTGTTCGAGGTCGGAGGCGCTCTTGGGGGTCGTGGGCGCCTCGCGGATCGATTCGGAGCCGAGCCCGTCGAAGGACGAGTCGACGCCATTGAGCTGCGGCAGGCTGAAATTGTCGGACATCACGGGCTTTCAAAGTCGAAGGCGTTGCGGGGGCGAGGGGCGAGGGATCAGGAGTCGAGAGGGTGGCCGATGGCTTCGAGCACGGCGGCCTCGATACGGGCGCGGTCGCGCACGACCCCGCCATCGGCCCATTCCATCCGGGCATCGCCGGGGGCGAGGTCGGGCTCGCCGAGGACGATGAGACGACCCTCGAAGCCGCGCTCGCGGGCGAGGCTCTTCACCAGCGCCTCGGCCTCGTCCACCAGCCTGTCGTTCACGCGCACCACCAGATGCGGCACGCCGCGCAGGTGCTGCAGGGCCGTGCGGGCCGCGTCGCCGATGGCCGCGAGCGGCTGGGTGTCGAGGGCATCGCCGGCGATGCGTCGCGCCAGGGAGACGGCGAAGGCCAGGGCCTCCTCCTCGCGCGCCGCATCCCGCGCGTCCGCCTGACCGATGAGGCCGGCCGCGGCGAGGCCGACGCGGGTGAGGGCATCGGCCATGCGGGCCTGGGCCTGGGCCTCGGCCTGGGCGCGCCCTTCCTGAACGCCGCGGGCATGGGCCTGCGCCACGGCCTCGGCCAGGGCCGCCGCCTCCTTGGGCGGGACGGTCGCGCCCTCGCGCGGCCGGAAATCGGTGTCGAAGAGGAACCGGCGGGCGTTCAATAGACCAGCTCCTCTTCGCCGCTGGACTTAGCGATCATGATCTCGCCCTTCTCGGCCAGTTCCTTGGCGAGCTCGGTCATCTTGGCCTGCGCCTCATCGACGTCCTTGAGGCGGATCGGGCCGAGCGAGCCCATCTCGTCGGTGATGTTCTTGGCCGCGCGGGTGGACATGTTCTTGAGGAAGAAGTTGCGCACCCGTTCGTCGGCGCCCTTGAGGGCGCGGCACAGGGTGTCGTTGTCGACCTTACGCAGCAGCGTCTGCACACTGCCCGCATCGAGCTTCAGCAGGTCCTCGAAGGTGAACATGAGCTGGCGGATCTTCTTGGCCGAGCCGCGATTGGCCTGGTCCAGGGCCGCGAGGAAGCGGCCTTCGGTCTGGCGGTCGAACGCATTGAACACGTCCGCCATCAGTTCGTGGGCGTCCCGCCGTGTGGTCTGCGCGATGGTGGAGACGAACTCCACCCGCAGGGTCTCTTCGATGTGGCGCAGGGCCTCCTTCTGCACCGTCTCCATCCGCAGCATGCGGTTGAGGACGTCGATGGCGAAATCCTCGGGCAGGATCGTCAGGACCTTCGCCGCATAGTCGGGGCGCACCTTCGACAGCACCACCGAGACCGTCTGCGGATACTCGTTGCGCAGGAACGAGGCGAGGATCTCCGGGTCGATCTGCGTCAGGCTCGCCCAGACCCGCTTGCCCGAAGCGCCCTTGATCTCCGCCATGATCGCCGAGACCTGCTCGGTGGGAAAGATCTTGAGAAGCAGCGATTCGGTGCGTTCATAGTTCGAGGTGATGCCGCCGCCCGAGGAGAGCCGCGAGACGAAGTCCACGATCAGCCTCTCGACGGTCTCCGCCTCCAGCGATCCGAGCTGGACCATGGCGTGGGAGACCATCTTGACCTCTTCCTCGTCCAGCATCTGCCAGATCGGCGCGCCCTCCGTCTCGCCGAGGAGCAGGAGAAGCGCAGCCGCGCGCTGGGCGCCGGTCATGGCGCTCAAGCCCGCCTTGCCGAGATCCTGATCCGCGATGACGCTCAACCCCGAGGCCATGCCTCACTCCTCTTCGCCGTTGCCGTTGCCGCTACCGTTTCGAATGCCGTCGCCGTCCCGCTCAACTGTCGTGGATCCAGTTGCGCAGGACCTCCACCGTCTCGCTCGGGCTGCCGCGGACCATGTCCACCACCCGCTGGACGGTCTCCGCCTGCACCTTGCCGTTCAACTGCGCGAAGTCGACGAGGCGGGCCGTGGGGTTGTCGCGAGCCGGAAGCATCTGATCGGCGCCGGGATCGCCACCGGCCAGTGCCGGTCCTGAGACCAGAATGGCCTGGGTCGGTTCGGCGGTGAGGATGCGGCGCACGAGGGGACGGACCACGGCGAGGAGAACGATCACCGTCAGGAGGAGAAGCACCGACAGTTCGACCATGCGCATCACGTCCTCCTTCGACGGAGCCATGAGCGACTGGATCAGCGAGGGCTCGGTGAACTCGACGGGCGCCGGCGTCTCGGCGAAACGCAGGTTGACCACTTCGACCTGATCGCCACGATCCTTGTCGAAGCCGATGGCGGTGCGAACCAGGGTGGCGATCCGCTCGATGTCGTTGGCCGGGCGCGGCTGATAGACGGGGCGGCCATCCGCTCCCGGGACGTAGGCGCCGTCGACGAGGACCGCCACCGACAGGCGCTTCAGACGTCCGCCTTCCTCGACCACCGTCTTGGTGACGCGGGAGATCTCGTAATTCGTGGTCTCCTCGTCCTTCTTCGAGGAATCCTTCGAATTGGGGTTCGGGTTCGGCTGGTTGGCGCCCGGCAATTCGTTTCCGACGGTCACGGCGCCCTCGTTGCCCCCCGTGAGCGCGCTTTCGCTGCGGGTCTGCGTCGAGCGCACGACCTTGCTCTCCGGATCGAAGGTCTCCGAACGGCTCTCGATGCGGTTCCGGTCGAGTTCCGCCGTGACCTGCACCCGCGAGCGGCCCGCGCCGACGATGCCGGCCACGATCTCCTCGATCTGGGACCGCAGGCGGCGCTCGAGGCCGACCTGCTTCTCCTCCATGCCGGCGCCGGTCTCGGCCTCCGCACCCCGAGCCCCGTCCGCCAGCAGGCGGCCACGCTCGTCGACGATGGAGATCCGCTCCGGCTTCAGGCCCTCCACCGCGGAAGCGGCGAGATGGCGGATGGCGCGAACCTGGGAGGGGTCCATGTCACCGACGAGCTTGAGCACGATGGCGGCGCTGGGCAACTCGCGGTCGCGCTCGAACAGGCGGCGCTCCGGAATGACGAGGTGGACGCGCGCGGCCTGGACCCGTCCGATGGCCCGGATGGAGCGCGCGAGTTCCCCCTCCAGGGCGCGCAGGTGATTGACGTTCTGGACGAAGTTGGTGGACGAGAACGCATCGCCCTTGTCGAAGATCTCGTAGCCGACGCCCGAGGCGCTGGGCAGGCCCTTGCCGGCGAGGTCCATCCGCAGGCGGGGCAGGTCGGCGCGAGGCGCCATGATGGTCTGGCCCGCATCGCCGCGCGTCTCGTACTTGATGCCGCGCGCATCGAGGTCCCGGATGACAGCCCCCGAATCCTGCATCGACAGGTCGGCGAAGAGGACGCCCATATCGGGCTTCGACACGCGAAGGATCACGAAGGCGAAGAAGCCGATCAACGTCAGGGTCACGGCCGCCATGGCCGCGAGCCGCGCCGGTCCCAACTTCGTCACCACTTCGAGAACGGACTTCACGACGCGACGTACCCACCCGAACCGGAGCGGCGGAAGGGCCGCGCTCGCTCGGCAAAATTTGCCCAGGTCGTGGTTAGCGTCCGGTTAACGATTTCCTTAACCCAGGAAAAAAGGATGGTCGGCGTTCGTCCGTTTCGAGCCGCCCCCGAAACGGAAAGAACCGCGCCCCGGGGAGGGCGCGGTTCTTTTTCAAGGAGATCGTTGCTCGAAGGGGACTTCCGGAACCCGGCCCGGATGCCGACCCTCCTCGATCTCAATGGCGGTAGTGCTGAATACGGGTGGTCCGCAATCCGGCCAGGCCATGCTGGTCGATGGAGAACTGCCAGCTCAGGAATTCCTCGGTGGTAAGGGTATAACGCTGGCAGGCTTCCTCAAGGCTGAGAAGACCGCCGCGGACGGCTGCGACGACTTCGGCCTTGCGGCGGATGACCCATCGTCTGGTCGTGGTCGGCGGAAGATCCGCGATCGTCAGCGGGCTTCCATCTGGCCCGATGACGTATTTGACTCTCGGGCGGCTTGGTTCGGTCATGATACGCTCTACAACTCGACTGACCTGTCGAGGTTGGAAGCTACTTGCGCCCGCTTAAGATATGTTGAAGCGGATCGATTGCATCTGATTCGTTTTTTCCAGGATCATGTGGACAACCCGGATCCGATGTTCTGCACGCCCGATATCGGCAGCCGCGATTTGCCGATCAGCAGCACCGGCTCGCTGCCGCTGAGATCGACGCCGTCGACTTTTCCGGCGACCTGCGTGTCGACGCTAACCTGTGCACCAGTGGCGTCGAAGGCATCGATCTTGATCGAGTAGCTGCCGTTGGCGGAGGTGAAACCGGAGGTGGACCGTCCGTCCCAGGCGAAGGTCTGCGCCCCGGCGGTCAGGGCCTTCGTCTGTGTGGCCACCACGTTGCCCTTGGCATCGCTGATCGTCATCGTCGCCTGCTTGGCGGCACGCGCGGGCGTCAGGGTCCAGACGGCCGAGCCGTCCTTCAGGTTGGCGACCCGACCGTCCGCCGTCACGCTCTGGCCGATGAAGCCCGTGGCGGCGGCCGCGCTCGATGCCTTCGCGTTGTTGAGGATGGAATCGAGCCGGTCGTTCGACTTCAGCTGCTGCTCGACGCCGGCATATTGCACGAGCTGCTGCGTGAACTGGTTGGTGTCCAGGGGGTCCATCGGGTTCTGGTTCTTGAGCTGCGTCGTCAGCAGGGTCAGGAACTGCTGGAAATTGCCGGCGATCTCCTGGGAAGCGCCGGTGGCCGTGCTCGGGTTCGTGATGGAGGAGCTGCTCGAAGCTCCGGTGATGCCGGCTGTCATGGCGGTCTCCTCAGATTCGGATGTCGATGCCGCCGAGGCCGCGCAGCATACGCAGCGGCACGACGTCGTTGGAAAGGCGCGGGTCCTTCAGGTCGGAACCGGGCGTGCCGGAGCGGCCATCCCGGCCGCCCCCGCCATCCCGCTCGGCGCCGTTGCCCCCATCGGAGCCGGTGTCGCTGCGCAGGGACAGGTTGATGGCGGCCTCACCCGCATCGAAGCCGGCCTGCGACAGAGCTTGTTGCAGGTTGCCGACATCGCGCTGGAGCAGGGCCAGGGTCTCCGGCCGGTCGACCGTGAGATATGCGGTGACGGTGCCGCTGTCCTTGTCGATATCGAGATTCACGTCGATCCGCCCGAGATCCTTCGGATCGAGGCTGATCTCGAAACGGTTCGACCCGGCCAGCGACCGGAGCCCGATGGTCATCGGCACCGCGCCGAGGGGCACCGGCGCCGCCTGGGCCTGGGGGAAGGCGCCGGCGGGGTCGGGCACCGGTGCGGAAATGTGGGCTGCCGGCACAGGGCTGAACGTCGCCGTAGGAGCCGAAGCGAGATCGTCGGCAGCCACGGTCGAACCGGGGGCTAGCTCGTCGAAAGCCTTGGCCGACGAGGTCTCGCGCTCGGAGGAGGCCGGGTGATCGGTGCCGGGTACGGCGACCGGACGACCGGCGGCAGCTTGCGCGCCGCCCGCGCCGGGTGCAACGATTGCGCTCGGTTTCGGAGACGACACGGCACCGGCCTGAACCGCCATCGCGGGAGCGTTGGCCGGGGGCGGAGGCGCGAGGAGTTCGGGCGGGGCGAGGGCGGACATCGCCGTCGCGGTGGGGTCCGCAACCGCGCCGTCCGCCGGAACCTCCACATCGTCGTTCCGCTCTTCGGTCGCCGTGACCGCCTCGGCAGCGACGGCCGCAGACGCGATCGCCTGAACCGGAACGGGTATCCCACTCTGTCCAGCCATCGAAGGCGGCAAGGCATTCCCAGCCTGAGGCGGGGCGGCGGATTGAGGGGTCTCACGTCCTGCCTGCACGGAAGAGGCGGACAATGGTCCGGCGCCGCCGGTCATCGGCAAGCCTGCCTTGCCGGCTGGCTGCGGGAAGCCCGGCGCCGCCATGATCGATGGATCTCCCCCCTGTTGCGGCAGGGTGGGCTGCATGTCCGTCCCCTGCGCCGCCGAAGCGTCACGCTGCACCGGCAAACCTCCGAGACCGGCCTCGTTGGGCGGCGTAGCCTGATCCTCGTCCCTTCGGGCTCGCAGCGGCCGTGTCTCGGCCAAGTCTTCTATCTGCCCTGAAACCGGATCCTGTTCTCGCAGCGCCGCTTCGGCCGCGCCCATGCCTCCGGCATCGACTTGGACCGGCCCGCGATAAACGCTCCGCTGCGAAAGCGCCCCCGGCCGTGCGGCATCGCCCTTCGGCCGCGGCGAGGACGGTTCCGCGGTCGGCGAAGCCACCGACGTCGCGACGCCGGTCTTGGCCGCATCACGCTCGCGGATGGCCGTCTTCGGCTCCAAGGCCCTGCGTGAGGCCGGCGCCGGATGCGACTCGCCTGCGGGGATACTGAAACGTTCGAGGTCCGCCGCATCGGTGGCAGGAATCGGGGCGGAACGCGGGGCGACCGCGCTCGCGAACCGCGAGGCCTGGTCTCGGTTGATCGACGTGGTGGCCATTCGGCGTAGTCTCCTCGCCCCCCACCGCGCAAACTTCGAGCCACGCATCGCACTTGATAACCCGTTGTTTCGACAGGAAAACTTTTTCGTCGCTCGCAAACCGATCCTCCGCGACCCGGCGAAATCGTCCCTGTCCAGGCAGGATTTGCCGGGTCCGGCGCGTCGGCATGCGAGACCTGCTCCCGGCCTGCCTGGAAGTTCCACCTCAGGATCGCTATAGACTCCGCATGTGCGGGCGCTGCGGCCTGCCGGCGAACCCGTGACGTGATGAACTCCCTCGACCTTCCCAAGGCCCCGCACGAGACGCGCGTCGTCGTCGCCATGTCCGGCGGCGTGGATTCCTCCGTGGTGGCCGGGCTGCTCAGCCAGCAGGGCTACGACGTTGTCGGGATCACGCTGCAGCTCTACGACCATGGCGCGGCGGTCCATCGCAAAGGCGCCTGCTGCGCCGGTCAGGACATCCATGATGCGCGCCGCGTCGCCGAGACGCTCGGCATCCCGCATTACGTCCTCGATTACGAGGACCGCTTCCGGGAATCGGTGATCGACCGTTTCGCCGAGAGCTATCTCGCCGGTGAGACGCCGATCCCCTGCGTGGAGTGCAACCGGTCGATAAAGTTCCGTGATCTCCTCGCCACCGCCCGCGACCTCGATGCCGACGTGCTGGCCACCGGCCATTACGTGGCCAGTCGCCCCCTCGAAGCCGGCGGGCGCGGCCTCTATCGCGCCCTCGATCCGGCCCGTGACCAGAGCTACTTCCTCTACGCCACCACGGCCGAGCAGCTCGATTTCCTGCGCTTTCCCTTGGGCGAACTGCCCAAGGACGAAACCCGACGCCTCGCCCGCGAGCTCGGCCTCGCCATCGCCGAGAAGGCCGACAGCCAGGACATCTGCTTCGTGCCCCAGGGGCGCTACGCCGACGTCATCGCCAAGCTGCGGCCGGATGCGGCGCGCGCCGGCGACATCGTCGATCTCGAGGGCCGGGTGCTCGGCCAGCACGAGGGCATCATTCATTACACGGTCGGACAGCGGAAGGGTCTCCGCCTCGCCGTCGGCGAGCCGCTCTACGTGGTCCGACTGGAGCCGGGTTCCGCCCGGGTGGTGGTGGGGCCGCGTTCCGCCCTCGCCACCAGCCGCATCCGCCTCGACGATCTGAATTGGCTCGGGATCCTGCCGTCCGGCGGGGTCGTCGACATGCCGGTGGCCGTGCGGGTCCGCTCGACCCGTGAGCCGCGCGCCGCGCATCTGACGGTCGATTCCGGTGGAGCAGCAGCCGAGGTCGTGCTGGCCACACCGGAAGACGGCGTCTCTCCGGGCCAGGCCTGCGTCATTTATGCCGATGACAGCCCACGCTCGCGTGTGCTCGGCGGCGGCACCATTCGTCGCATCGACGCGTTGGCAGCCGGAACGGCGCAAGCCGCCTGACGCCGACCCGAGCCAGAACCTTCCCCATCCGCAGGATCTAGAGACGATATGCTGAGCGAGCCGCAGGCCGGTCCGAGCACGGCCCTGATGCGCAAGGCCTATGCCCGCTGGGCACCGGTCTACGACGTCGTCTACGACAAGCTCACCGAGCCCGCCGCGCGCGACGCGGTGATGGCGGCCACCGCCTGCGGGCCGCGTATCCTGGAAGCCGGCGTCGGCACGGGATTGTCCCTCGGCTATTATCCGGCGGGCAGCTTCGTCTGCGGCGTCGACCTGTCCGAGGACATGCTGAAGCGTGCCCGCGCCAAGGTGCTGCGCCGGCGGCTCACCCATGTCCGTGGCCTTCAGGTGATGGATGTGTGCCGCCTCGGCTATGCCGATGCCAGCTTCGACGCGGTGGTCGCGCAGTTCCTCATCACCCTGGTGCCGGACCCCGAAGCCGCGTTGTCGGAATTTCTCCGCGTGGTGCGGCCGGGCGGCGAGATCGTCCTCGCCAACCATTTCGGCCAGACCAAGGGCGCGGTCGCGAAGGTCGAGGAGATCGTGGCGCCGCTCTGCACCAAGATCGGCTGGTCCTCGGCGTTCAAGTCGACGCGGATCGAGGCCTGGGCGCGGCGCAACGGCGTCGAGTTCATCGGCGTCTCGCCGACCTTTCCCGGTGGTTTCTTCAAGATTTTGAGGATGCGGAAGCCCGGCTGATCCGGCCCGGTGAAGCGGGGACATGACACGCAACTCGAGCGGCGTCCTCCGCCGCGCCCTGCGGTGGCTTCCGATCCTCGCCCTCGTGGCCATCTCGCTGGGCGTCCTCATCTCCGGCGCCCCGCACCTTCTCAGCCTCGACCGCCTGCTGTCCTATCGCGCAACGCTGATGGAGGCTGTGGCCGCAGACCGGTCGCGAGCCATCGGTGTCGCCTGCCTCGTCTATATCGGCTGCGTGATCGTGTCCGTGCCGGCCTCGCTGGTGCTGACCATCCTGTCGGGTTTCCTGTTCGGGGCCGCCACAGGCGCGGGGATCGCCCTCGTCTCGGCGACGACCGGCGCGGCCATCGTCTTCTCCATTGGCCGTGGGCCGATGTCGGAGTTTCTCGTGACCCGCGCCGGACCGCGCCTCGGCCGCCTCGCGGCGGGGTTCCGCGACGACGCGTTCGGCTTCATCCTCGTCCTGAGGCTCCTGCCGATCTTTCCGTTCTGGATGACGAATCTCGCCCCGGCGGCCTTCGGCGTTCCCCTGCGCACCTTCGTGCTCGCGACCTTTCTGGGCCTCGCCCCCGGCGCCGTCGTCTATGCGGCAGCCGGATCGGCGATCGAGGATGTCGTCGCGGCCAACGAGGCGGCCAAGGCGGACTGTCTGGCGAGCGGCGCCGAGGCCTGCGACGAGGCCCTGTCCCTGCGGTCTCTCGTCACCGTCAAGACCCTGGCCGGCCTCGGCGGCCTCGCCGCCTTCGCGTTGCTCTCCATAGGGCTGAGACGCCGGTTCGCCCGCAAGCGTAGCGTCACGTCGCAGATCCCTGTGGCCGGGCAGTCGACGGCGCGGCGGCCGGAGCGTAACCGTGATGTAAATCAATCGCATTAAGACGTAGAGTTGATCGCCGAGAGATCGGAATGACCGCCGCGGGAGGCACTGCGCCGGGGAGACCGGGACGAGCCAAGAAGCCCGGGATGAGGGATGATCGGAACCCCGTGATGGACGCGACGCCACGCGCCGGCATGGAACTGCCTGTCCCCGCCGAGGCGGAGGCGCGGGCGGGAATCGGCCGTCATCTCGGCCTGTCGGGACGGCTGTTCCTCGTGACCATCGCCTTCGTCGCCCTGGTCGAGATCCTGATCTACGTGCCGACCGTGGCGAACTACCGGCGCATGTGGCTGTCGGACCGCATCGCCGCCGCCCAGATCGCTGCCCTCGTCCTCGAAGCCTCGCCGGATCAGCACGTCTCGGAAGACCTCGCGCGCCATCTCCTGAGGGGGGTCGGCGCCAGCGCCATCGCGGTGCGCGGCGACGGGACGCGCCGCCTCCTTGCCGTGGACACGATCCCCTCGGAGGTCGCAGGCCTCGTCGACCTGCGTTCCCATGACTGGATCGCCTCCATCGGGGGGGCATGGCGCACCGTCTTCACCGTGAGCAACGGCCCGGTCCGGGTCATCGGCCATGGCCGGGACGGGTTCGACCTCGTGGAGATCCTCCTCGACGAGGCGCCCCTGCGCGAGGCGCTGATCGACTTCGCCGACCGGCTGCTGCTCTCGTCGCTGGCGATCGCCGCGGCCGTGGCCGGCCTCGTCTTCCTGATGCTGCAGCGGATCATCGTGCGCCCGGTCCGGCGCCTCGCCCGCAACATCACGGAATTCGCCGACGATCCCCAGGGGAGCGACCGCATCATCACGCCGTCGCGCCGGACCGACGAGATCGGTCACGCGGAGGTGGCGCTCGCCCGCATGGAGACGGCGTTGGCCGGCGAGCTGCGCCAGAAGCGCCGCCTCGCCGAGCTCGGCCTGTCGGTGAGCAAGATCAACCACGAATTGCGCAACCTCCTGACCACGGCGCAGCTTCTCGGTGACCGGCTGGAATCCGTGTCGGACCCGGCGGTGGAGCGCATCGCCCCCCGCCTCCTCGCCACTCTCGGCCGGGCGATCCGCTTCTGCGAGGAGACGCTGGCGTATGGCCGGGCGAGCGAGGCCGTCCCGCAACGGCGCAAGGTCGAGCTCGCGCCGATCCTGGCCGAGCAATCCGACCTGTCCAGGCTCGACGGCGCGTCTCGGGTGACGATTCGCGTGGCCTGCGACGAGAATGTCGAGGTGGAGGTCGATCCCGACCAGTTCTCGCGGGCGCTCACCAACATCGTGCGCAACGCCGTTCAGGCCATCGGTTCGGACAAGGCGCGGCTGCTCGATCCGGTGATCGAGATCGAGGCCACGCGCCACGGCCGGCCGGGGGCGGGCGGGGTGACGATCCTCATCGCGGATAACGGGCCGGGGCTTCCCGAACGGGCGAGGGCGAACCTGTTCTCGCCGTTCGAGGGGTCGACGCGCGCGGGCGGGACCGGGCTCGGGCTTCCGATCGCCGCCGAACTGATCGAGCTTCAGGGCGGCTCTCTCACGCTGGATCCGACGGGGGAGGGGGAAGGCGCCCGCTTCCGGATCGTGATCCCGGACCGCCCGACGACGTCGCCCTGAGCCTATTCCGCGGCCGCCAGGGTCAGGCCCGGCACGGTGATGCCGATGTCGCGAAGCAGTTCGGCATCGGCATCGGTCTCGTTATTGGCCGTGGTGAGGAGGCGCTCGCCGTAGAAGATCGAGTTCGCGCCGGCGAGGAAGCAGAGGATCTGCGCTTCGCGGGTGAGCCCCTTGCGGCCGGCGCTGAGACGCACACGCGCCTTCGGCATGACGATGCGGGCGGTGGCGCACATCCGCACGAGATCGAGCGGGTCCACGGGCGGACGGTCCTCGAGAGGGGTCCCCTCGACGGCCACCAGGGCGTTGATCGGCACGCTCTCGGGATGGGGGGCGTGGTTGGCGAGCACCTGAAGCATCGCCGCGCGGTCCTTCACGCCCTCACCCATGCCGACGATGCCGCCGCAACAGACGCCGATCCCGGCATCGCGCACGTTCTGAAGGGTGTTGAGGCGATCCTCGTAGGTCCGCGTCGAGATGATGTCGCCGTAGAAATCCGGGCCGGTATCGAGGTTGTGGTTGTAGGAGGTCAGCCCGGCCTCGGCGAGGCGGCCCGCCTGAGACGGGGTGAGCATGCCGAGCGTGACGCAGGCTTCCATTCCGAGGCCGCGGACACCGCGCACCATGGAGAGGACGGCATCGAATTCCGGGCCGTCCTTGGGCTGGCGCCAGGCGGCGCCCATGCAGAAGCGATGGGCCCCGGCGGCTTTCGCGGCGGCGGCCTCCTTCAGCACCTTGTCCACCGCCATCAGGCGCTCGCGCGGCAGGCCGGTGCCCTTGTGGTGCGCCGATTGTGGGCAATAGGCGCAATCCTCGGGACAGGCGCCGGTCTTGATCGACAGCAGGGCGGCGCGCTGGATATCGGCCGGGTCGTTATGGGCGCGGTGGACCTGTGCCGCCCGGAACACAAGGTCGAGGAGCGGCAGGTCGTGGATCGCCTGGATCTCGGCCACGATCCAATCGTGCCGGATCGCGGGGATCTCGGTGGCGGGCAAAGGGGTGGGGAAGGGGGCGAGGGGGGCCACGGTGTCAGTCATGGCCCCATGAGGCGAATCTTCGCCGGAAAATCAAGCCGGGCCGGCCGCATGCCCCGATGCATTTGGCTTCAGGCCGGCCAGGATCGCCCCCTCACGCCGTCTTGCCGCGCAACCCCGACAGGCCCGACCAGAGCGGCGCGAAGAGGTAGCTGGTGATCGGAATCAGCGCGGCCCCGACCACGAGGCCCACAATGCCGGAGCCGATGGCGGTGACGATCCATTCGACGACGGGTCCGACCGGCGGCACCATCTTCGCGCTGCCGGCAGCGGCGTCGTGGATCACGTGGGCGACCTGGGGCAGGCCGTAACCTTCGAGACCATGGACGAGGATGCCGCCGCCGACCCAGATCATCGCGGCGGTACCGATGATGGCCAGAAGCTGCAGGAAGACCGGCATGCCCTTGACCAGGGCACGGCCGAAACCGCGGATCGCGCTGCCGAACACGGACGCCGAAGTGTTCTTCGCCATCGCGACCCCGGCATCGTCCGCCTTCACGATGAGCGCCACGCCGCCATAGACGAAGACCGTGATGCCGATGGCGACGACCGCGAGCACGATCGCCTTCGTCCAGATGCTGCCTTCGGGAAGAGAGGCCAGGGAGATCGCCATGATCTCGGCCGACAGGATGAAATCCGTCTTGATCGCGCTGGAGACCTTGCGCGCTTCCAGAGCCGCGCCGTCCCCGGCATCGGCATCGAGCTTGGCCTCATGCGCATGCGCCTCGTGCGGGAACAGCGCCTCGTAGACCTTCTCGGTGCCCTCGTAGCAGAGATAGGCCCCGCCGAGCATGAGCAGCGGGGTGATGGCCCAGGGGGCGAAGGCCTGCAGCAGCAGGGCCGCCGGCAGCAGGAACAGCATCTTGTTGCGCAGCGAACCGACGGCGATCTTGCCCACGATCGGCAATTCGCGCTCGGCCGCGAAGCCCACGACGTAGCGCGGCGTCACGGCGGCGTCGTCGATGACGACCCCTGCCGCCTTCGCACCGGCCTTGGCGGCTTGCGCGGCGACGTCGTCGAGGGAAGCGGCCGCGACCTTGGCGAGCCCCGCGATGTCATCGAGGAGGGCGATCAGTCCGATGCTCAAGGTTAGGTCCTTCCAACTACCAGGGGCCGAGCCGTGCGATGCGATTTACCGGCCAAGCTGCCTCTAAGCAGGTTTCGCAGAAGGGGCCCCCGGTTCTGCGACAAAACCCTGCGACACAGCAAAGAGCCAAGAAGGGTGAAGCGTTGGCTTGCCAACGCGAACCCGCTTAGGAGAGGAGACGAGCGAGCGGGGATTTCGATCCCCGCCCCGTTTCAATGAGTGGATTCGCCGGCGGCGACCTTCGCGGTCCAGTCGTCGAAGGCGACGATTTCCTGGCGCTGCTCACCGAGGCCGGTGATGCCGAGGGTCATTACGTCACCGTTCTTGAGGAAGCGGGGCGGCTTGCGTGCCATCCCGACACCGGGGGGCGTGCCCGTGGTGATGACGTCACCGGGCTCCAGCATCATGAAATGCGAGAGATAGGCGACGATCTGGGCGACGCCGAAGATCATCGTCGATGTCGAGCCCGACTGCATCCGCTCGCCATTCACGTCGAGCCACAGGTCCAGGGCGGACGGGTCGGGGATCTCGTCCAGCGTCACCAGCCACGGCCCGAGGGGACCGAAGGTCGGGCACCCCTTGCCCTTGGTCCAGGTCCCGCCGCGCTCCATTTGAAACTCGCGCTCGGAGACGTCGTTGCAGAGGCACAGGCCCGCCACATAGGACAGGGCCTCGTTGGCATGGACGTAGGATGCGCGCGCGCCGATGACGATGGCGAGCTCCACCTCCCAATCCGTCTTGGCCGACCCCTTCGGCAGAATGACCCGGTCGTTGGGGCCGGAGATGCAGGAGGGCGCCTTGTTGAAGACGATGGGCTCGGCCGGGATGTCGGCACCGATCTCCGCCGCGTGATCGGTATAGTTCAGCCCGATCGCGATGAAGTTGCGGGTGCCGCCGACGCAGGGGCCGAGCCGCGTCTCCGCGGGGAGGAGCGGCAGCGTCTCGGGAGCGATGGCGCGCAGGCGCTCCAATGACGTCGTGGCGAGGGCCGCGCCGGAAATATCGCGCAGGATGCCCGACAGATCGCGCAACCCGCCCTCGGCATCGATCAAGCCGGGCTTCTCGTCGCCCACATCTCCGTGACGCACAAGTTTCATCGGTTCTCGCTCCGCTTCGATCCATTGTCAGCCCGAGACATCGGTCCCTCCACCGTCCCTGGCAAGGTGTCGAGACCGTACAGAGACATGTTGCATAATTCATACATCCCTTTGAAAATTCCGCGCGATACGCATTTTTCTGCAGGATATGAGATACGTAAATCGAACAGTTTAGATGTGAACGATTCGCTGCGATGCCTTTCGGTGACACGGGCGACGATGTCGGCGAAGGCATAGCCAAAGTAAATCGCAGCTTATGAAACGATTAACACTTTGCCGCACATGGATTGCATAGACCGGCCAAGAACGGCACTCTTCTGCTCAAGATGCCGGCCGGGGATCACGCCGCGGTAAATCCGAGCATCGCAAGCAAGGGTCGGGAGCAGGACATGGCCATGACGATTCGCAACACGGCTCTGGCGGGACTCTCCGCCGCCGTCCTGACCCTGACGGCAGGGGACGCCATGGCCGGCGCGTTCGGCATCCGCGAACAGAGCACCCTCGCGCAGGGTCAGGCTTTCGCGGGCGCCGCGTCCGGCTCCGGCGGCGTCTCCTCGATGTTCTGGAACCCGGCCACGATCACCATGAACCCCGGCTGGGTCAGCGAGCAGAATCTCAGCTTCATCAACCTCTCCTCCAAGATCACCCCGACCGACGGCACCTCGCCATTGTTCGCGCCGCTGGGCGGCAGCGGCGATATCGGCCAGGGCGCCGTGATCCCGGCCGGCGCCACCTCCTACCAGCTCACAGACCGGCTCTGGATCGGCATCCAGACCGGCGCTCCCTTCGGCCTCGTGACCAAGCCTCGCGACGACTGGGCCGGCGAAGTCTACGGACGATCGAGCCGCATCTTCTCGCTTTCGTTCAACCCGACCATCGGCTTCAAGGTCAACGAGTGGCTCTCGATCGCCGCCGGGCCGAACATCGAGTATTTCCGGCTGACCCTTCGCCAGGCCTTCCCGCTCTCGTTCAGCCCGCTCATCGCCCCCAACGCGTCGCTCAAGGGAGAATCCTGGGGCGTCGGCTTCACGGCGGGCGTGCTCATCACCCCCTGGGCCGGCACGGCGTTGGGCGTCGGCTATCGCTCCTCCGTGCATCACGACATCGAAGGCGCCTTCCTTTTGCCGGGGCCGGCGGCCTTCCTGAGCCAGCAGGTCACCGCCAACCTCAATACGCCGGAGAAGTTGAGCGTCGGCCTGACCCAGGCCGTCAGCCCGGTCGCCCGCGTCAATCTCGGTTTCGAGTGGGACAATTGGTCGAGGCTCGGCGATGTCGGCATCGTCGGCCGCACCACCGGCGGCATCGCGACCACGCTGCCCCTGAACTACAAGGACGGCTACACCTATTCCGTCGGCGGCGAGTACGATTGGTCGCCGGCCCTCACCGTCCGGGCCGGTCTCGCCTACGAACAATCGCCCATCGATTTCTCGAACCGCTCGGTTCGGCTGCCCGACAGCGACCGCTTCAACGTCTCGCTCGGCGGCAGCTATCGCTGGAGCGAGAAGCTGACCCTCAACATCGCCTATTCTCACCTCTTCCTCGTGGGCGATTCGAAGCTCCTCGCCGGTCCGGGCCGCGACTACAACTTCCGCGACATTCCCTTCGCCGCCGATACGAGCGGCAGCGCGGACATCGTTTCGGTGGGCTTCCGCTACGTCTTCGGCACGCCATCGGCGCCGGTCGCTCCCGCTCCACTGGTGCGGAAGTTCTGAGGGTATTCGGCCGGAACACCGAGGCAGTGTGGAGATCTTCCCCTCGTCGACCTCATCCTGAGCTGCGGCGACAGCCGCCTCGAAGGATGAGGTGAAGGGGATCCTAAAAAAACACACCCGACTAACCATCATCCGGCCGCAGGGACCACCGACGATCTCGTTCTCGACTTGGCCATTCGAGCCGAATGGCGTCTGACGGATCACGCCTTCATGCGGACATAGGTTCCGGGCGCCGGCCCCAGGGAGGCGAGGCCTCCTTCTCCCGGAATTCTGGCAGGCACACGGGCGGGCGCCTGCTTTTCCAGCCATTCGAACCAGTAGGGCCACCATGACCCTTTGTGCTCGGTCGCCGCCGAAATCCAATCCTCCAGGCGGCCCTTGGCGGCCCCGCCGGTCCAGAACCCGTATTTCGGCTTGGAGGGCGGGTTGACCACGCCCGCGATGTGACCGGACCCGGCCAGCACGTAATCGACCTTGCCGCCGAACTTCGACGACCCTTCGAAGACGGAGATGGCGGGGGCGATGTGATCCTCCCGGGTGGCGAGGTTGAAGATCGGCACCTTCACCTTCTTCAGGTCGAGACGGACGTTGCCGAGGATCATGCGCCCCTGGGCCAGGGTGTTATCGAGGTAGCAGTTGCGCAGGTAGAAGGAATGGTTGGCCGCCGGCATCCGCGTGGCGTCGGCGTTCCAGTAGAGCAGGTCGAAGGCCGAGGGCGTCTGCCCCTTCACGTAGTTGTTGACCACGTAGGACCAGATCAGGTCGTTCGGCCGCAGCATGTTGAAGGCGGTCGCCATGCCCGAGCCTTCGAGGTAGCCGCGCTTCTTCATCCGCGCCTCGATGCTGCGGATCTGCTCCTCGTCGGCGAAGACCTTGAGGTCGCCGGCATGGGTGAAGTCCACCTGCGTCGTCAGGAAGGTGGCGCTGTTGATGCGCTTGTTGCCCGTGGCCGCCTGCATCGCCAGGGTCACCGCCAGCAGGGTGCCGCCGACACAATATCCCGCCGCCGCCACCTCGCTCTCACCGGTGGCGACACCGATCGCGTCGATGGCCGCCTCGATGCCCTCGCGCATGTAGCTCTCGAAATCCTTGTCGGCGTGGCGCTCGTCGGGGTTCACCCATGAGATGCAGAAGACCGTGAGGCCCTGCGACACCATCCAGCCGATCAGGCTCTTCGACGGGTTGAGATCGAGGATGTAGAACTTGTTGATCCAAGGCGGCACGATCAGGAACGGGCGCTTGAGCACCGTCTCGGTGGTCGGCGAGTATTGAATGAGCTCCATCAGGTCGTTGCGGAACACCACCTCGCCGGGGGACACCGCGACGTTGACTCCGACCTCGAAGCCGGACGGATCTGTCTGGCGGACCCGCAGTTGGCCTTTCCCGGCCTCGATGTCCTCGGCGAGCATCTTCATGCCGCGCACGAGATTGGCGCCGTTCTCCTGCAGCGTGTGCCGAATCAGCTCGGGATTGGTCATCACGAAATTGGAGGGCGAGAGCGCGCCGACGATCTGGCGCAGGTAGAACTGCGCCTTGTGCCGCGTATGCTCGTCGATCCCGTCGGCCTCGTCGACGAGCTCTTCCGCCCAGCGGGAGGTGATGAGGTAGCTCTGCTTGATGAAGTCGAAGATCGGGTTGGTGGACCATTCCGCGTGTTTGAAGCGGTTGTCCTTCGCCTCGGGCAACGCCACGGGCGACGCTTCCTCGCCCTGGAGGCGATGCCAGGTCGAGCCCCAGAGGGTGATGAACGCGTCGCTGAGCTTCTTCTGGGCTTCGAGGGACTTCTGCGGGTCGACCATCCAGCGCTCGACCACGGTGCCGAGGGTCTTGACGACGTCGTTGACCTCTTCCGGAGGCTTGGCCAGTTCGGGATCGAGCGGGTCCGCCTGGCTGATCGGCTTCATGTAGGCGCCGGCGGTGCGGGTGAACTCCTCGATCAACAACGTCGCGTTGCGGGACAAGGCGTCGATATCGGGAAGCGGTGTCGTCCTGTCGGTCGTCACGCGTTGATTTCCCCTCTATTTCCGCGGGACGGCCCGGCCGAACCGTCCTCGTTCTCGACAAATTAACGCGGCACCTCGACTTTCCGCCAGGGCGCGGCTTACGTTTCAGGTCATTATGTCAGAGCCTTCATCACGGAATCACAGGCGGTGCGGCTTCGTCCCCCGTCTGGCCCTCGTCCTCGGCGGCCTTCTCGCCGCGGGAGGATGCTCCGGCGACCTCAACGCCATGCGCGGCGCCTATACGCTCGCCGGGGGCGGGCCGAAGGATGTGAAGGCGCCCGATTTCGTGGTGCAATCCCGCAAGACCGACGCCGAATACCTGCCCGTCGGCGTCGCAGCACCGGCCAGACCCATCAGCGCCCGCACCGCCGAGGGGACCAGAAGTCTCGAGAACGATCTGATGGGCGCGCGCGGGCGTAACGAAGCCAAGGGCCGTGCCGCCGAGAGCGCCGCCCGCGCCACGGGCCAGATCCAGCCTGCACAATAACGGTCGGCTCCGGGCCGCCGAGATGGTAGACAGGTCGACCACGTCAGAGTGATGACAGTTTTGAACGCGCGAATCATGCGATTGGCGCATCGGACCCCGTGAAGCCCATGACCGATTTTCACCGCATCAAGCGCCTGCCCCCTTACGTGTTCGAGCAGGTCAACCGGATCAAGGCCCAGGCGCGCGCCAATGGCGCCGACATCATCGATCTCGGCATGGGCAATCCCGATCTCGACGCCCCGCGCCACGTCATCGCCAAGCTGGTGGAGACGGCCGGCCGGCCGCGCACGGACCGCTATTCGTCCTCGAAGGGCATCGCGGGTCTCCGCCGGGCGCAGGCGAACTACTACAAGCGCCGTTTCGGCGTGAGCCTGAACCCCGACACGCAGGTGGTGGCGACGCTGGGTTCCAAGGAGGGCTTCGCCAACATGGCGCAGGCGATCACCGCGCCGGGCGACGTGGTGCTGGTGCCGAACCCGAGCTACCCGATCCACGCCTTCGGCTTCCTGATGGCGGGCGGCGTGATCCGCTCCGTGCCGGCCGAGCCGACCCCGGCCTTCTTCCCGGCCGTGGAAAAGGCCATGCAGCACTCGATCCCCAAGCCGGTGGCGATCGTGGTCTGCTACCCTTCGAACCCAACGGCCTATGTCGCGAGCCTCGATTTCTACCGGGACCTCGTCGCCTTCGCCAAGCGCCACGAGATCATCATCCTGTCGGACCTCGCCTATGCTGAGGTCTATTTCGACGGCGAGCCGCCGCCCTCCGTGCTGGAGGTGCCGGGCGCCATCGACTGCACGGTGGAGTTCACCTCGCTCTCCAAGACGTTCTCCATGGCCGGCTGGCGCATGGGTTTCGCGGTGGGCAACGAGCGCCTGCTCGCCGCCCTCACGCGGGTGAAATCCTACCTCGATTACGGGGCGTTCACGCCGATCCAGGTGGCGGCCACCGCCGCCCTCAACGGACCCGAGGATTGCATCGTGGAGATGCGCTCGATCTACAAGAAGCGCCGCGACGCGCTGATCGAGTCGTTCGACAAGACCGGCTGGAAGATCCCGAGCCCGTCGGCTTCGATGTTCGCCTGGGTGCCCATCCCGGAGAAGTATCAGGGCCTCGGCAGCCTCGAATTCTCCAAGCTCCTCCTAGAGAAGTCGGACGTGGCGGTGGCACCGGGCATCGGCTTCGGCGAACACGGCGACAATTACGTTCGTATCGCGCTGGTGGAGAACGAGCAGCGCATCCGCCAGGCGGCCCGCAACATCCGCCGCTTCTTCGAGACGTCGGACCGCACGCTCCACAACGTCGTCCCGCTCACGAAAGCGGGCTGAATCGCGTCATCGGTGATGTTGCGGGGGGGAGACAGGTCGCGCCAAAGCGGCCCGAGCCCCTCTCATGTGCTTGTCACATGCCGTCCCGGTGAGCAGGGTCGCGCCATGTCGCCTGCCACCGAGGATCGTATGCGCGGATTGACCCTAACCGTCGCGCTGCTGCTGGCCGGATCGGCCGGTGCCTGCGCGCCGAACCCGATCGTCGCGCGTGATCCGGTTCCCGCACCGGATCCGGGTCTCAGCTATGTCTGCGATTCGCAGCCCCTCGTCCTGAACGCGGTCCGCACCAATTGCGTGCCGGTGGAACGCGAGCCTCAGGTCGTCCTGCGCGCCAAGGGCTGAGCTGCGCGGACACGGCGTCCCATCCATAGAAAAAGGCCGGAGCATCGCTCCGGCCTTTTTCTTTTGTCAGGCGCTGGCCCCTGATCTTAGCGGACGGCCGGTGCCGGCGAGACGGGCCGCGGCGCTGCGCTCGGATCGTTGGTGGTCATGCCGGGAGTGGAGGGCATGGCGTTGCCCGGTGCCGTGCGGGCGCCCGGCGCGGTCGCGGTGCCTGTGGTGGCGGGGCCTGCCTCCATGCTGTCCCCCTTGCCGACCACGCCCGACTTCGAACCGGCGGCGTTCGTGCCATGACTCTCGGGCATTCCGGTCTGCGCGAAGGCGGCGCCGGACAGGGCAACGACCAATGCGGCGGCGGCGGTGGAGATCTTGATGGCGGTCATGGTGGGCTCCTTGCTGAATGCGCTTATCGGTTGCGCTTGCTGGTTCAACGCGGAGAATCCGGGCTGGTTGCCCCCTGGATCGGGAAGCATCTCCCCCGTGCGGGACCGGCCGGCATCGAAAAAGATGGATCTTGGAGCGGCGAGGACACGGACAGGCAACCTCTCATGGGGCATGGTAGGGCATGAGCGGCTGCGGCCGCATGTGAACACCGCGACGGAGCGACCCGTGCAGCATCTCTCGACCTTCGCCGCCGCAGGCCTGATCGGCCTCGGCCTGTCCCTCGCCTCCGGCGCCGTTGCTCAAACGTCCTATACGGCGGCGAATGGCCCCTACATCCTGCCCACAGACCGGGCGACGGGCCGTCCCGTCCCGGACGATGCGCGCGCCATTCCGGTGCCGAGCGTCATGAATGGCGGCGGGTTCGGCCTCAGCGGCAACAGCTATTTCGAGGATTCGCCAACGGAAGGTCCGCTGAACGGGCGCCGTCGGCCGCACGAGTTCGTCCTGGCCCCGGCACGCGTCGCGCCTCCCGCCTACGGCCGCTGACACCTATCCGCCTTTCGCGCGGAGGCCGGCCCACCGATCCACGAGGGCAGATGCGGTGAGGCCTGCGGCATAGGCGACGAGGTTCCAGGGCGAGAAGATCCGCCCGAGCAACAAGGCGCCGGGGAGCGTCAGTCTGAACGCGTCGAGCCACGGCGTATGGACGAGGCGGGAGAGCTCCACCACCAGGGCGATCGCACCGGCCACGAGGAGGATCGCCTGCCCATTCCGGTGCGGCAGCAACGCCGCGACCAAGGCGTAGACCATTGCCGCCCACAGGGCCGAACCGCCGTATTTGACGATCCCCATCGGCAGACCGAGGGGCACGAAGCGCAGGCTCAGCCCCACGACGATGATGGCGAGACCCGCCGCGAGACAGCCCCCTCGCGACCGAATGCGGCCCGTGGGTCGAGAGGTGGTGGCTGGCGTCATGCGGGGGACCGTCCCGGACCTAAGGGAAGAGGAAGACGGGCGCCGCCGTTTACACCGGGCGGGCGTCTCGGTATCACCCGCGCTCACACGCTAAGCCCTGTACCTTCACCACGAGCCGAAACACCAGATGCGCGCCGAGATCGAACAACTCTCGGATGCCGCCAAGCAGTCGATCGGACTGCTGAGGAGGCATCTTTGACTGGGATACCGTCGAGAAACGCCTCGCGGAGCTGAACGCAGCCTCCGAGGATCCCAACCTGTGGAACGACGCCGAGGCGGCGCAGAAGGTCATGCGCGAGCGCGGCGCCCTTGAGGACGCCGCGGGCGCGATCAAGAAGCTCAGCCAGGATCTCGATGACGCCGCGACGCTCATCGAGCTCGGCGAGATGGAAGGCGACCAGGACACCATTCTCGAAGGCGAGAACGGCATCCGCGCCGTCGAGAAGGAGGCCGCGCGCCGCCAGATCGAGACGCTCCTCTCCGGCGAGGCCGACGGGCTCGACACCTATGTCGAAGTCCATGCCGGGGCCGGCGGCACCGAGAGCCAGGACTGGGCGAACATGCTCCAGCGCATGTACGGCCGTTGGGCCGAGCGCCGGAAGTACAAGGTCGACATCGTCGAGTGGTCGGATGGCGACGAGGCCGGGATCAAGGGCGCCACGCTCATGGTCAAGGGCCACAACGCCTATGGCTGGCTCAAGACGGAATCCGGCGTCCACCGCCTCGTGCGCATCTCTCCCTACGATTCGAGCGCGCGGCGCCATACCAGCTTCGCCAGCGTCCGGGTCTATCCGGTGATCGACGACCGCATCGTCATCGAGATCAAGGAATCGGATTGCCGCATCGACACCTATCGGTCGTCGGGCGCCGGTGGCCAGCACGTGAACACCACCGATTCGGCGGTGCGCATCACCCACAACCCCACCGGGATCGTGGTGGCGTGCCAGCAGGAGCGATCCCAGCACAAGAACCGGGCCACGGCCTGGAACATGCTGCGCGCCCGGATGTACGAGGCCGAGCTCAAGAAGCGCGAAGAAAAGGCCAATGCCGAGAACGCGGCCAAGACCGATATCGGCTGGGGCCACCAGATCCGGTCCTACGTGCTGCAGCCCTACCAGCTGGTGAAGGACCTGCGCACAGGCACCCAGTCGACGGATCCCGACGAAGTGCTGGATGGTGCACTCGATCCCTTCATGGAAGCGTCGCTCGCTCAGCGCGTCTATGGCGGGGCCGGCGAAGTCGAGGACATCGATTAGTCCTCGCTTCCCTTCAGTTGGGCTCTCCTATCTAGCGGCGAGGAACTGCGCGTCCGATCCGCCGAGGACGCGCAGGAAGCGCTGCGGGTCCACGGGCTCGCCGTCGATCCTCGTCTCGTAATGCAGATGACTTCCCGTCGAGCGGCCGGTGGAGCCGACACGGCCGATGGCGGCTCCGGCCTCGACCCATTCTCCCGCGCCTACCGCGATGGATGACAGATGGGCGTAGCGCGTCACGAGCCCGCTGCCGTGATCGACCTCCACTATGTTGCCGTAGCCGCCATTGTAATCGGCGACCGTCACCCGGCCGGCCGCCGTCGCGCGCGCGCTTTCCCCGAACTCGGCCTTCATGTCGAGGCCGGTATGCAGGGCGAGCCCGCGCGTGAACGGATCGAGACGGGGTCCGAAACCGCTCGACAGGCTGTAATTGCCGGCCAGGGGCTGCCGCACGGGGAGGGCGGATGCGATGCGGCGGAGGCGGTCTTCCTCTCCCAGAGCCCGCCGGACCTGCCCGACCGCGATGCCGAAGGGATCGGCAGAGAGCGGCACGAGCGGCCCACCAATCCCCGCCTCGCGCTGGCGCTCGAAACGCTGCGGGTCGAGGCCGACACGGATGACGATGTCACGCAGGCGCTGCGAGCCGCGGATCGCGCGCACGCCGAGCGCGTCCAGGGTTCGGATCTGGTGCGCGCCCAGACCATCGAGGCGCCGATCCAGCCCCGCCAGAACCTGCTCGGTCTCTCGCAGGGACTGCCGGCCGGGCGCGTCGTCCCGTGAGCGCAACTCGAAGGCGTCGGGCGTCGGAAAGGGTTTTGGCGCAGGCTTGGCCGGAGTTTTGGCGACAGGGTCGGTGATCGTGGCCGCGTAACCGAGCGCCCCGGTCTCGGCGGGATCGTCCGCCGCACTCCGGCCGGCACTCGCGATGGGGTGTCCTGCCTCGCTCGCGAGGAGCGAAAGCTGGGCCTGACGCTTTTCCATCGCGGCTTGGCGCTGGGACAGATCGGCCACCCGCGCGACCAATCCCTCGCGCGTGGCGAGATGCTCCATCGTCGCCCGGTCGAGCTGAAGCCTGAGGGCTCCGATCCGCTCCTCGTAGGCATATTGCAGGGCGGTCTGCTGGGATACGAAGCGGGCCAGGATCTCGTCGTGGAACACGAGGTACCATGTGGCGGCACCGGCCCAGAGCGTGGCGATGGCGAGGCCACAGACGAGGGCCGGCACGAGGCGTTGTCCCGCGTTCGGCAGGCGTATTCCACCGATCATGGGAAACGAAAAACGCATCCGGGCCCACCCCACTCCAACTCCCGCCATTGGAGGGGATCAGGGTTAACGAAGCGCAAAATCCCGCCCGCGAGACGTCGACCTCGAGACGCGCGCGGCAGTGGCTTCAGGCCAGCGCGCGCGCCGCGGCGAGAACCTCCTCCGCATGGCCGGGCACCTTCACCTTCGACCAGACGCGCGCGATGCGCCCCTCGCCGTCGATGAGCACGGTGGTGCGCTCCACCCCCATGTACTTGCGGCCGTACATGCTCTTTTCCACCCAGACGCCGTAGGCTTCGAGCATCGACTTGCTCTCGTCGGAAGCGAGGGGGAAGGTCAGATCGTACTTCGCCCGGAACTTATCGTGGCTGTTCACGCTATCGGGGGAGACGCCCACCACCACGGTATTCGCTTCCCCGAAGGCGGCGCCGAGGGCGTTGAAGCCTTGTGCCTCCAGGGTGCAACCGCTGGTATCGTCCTTCGGGTAGAAGTAGAGTGCGACCTTGCGACCCTTGAGCGCGCCGAGGCTGATTTCCTCACCGCCCGCGCCCGGTAATGTGAAGGCGGGAGCGTGATCTCCGGTGTCGAGAGGCATGATGCCTTCCTTTCGGCCGATTGATAGTGTGCCACAAGAGACGTTGATCGAGGGGCACATGACCCCTCGGCTGAGGACCAAAAGATTGCCGGGTCAAGGCAACCCCGAATCCCGGACACCTGCTCGATAGCGTGAGCGGCCCGTCCGATCCAGCGGCTCAAGGATCGATGAACCAGGACACCGCCACAGCTTTGCGACGGGGTAGGTCGCCTCGGCGGCGGCGGCGGCCGCTGCTATGGCTTTCGCTCGTTCTCGTGGCCGCCCTCACGCTCGCCGTTTCCGGGGCATTCTGGCGTCTGACCAACGGTCCCCTGCGCATCGACGGCATGTCCGAGCGCGTGGCCTCGGCCATCGCGGGCAGTATCGGCCCCGGTTGGCGGGTGGACCTGCGCGACAGCACCATCGAGCTCGATTCCGAGAATTCCCTGGCGCTTCAGGTCGCCGGCCTCGACATCCACAACCCGGACGGCGCCCTCGTCCTGCGCGCTCCCATGGCGGTGGTGAGCCTGGATACCTGGGGTCTGCTGCGCCTCGCGGTCCAGCCGAGGGCCATCGAGTTCCGCGACCTGCAGATGACGGCCCTGGTCCACCGCGACGGGTCCATCGCCTTTGCCGGTTCCGATCCGGCCCATGCCGCAGCGGAGCCTCATACGCTGCCCAGCGTCGATAGTGCCCGGGGAACTTCGTCGCCGATCTCGGCCGCCATCGCCTCGATCTTCGGCATCGTCCTCGATCCGGCCGGAGTGGTCGGAGCCCTCGACCGGGCGCGGATCACCAATGGGCGCCTGACGCTGATCGACGACGACGCCCGCCAGCGTGGGGTGTTCGAACACGTCAACGGGCTGTTCCGACGCGACGCGGTGCGGGATTCGCGGGTGTTCGAGTTGCGCATCGACGGCCCTCACGGGGAATGGCGCTTCGGCGGTGACCTGCACGAGGGCGGCAACGGAAAGCGCAACGGCATCATCACCCTGGACGATCTGCCGGTCACCGATCTGCTCCTCCTCTCGGGGCAATCGAAACTGCCGATCGAGACCGACCTGAAGGTCTCGGCCAAGGCGGAGGTCGGGCTCGACAACGGTCGGGTCGAGGCCCTGAAAGCGACGGTCAAGACCAGCGACGGCAATTTCCTCATCGAGGAGAAGGACTTCAACCCGGTCACCATCGAAAGCCTGACCGCCTCGGTCAGTTGGGACGAGGCCAAGCGGGTCCTGAACCTCGACAGCATCGATTATCTCGGAGCCGGCAACGCGGTGCATCTCGCCGGTGTCTGGACCGCGAGCCCGGTGGGCGGCCCCACGGCCTGGACCCTGGCCCTCGCGGGCAAGGATGCGATCCTGCGCGGCGCCGCCAGGACCGACAAGCCGGTCAAGCTCGACGCCCTCTCGGCCCATGTCACGGGGCGCGACGGCGGCCTCTCCATCGACGAGTTCACCGTGGCGGGGGCCGGCGGAGCCACCGGCCGGGTCACCGGCACGGTAGACACCAGCGCGGATGAAGGCGGCCTTACGCTGAAGATCAACGCCGCCCATACCGATGGGCGCATGGCCCTGCGCCTGTGGCCGGAGCATATCGCTCCGCCCGCCCGCGAGTATCTGGTGGACAACCTCCAGGGCGGCCTCGTGGACAAGGTCGACATCACCGTGGACATGAGCGGCAGCGAGCTCGCCGCCGCGACGCGTGGCGAGCCGATGCCGGACAGCGCCATCCATATCGATTTCGCCGTCTCCAACGCGACGCTGGCGGTGAGCGAGGGCGCTCCCCCCCTGAGCCGCGGCCGGGTGACGGGGACCATCACGGGCCTGACCACGAACATCCGCGGCGTCACCGCCGACATCAAGATGCCGGACGACCGGACGCTCTTCATCACGGACGGATCCTTCGTGATCCCGAAGATCACGCCGGACACCGTCGTCGCCCAGATCGGCCTCAAGCTCGGCGGCGGGGCGGACGCCCTCGTCGCCCTGCTCCAGACCAAGATGTTCAAGAACCTCACCGGGGTCGAGATCGACCCGGCCTCGGTCAAGGGGAACGCCGACCTGCGCATCGACTTCCCGCTGAACCTCAAGCGCATCCCCGACCTGCCGGACCTGCCCGTGAGCCTCACCGGTACCCTGAGCGACCTCGCCGTCGAGAAGGCTTTCGGAAAGGAGAAGCTCGAGAACGGCCGCTTCGCCGTCACCTACGAACGGGGCGGTTTCACCCTGAAGGGCGACGGCCGGGTGCTCGGCTCGCCGCTCACCCTCGACCTGCGTCAGCCGAAGGCGGGCGCGCCGGGCGAGGTCAACGCCACGCTCCTCCTCGACGAGGCCCTGCGGGCGAGGCGAGGCCTGCCGGTGGCGCCGCAGCTCGCCGGGCCGATCCCGTTGAAGATCAACCTCGCCATCGGAAAGGGCAGCCCGGCGCGCTCGCCCATCCGCATGGAAGCGGATCTGTCCCGCGCCTCCATCGATGGCCTGATCCCGGGCTTCGTCAAACCGGCCGGCAAGCCGGGGCGCGTCAGCTTCGTCATGACCGAGGTCAGCCCGGGCGGGGCCATGGACCTGCGCGACATCGTCCTCGACGCCGGCAGCGCCAGCGCGCGCGGCACGGCGGCGATCAATGGCGATGGGCAATTCGACCGGGCCGACCTCTCGAGCTTCAAGCTGTCGCCCGGCGACGACATGCGCATCCAGATCGACCGCAGCGGCAACCTCTACAAGGTGGGCGTGAAAGGGGCCGTGGCCGATGCGCGGCCCTTCATGAAATCGCTCGGAGGACCGGAGGGCAAGGCCGGCAAGGAAAGCGGCCGAGACCAGTCCAAGGAGATCGAGGCCGATATCAGCTTAGGCATCATCACGGGATTCAACGGCGAGGCCCTGACCGGCGCCAGCGCGAAGCTCTCGATGAAGGGCAAGGATTTCCGCTCGGGCCGCCTGCAGGGCCGCTTCAACGGAGCCGGCTTCTCGGCGGTGGTGTCCCGCTCGGGCCGCGGCGATCCCTCGATCAACATCGAGACCACCGATGCCGGGGCTACCCTGCGCTTCGTCGATATCTACAAGCGCATGTATGGCGGGCGCCTCGTCCTCGGCAGCACCCTCGGGGACGGGCCGCAGACCGGCGTGGTCCAGATCCGCGATTTCACGCTGCGCAACGAGCCGGCCCTGTCGAGCATCATGGCGCAGGGTCCGGCGACCAGCGAGGTCGTCGATGCCAAGGGCCGCAAGCAGATCATCCAGAACGCCGGCAACGACGTGAGCTTCGACCGCCTGCGGGCGAACTTCACCCGCACCGGCAGCCGCGTCGACTTCACCGACGCCGCCATCTCCAACGCGGCGATGGGCTTCACCATGAGCGGCTACCTCGACACGGCCAAGGAACGCGCCGACATCAACGGCACCTTCGTCCCGCTCTACGGGCTGAACAACGTCGTCTCGCGGCTCCCCCTGTTCGGGCAACTCCTCGGCGGCGGGAACAACGAGGGCCTGTTCGCCCTGAATTTCCGAGTCTCGGGCCGCCTGTCCAAGCCGGATGTGAGCGTGAACCCGCTCTCCGCTTTGGCGCCCGGCATCCTGCGCCGTCTGTTCAGCGCCGGAGGAAATGACGGCTTTCCCGGCGCGACCTCCGCCGGAGAAACCGAACGCTGAGCTAGCCGGCCGCTTCTTCCCTCTGCGGGCCACTGAATTGACGCAGCTGCTCTTTTAGGCAGAGCGCGTCCCTCTTCCCCTTGTGGGGAGAGGTTAGGAGTGGAGGTGGCTTCGCCAGCCTCCGCAGCAGCAGGAGGGGCACCCGACCACCCCCACCTCCAACTCCTCCCCACAAGCTCGACGGATCTCGGGCAGGCCCGAGATCCGCTGGGGAGGAGGGCAGGGTGGCGCATCCCGCGAACGATGTGAATGCCGTAGCGCCGCCAGCGGGAGAGGGGGCGATCTCTCCGAACAACGCGCTCCGCTCATCCGACCCTCTGCGCGGGCCACCTTCCCCCGCAGAGGGGGAAGGGAGACGCGCCACACTTTCGAAACCCGCGCTTGAGGTTCTACCCCCGTCGCCTCACTCGACCCGGAGAAGCACGTGCTTCTTGCGGCCGAAGGAGAGCTTCACCACCCCATCCTGGCCGAGATCGGCCAACGTCAGCACCGCCTTCTCGTCGCTGATCTGCACGTCGTTGACACGCAACCCGCCGCTCTTGATCTGGCGCCGCGCCTCGCTGGTGGAGGGGACGAGCCTGGCGTGGTCGGGACCGAAGGCCGAGAGTACGCCGAGACCGGCCTCCAGGACGGAGCGGGCGACGGTGACGCTCGGCAGGTCCTGCGCCACGGCGCCTTCCACGAAGGTCTTGCGCGCGGTCTCGGAAGCGGCGTCAGCCGCCTCGCGTCCGTGCATCAGGGCCGTCGCCTCGGTAGCGAGCACCTTCTTCGCCTCGTTGATCTCGGCGCCCTGCAGCGCCTGAAGCCGGGCGATCTCATCCATCGGCAAAAGGGTGAACAGCTTGAGGAACCGCGCCACGTCGGCATCCTCGGTGTTGCGCCAGAACTGCCAGTAATCGTAGGGGCTCAGCATCCCGGCATCGAGCCAGACTGCGCCCGCCGCCGTCTTGCCCATCTTCGCGCCGGACGCCGTGGTGAGCAGCGGGCACGTCAGCCCGTAGAGCTGCGGCGTGCCCATGCGGCGGCCGAGATCGATGCCGTTGACGATGTTCCCCCACTGGTCCGATCCGCCCATCTGCAGCACGCAGCCGTAGCGGCGGTTGAGCTCGACGAAGTCGTAGGATTGCAGGATCATGTAGTTGAACTCGAGGAACGACAGTTCCTGGTCGCGCTCCAGACGCATCCGCACGCTGTCCATGGACATCATGCGGTTGACCGAGAAGTGCCGGCCGATATCGCGCAGCATCTCGATGTAGTTGAGCTTGGTCAGCCACTCGGCGTTGTCGACCATGGCGGCAGCATTGCCGCCGCCACCGAAGGTCAGGAACCGCGAGAAGGTCTTCTGGATCCCGGCCTTGTTCTCCTCGATCTGCTCCAGCGTCAGGATCTTTCGCGACTCGTCCCGACCGGACGGGTCGCCGACCCGGGTGGTGCCGCCGCCCATCAGGGTGATCGGGGTGCCTCCCGTCGCCTGTAGCCAGTGCAGCATCATGATCGAGAGCAGATGCCCCACATGGAGCGAGGCCGCCGTGCAATCGTAGCCAACATAGGTCGTCAGTCGGCCTTCCAGGGCCGCCGCGTCGATCCCGGCGAGGTCCGATCCCTGGTGGATGTAGCCGCGCTCGGACAGAACCCGCAGGAAGTCGGATTTCGGCGCGAAGGTCTCGGGCTGGTTCGGCGTGGCGGTGGACATGCGGGGTTCCGGATTCGACTGGTCGCGGCGCGGGACAGGAGAAACGCCGGCGTGATAGCAGCAGGTCAAGTGATGCGCGGCTCTTAGCAGGGCTCACCGCGGAAGGCACGGGGCGTAAACGGCATGACCATGATGCGGGCGATCGGCCTGATGAGCGGCACCTCCCTCGACGGCGTCGATGTCGCCCTGATCGAGACCGACGGCGAGGACGTGAAGGTGGTCCGCAGCCATAACGGCTATCTCGAACCCCTCGGCCCCACCGGCTATCGCGGCTACACCGATGAGGATCGCGAGTTGCTCCGCCGAGCGCTGTCCGATTCCGAAGCGGTGGTCGCCCGCGAGGATCGGCCCGGCTGCCTCGCGGAGGCGGAGGCCTTCGTCACCGCGGCCCATGCGGAGGCGGTGGAGGCCTTCCTCTCCGCGAACGGCCTGAGCGCCAGCGATATCGACGTGATCGGCTTCCACGGCCAGACCGTAGTCCATCGCCCCGACCAGCGCATGAGCGTGCAGATCGGCGATGGCGCCGCACTGAGCCGCCGTCTCGGGATTCCGGTGGTGTCGGACCTGCGTCACGCGGACATCGCCGCGGGAGGGCAGGGGGCGCCGCTGGTGCCGGTCTTCCACAAGGCGCTGGCCAAGGCCGCCGGGTTCGAGGGTGCGCTCGGCATCCTCAATATCGGCGGGGTCGCCAATGCCACTCTCATCGCCTCCAACGGCGACGTGATCGCCTTCGACACCGGCCCCGGGAATGCCCTCATCGATGACTGGATGCGCGAGCGCACCGGCCGGCCCCTGGACGATGGCGGGCGCACGGCGGCGCGGGGACGGCCGGACGAGCCGCTCCTCGCCTGGCTCCTGACCCATCCGTTCTTCTTCCGCCGGCCGCCGAAATCGCTGGACCGCAACTGGTTCTCGCATAAGCTCGCCGGCCAGCTTTCCACCGAGGACGGGGCGGCGACGCTCACCGCCTTCACCGCCCGCGCCGTGGCACGCGCCCTCGACCACGCGCCGGAGATCCCCACGCGCTGGATCGTCGCCGGCGGCGGCGCCCGCAACGGCGAGCTGGTGCGGCTCCTGAACTACCATCTGCGCGCCGAGATCACGACGGCGGACGCCATCGGCTGGTCCTCGGCCTATCTCGAAGCCCAGGCCTTCGCGCATCTCGCCGTGCGCTCGCTGACGGGCCTGCCGATCACCTTCCCGTCGACGACGGGCGTGCGGGAGGCGATAACCGGCGGGGTGCTGGCGCGGCCGGACGCATGAGCCCGGCGCTTTGCCCTCAGCCGAAACCCGCGCTAGAGCGTCTTCCACCATGTCGCACAACACTTTCGGCCATCTCTTCCGCGTGACCACCTTCGGCGAGAGCCACGGGGTGGCCCTCGGCTGCGTGGTGGACGGGTGCCCGCCCGGGATTGCCATCGAGGCGGCGGACATCCAGGCGGAGCTCGACCGGCGCAAGCCCGGCCAGTCGCGCTTCACCACCCAGCGCCGCGAGCCCGACCAAGTCCGCATCCTGTCGGGCGTCTTCGCCGACGACCGCACCGGCGGCGTCCAGCTGACCACCGGTACGCCGATCGCCCTGGAGATCGAGAACACCGACCAGCGCTCGAAGGATTACTCCGAGATCCGCGACAGCTATCGGCCGGGCCACGCCGACTACGCCTACGACGCCAAATACGGTATCCGCGATTATCGGGGAGGCGGGCGCTCGTCGGCCCGCGAGACCGCCGCCCGCGTGGCGGCCGGGGCCATCGCGCGGCGGGTCCTGCCGGCCGACATCGTCATTCGGGCCGCCCTGGTGCAGATGGGACCGCATGCGGTCGACCGGTCGCGGTGGGATTGGGACGAGGTGGCGCGCAACCCGTTCTTCTGCCCCGATGCCGAGACGGCCAAATTCTACGAAGAGTATCTCGACGGTATCCGCAAGGACGGCTCGTCCATCGGCGCCGTCATCGAAGTGGTCGCCGAAGGCGTGCCGCCGGGCCTCGGAGCGCCGATCTACGGCAAGCTCGACGCGGATCTCGCCGCCGCGATGATGTCGATCAACGCGGTGAAGGGCGTCGAGATCGGCGACGGCTTCGCCTCGGCGACTCTGCGCGGCGAGGAGAATGCCGACGAGATGCGCTCCGGCAATGCCGGCGCGCCGACCTTCCTCGCCAACCATGCGGGCGGCGTCCTCGGCGGCATCTCCACCGGCCAGCCGCTGATCTGTCGCTTCGCGGTGAAGCCGACCTCCTCGATCCTGACGCCGCGCATGAGCGTGACGACCAACAATCGTGACGTCGACCTCGTCACCAAGGGCCGCCACGACCCCTGCGTCGGTATTCGCGCCGTCCCCGTCGCCGAGGCGATGATGGCATGCGTGCTGGCCGATCACTATCTGCGTCACCGGGGGCAGGTCGGGACGCGGGGGTGACCCGGCGCGCCGCAGCCCATCCGCCCAGCGAATTTCAAGAGATATCCCGTGCCCCATACCCACGTCACGCAGGCCATCGAGGCCTATGCCCGCGGCGAGATCGTCGTCGTCACCGATGACGACGATCGCGAGAACGAGGGCGACCTTGTCGTCGCGGCCTCCCTCTGCACGCCGGAGAAGATGGCCTTCATCGTCCGCAACACCTGCGGCATCGTCTGCGCGCCCCTGACCCGCGCCGAGGCGCGGCGCCTGCGCCTCGACCCGATGGTGGCCTCCAACGATGCGCCGCTGGGCACCGCCTTCACCGTCACGGTGGATGTGAAGCACGGGCTGACCACCGGCATCTCGGCTGAGCAGCGCTGCAACACCGTGCGGGCGCTGGCCAACGGCAATATGGGCGAATCCGATTTCGTCCGTCCCGGCCACGTCTTCCCTCTCATCGCCAAGGATGGCGGCGTCCTCATGCGCTCCGGCCACACGGAAGCAGCCGTCGACCTGTGCAAGCTCGCCGGGCTGCCGCCCGTGGGCGTGATCTGCGAACTGGCCAACGATGACGGCACGGTGATGAAGGGGCCGCAGATCACGGCCTTTTCGGAACTGCACGGCCTCAAGCGCGTCTCGGTGGCCGACCTCATCGCCTACCGCCAGGCGCGCGAGAAGCTGGTGGAGCGGGTCGGGACCTTCCCGGTGAAGTCGGAATTCGGCGAGCTCACGGGCTTCGCCTACACGACCCCGTTCGAGACGGTTCAGCAATTCGCCTTCGTCCAGGGCGATATCGGCGACGGACGCGACGTGCTCGTCCGCCTGCATCGCTCCAACGTGGTGGCCGACGTGATCGGCGGGGGCAAGTCGATCGACTGCGTCCTGCGCCGTTTCGCCAAGGAAGGACGCGGCGTCCTCGTCTACCTGCGCGACGGCACCGCCGGCGTGCCGCTCTCGTCCTATGCGGAGGAGGGGGCGGAGGCCCAGCGTGTGCGGCAATGGCGCGAGGTCGGACTCGGCGCCCAGATCCTGCGCGACCTCGGCATCGTCTCGATCCGCAACCTCTCGACCTCGTCCCGCTCCTATGTCGGCCTGTCGGGCTTCGGCATCGAACTGCTGGGCGAGGTGCCGCTGGACGGGTGAGTCCTCCTCACCGTCCCATCAGCGCATCCATATGGGCGGTGACCGAACGGGCGAGACCGTCCAGGCTGTAGCCGCCCTCCAGCACTGAAACGATCCGGCCGCCGGCATGCTTGTCGGCGATCTCCATGAGCTTCCGGGTGGCCCAGCCGAAATCCGCCTCGTCGAGTTCGACGCTGGCCAGCGGATCGAGGCGGTGGGCGTCGAAGCCAGCAGAAATCACGATCAGGTCGGGGGCGAAGGCGGAGAGGCGGGAGAGAACCCCCTTCTCGAACTTCTCGCGGAAGATTGCGCTGTCGTCGCCGGCCCGTAACGGCACGTTGACGATGGTGTCGTGGGTGCCACGCTCGCCCACCGCGCCCGTGCCGGGAAACAGCGGCATCTCGTGGGTCGAGGCGTACATCACTGCCGCATCGTCCCAGAAGATATCCTGCGAGCCGTTGCCGTGGTGGACGTCCCAATCCACCAGCGCCACGCGGCTGGCTCCGTGGCGTTCCCTGGCGTGGCGAACGGCGATGGCGGCGGAGTTGAACAGGCAGAAGCCCATCGCCTGCATACGCTCGGCATGGTGGCCCGGCGGCCGCATGGCGACGAAGGCGTTCGAACAGGCCCCGCTCATCACCGCGTCCACGGCATGGACGGCGCCGCCGACGCCGCGCAGGGCCGCGTCGAGGGTGCCGGGGGACATCAGCGTATCCGAATCGATCTGGATATAGCCGGATCGCGGGGAGGCCGCGATGATCGCCTCCACATAGGGAACGGGATGGGCCAGGGCGACGGTTTCCGTTTCGGCGCGGGGCGCCGATTCGCGCAGCAGACCGGAGAACCGCTCCTTCTCCAGAGCGGCCTCCACGGCGCGGATCCGGTCCGATCGTTCCGGGTGCCCCTCGGGCATCTGGTGATCCAGCGCGGCGGGGTGGCTTACGTACAGGGTCGTCACGCTCATCCCTCCGAACGATCCCGGTCGTTCCACCCGACCCGACTGTGCTTTTCGCACAACATACGATGCAAATGCGCCACGGTTCAGGGTAGCGAGATTACGCGCCGATCAGTCTGCGAGTTAGATGGCGACATAATCCATCAACCACATTCTTCGAAGCCCTTTGGCTTCGAGACAGGCTCACTCTCACATGTCGCCCACGACCCGGTCGCCCATCCTCTCCCATTACGGCGTCCTGCGCCGCTCGCTCGGCGCCGCGACGATCCTGTCCGCCCTCGCTCTCGGCGCCTGCAACACGCAGACGGCGACCACCCCGCTCAGCCCGCCCACCGCGCATACGGCCCTGGCCCAGCCCGCCGCCCTCACCGGTGAGGCCCGCGACAAGGAATGGCTGAAACAGGCACCGCAAGGCAATGTCGATCCCAAGATCGCCCGCACCACCGTCGACTACAAGACGAACGAGCCCCCCGGCACCGTCATCGTCGTGACGAAGGAGCGCCGCCTCTATTACGTTCTGCCGGACGGTAAGGCGATGCGCTATCCCGTGGCCGTGGGCCATGCGGGCATGGCCTGGGCCGGCACCGCCAATGTCGACCGCAAGGGCGAGTGGCCGGATTGGAACCCGCCGCCCGAGATGATCGCCCGCCGCCCGGAACTGCCCAAGCGCCTCGAGGGCGGTCCCACCAGCCCGATCGGAGCCCGCGCGCTCTATCTCGCCGAGGGCAAGAAGGACACGCTGTTCCGCATCCACGGCACCAACGAGCCGGAGAAGATCGGCCAGGCGGTGTCGTCGGGCTGCATCCGCATGCTCAACGCGGACGTGGTCGATCTCTACGAGCGCGTTCCGATCGGCGCCAAGGTGGTGGTCCGCTGAGGCGAAACTGGACCCAGGCTCCGTCGCCGAGGCGGCGGAGCCTGGGTCCAATGATACGATTCGGAAAGGCTCATTCGTGAGCAGGCTTTAACCTGAACGTTGATTCAGATTTGGCCGTTAACTTCTTGAATGGGTGCCTCCTGCATAGTCATCGACATGCAGAAACACAGACCGGCGCAAATAAATCCGGGGAGGCACCAACCAATGATCAACCATTCGCTTCAGCTTTTCTGTAACCGTGTCGTCGCCGCCGGCCGCATCAGCGCCGCGGACGTCGTGATCCTCGGCCGCGACATCCTCCCGGACGGCATCTCGCATGCAGACGAGGCCGACATGCTCATCGCCCTCGACCGGGCCGTGCCGCAGAGCGATGCCTCCTATGCCGACCTGGTCAGCGCCGCAGTGGTGAATTTCGCCGTCTGGGGCGAGCGCCCGACCGGCTACGTCGATATCGAGATCGCCCGCTGGCTCGTCGGCTCCCTGCGCAGCGATGCCGGCCCGACCCCGCTCGCTGCCCGCATCGCCTTCGAGATCGTGCGTGAAGCCGAGACCAGCCACGAGATCCTCGTGGCCTTCGCCATCGGCAGCGCACACCGTCGCGTCCATGCGGAGGATTCCGCCTCGGCCCCCGTCGCAGAACTGCTCGAAGCCGCCTGAGGATCGGGCTGTCAGAACTTGTCTGCGGGCCGACGACGCGCTCTCTCGGGCCAAGGAAAACCGGCGCAACCGCTGCGCGGCCGTGTGGTCGCCATCCCCCGTGATTTTGAATACACATGCACCCCGGCGCAGCGCATGAACAATCCTTCATTGGCCCAGCTTTGCGAAGCCGCACAACTGCTTTAACGGGAGCGAGCTTGAGCGCGACGGCGCTCGTGACCTTTCCTGCTTCACCAGAGTGCCTGGACCGATGTTCGAGAAAATCCTGATTGCGAACCGCGGCGAGATTGCGTGCCGCATCATCAAGACCGCGCGCAGGATGGGCATCAAGACGGTCGCCGTCTATTCCGATGCCGACAGGGACGCCGTGCATGTGGCGATGGCCGACGAGGCCGTCCATATCGGCCCCGCTCCGGCCGCACAGTCCTACCTGATCATCGACAAGATCATCGAGGCCTGCAAGCAGACCGGCGCCCAGGCGGTCCACCCCGGCTATGGCTTCCTGTCCGAGCGCGAGGCGTTCCCGCGCGCGCTGGCCGAGGCCGGCATCGTCTTCATCGGCCCCAATCCCGGCGCCATCGCCGCCATGGGCGACAAGATCGAGTCGAAAAAGGCCGCGTCGGCCGCCAACGTCTCCACCGTGCCGGGCTTCCTCGGCGTCATCGAGAGTCCTGAACACGCCGTCACCATCGCCGACGAGATCGGCTATCCGGTGATGATCAAGGCCTCCGCCGGCGGTGGCGGCAAGGGCATGCGCATCGCCTATTCCTCCGACGAGGTCGCGGAGGGCTTCGCCCGCGCCAAGTCCGAGGCCGCGTCCTCGTTCGGCGACGACCGCGTGTTCGTGGAGAAGTTCATCACCGACCCGCGCCACATCGAGATCCAGGTGATCGGCGACAAGCACGGCAACGTCATCTATCTCGGCGAGCGCGAATGCTCGATCCAGCGCCGCAACCAGAAAGTCATCGAGGAGGCGCCGTCGCCGCTCCTCGACGAGGCGACCCGGAAGAAGATGGGCGAGCAGGCCGTGGCTTTGGCCAAGGCCGTCTCCTACGATTCAGCCGGTACCGTCGAGTTCGTCGCCGGCCAGGACAAGTCGTTCTACTTCCTCGAGATGAACACCCGTCTCCAGGTCGAGCATCCGGTCACCGAGATGATCACCGGCCTCGATCTCGTGGAGATGATGATCCGCTCGGCCTATGGCGAGGCGCTGCCGCTGACGCAGGATCAGGTGAAGCTCAACGGCTGGGCCGTGGAGAGCCGCGTCTATGCCGAGGACCCGACCCGCAACTTCCTGCCCTCCATCGGCCGCCTGACCACCTACCGGCCGCCGGAAGAGGGGTCGTTCGGCTCGGCCATCGTGCGCAACGATACCGGCGTGGAGGAGGGCGGCGAGATCGCGATCCACTACGATCCGATGATCGCCAAGCTGGTGACCTGGGCGCCGACACGCGCCGAGGCGATCGAATCGCAGGGCGAGGCGCTGGATTCCTTCGCCATCGACGGCATCCGCCACAACATTCCGTTCCTGTCGGCCCTGATGGCGCATCCGCGCTGGCGCTCGGGCAACATCTCCACCGGTTTCATCGCCGAGGAATTTCCGGAGGGCTTCTCGGCGCCCGAGCCGACGGGCGAGATCGCCCAGCGCATGGCCGCCGCCGCCGCCGCGATCGACCACAAGCTCAACACCCGCAAGCGCGGCATCTCGGGCCAGATGCGCGATCCGGCCCTGCTCCATTTCGAGCGCGACCGCGTCGTGATCCTCGCCGGTCAATCCTACCCGGTGACGGTGGACGATCTCGGCGACCAGATCGTCGTCACGGCCGAGGACGGCAAGACCTGGACGGTGGAGAGCGACTGGCGTCCGGGCGAGCCGGTCTGGTCGGGTGAGATCGACGGCACCCGCGTGGCCATCCAGGTCCGCGGCCTCCTCAACGGCGTGGCGCTCCAGCACGGCGGAGCGGCGGCCGAGGCTCGGGTCTTCACCCGGCGCGAGGCGGAGCTCGCCGCCCTGATGCCGGTCAAGGAGAATGCCGGCTCCGGCAAGCAGGTGCTCTGCCCGATGCCCGGTCTGGTGAAGGCCATCCTGGTCAAGGAAGGCCAGGAAGTGAAGAACGGCGAACCCCTCGCCATCGTCGAGGCGATGAAGATGGAGAACGTCCTGCGCGCCGAGCGTGACGGCACGATCTCCAAGATCGCCGCGAAGGAAGGCGACAGCCTGGCGGTCGACGCGGTCATCATCGAATTCGCCTGAAGGCGACTTCCTCCGGACCGGCGGAGTGGGCATCGTCTCACCCAGCCGGTCTGTGCGCTTCACCGTTCCGGGACAGGGGACCGGAGGCGGGGCGCTCGACAACACCCACCCGGTCACCCAGCCCATGCCCCTCTATTTTTCCTACGGCGCCAACATGGATGCCGCCGCCATGGCGGCGCGCTGCCCCGGCGCGACCTCCCTCGGCACGGCACGACTGAACCGGCACCGCTTCATCATCATGCGGGAGGGCTACGCCTCGGTGGTGCGGGCCCCCGCATCCACCGTCTGGGGCGTCCTCTGGGATCTGGCGCTGGCCGATGTGCCGGCCCTCGACCGCTACGAGGGTGTCGCCGGGCGGCTCTATACCAAAGCCTATCAGCCGGTGACGACCTCGACCGGGGTGAAACGCGCTCTGATCTATCTCGGATGCAGTGCCGTTCCGGGCGCTCCGAGACCCGATTATCTTCAGCCCGTCCTGGCCGCCGCCGAAGCCGCCTCGCTCCCGCCCGCCTATATCGCGGAGATGCGCCGCTGGCTGCGGGCGCCGCGCGGCTGAGGAGAATCCATACCAAGCCTCTGCGGGGGCAGACGATCCGGCCGTCGCGAAGGAGATCGCCCCGCACCCGCGCGCCGGCGCCTACCACTACGTCGGGGTGTCGATGTCGTCCCACGCGGTCTCGTGCCCATTCTGGAACCCGGTGAGCCAGTTCATGGCGACGTGGCGTTCCGCGACGACGTCGCCATTGAGGCTCTTGAGGCGGAGGTCCTTCTGACGGGCCTGCCGCACGATCCAATGCTCCCGCCACACTCGGTCGAGGGCGTCGAGAATCTCTCCGGACGGGCGAAGACGCAATTCCCCCGAAGCGCTTCCGTCTCTGGCGAGAGCCGCGACGGACCGCCAGAGGGCGTCGACATCGATCAGCCGATCGCTTTCGGCGATCCGCGCGGCATCGATGCCCAAAGCCCAGAACAGGGTGTTGGCCGCCTCGTAGCGCCACGTCATGGCGAAGGCGTCCTCAGCCGCGACGGCTCGGACCTGACCCGTCTCGCGAGGCGTCAGGGCATCGAGGCCCACCGGATTGCAGGCCGGCTGCCCCGCCGCGATCGGCTCGCCGCCGGTCGCGTGCGCCTGGCCGTGGGCGGCGACATACAGCAGCGCGAGGGCACGCCGGAGCACGTCTCCCGGGCGTCGCAGGACGAGTTCGGCCTCCCCGATGGCGGGCGGCATGGCGGCCGGTGGTTTCGGCTCCATCTCTTGCAGGCGGTCGAGGGTCCGCGCGCGGCGCGCGACGGCGTCGGGCGGATAGGGCAGGACGGCAGCCGGGTCGGATTCACCCTCGGCCGAGATGACGACCTTCATGTCGGGCGCTCGCACGGACCCGTCCGGGAGGAACAGGACCGCATTGGCGGCGTTCGCCCAGGCTTCCACGTCGTCGAGATCAACGGTCACCACCTCGAAACTCACGTGGTTTCGAACGCGTTGCAGATGACGCCAGAGATGGTAGCGAGAGGCCGTCATCTGGCCGTCTCCGCGTCCCATCACGTAGCCGATGAACCCTTCGAGATGCGGCGCGAGTTCGGGATCGGACAGATCGCGCCGTCCGAACAATTCATGCGGAAAATCGAGCGGCGGCAGGTCGCGGACGGTGGCATAGGCATTGACGATGAGCGTCTCGACCGGGGCTGCCTCGGACCGCTCCCGGCTTCGCCCGAACAGTCGCCTGAGAATGTCCATCGTCGCTCCTTATCGACACTTCGCGCGTGTCCCGACCGCGCCGAAGGGGGCCGGGACCTTCGCGTCGCCGCGATCGCCCCATGACGGCGGCCGGATATCTCGCGTCCATCTTCGACTCAAGCGCCCACCGCGATGCCGTCGATGGCGGACCCGGCAGGACGTGCTTGCCTGATGTCCCGCACCCATCATGTTCGGACGAAAGTCATCGCAACACCATTTGCTTGTTGAGTCGAGCCGAGTTTCCAGCCACGAGATCGCCCCGGTTCGAGCGCGCGGACCTGAGAGGAGCGTTTCCCTGGATACGATCAGAACCGTCGACGTGGTGATCCGCGGCCGGGTGCAGGGCGTCGGCTACCGGTACTGGACCTCGCGCGAAGCGGAACGTCGCGGCCTGAACGGGCATGTCCGCAACCGCGCGGATGGCGGTGTGGAAGCCAGGTTCAGCGGAGCGTCCGAGGCGGTCGCCGCCATGCTCGATGCCTGCCGGCTGGGGCCCGCCGGTGCCGCCGTGTCCTCGGTCGAGGCGATCGACGCGGCCGATCCGCCCGATGCGGGATTTCGCATCCTGCGAGACTGATCTCCCTCCGCCGTCGTCCATGACAGCGGGTTACTCCGATCCGTCACCGTCAGAGATTCGTTTCCCACGGATCGGGCCGATGCCCTATGGTCCGCGCCGCAGGCGGACAGGTGAGACCGGGTTCCGGTCGGCCACAAGCCGGGAAGCGATCAGAGCCCATGCAGCACCCGTTCACCCTCGCGGATTTCTCGCCGCTCGACATTGCCGGCCTCCTCTACTTCGTCACCGCCTGGGCCGGCTACGGCATAGCGGTGGCGCGGATGCGCGGGCGGCGCACGAGTCTGAGCCAGATCATGAACCGCCAGCGGGAGGAATGGTCGCGCCAGCTCACCGTCCGCGACAACCGCGTGGTCGACACCACGATCAACGCCTCCCTCCAGAACGGGACGGCCTTCTTCGCCTCGACCTCCCTCATCGCGCTCGGCGGCGTGCTGACCCTGTCCCGCTCCGGCGACGACGTGCTCACCCTGTTCGGCGCGCTGCCCTTCGGCGCCATCGCCACCCGCGTCACCTGGGAGATCAAAGTGGCGGGCCTCGCCATGGTCTTCGTCTACGCGTTCTTCAAATTCGCCTGGGCCTACCGCCTGTTCAATTACGGCGCGATCCTCATCGGGGCGGTGCCTCCCAAGGGCACAGGCGCCCCGAAAGCCGACATGGACCGCGCCGCCCGCCGGGCCGCCGCCATGAACATCGCCGCCGGCAGCCATTTCGCGAAGGGGCAGCGCGCGTTCCTCTTCGCGCTGGCCTATCTCGGCTGGTTCGTGAATGCCTGGTTCCTGATGATCGCCACCACGGCCGTTATCTGTGTCATGTGGCGCCGGCAATTCACCTCCGACATCCGCGCCATCCTCCTCAACGAGGACGACGAGGCCACCCTGCAGGACACCGAGTCATGAGCACAGAGCGCAAATCCGTGAGCGAGGAGGAGATCGGCGAATCGATCCTCCGCCTCGTCGCCGAGCGAGGCGAAGGCAAGACCGTCTGCCCCTCGGAAGTCGCGCGTCATCTCGGCGGGCCGCATCCGGACGCCTGGAGCCCGCTGATGCAGCCGGTTCGCCGCATGGCCGTGCGCCTCACCAAGGAAGGCCGCATCGCCATCCTGCGCAAGGGCAAGCCCGTGGCCGACCCGGACGACTTTCGCGGGATCTACCGCCTCGGAATGCCCGCCCCGGACACCGGGGAAGCCTGAGCCGCGCCGCCGCGAAGGGGTCAGTCGGACTTCGCCTGCGGCGCCGGCAGCAGCGCGTCGGTGTAGCCGGCGAGCCGGTAGACGATCAGCCCGATCCATTCCTTGACCACGAGGTCGAGGACCAGCAGCCCGTCGGAGGCGAAGCTCTTCGGCTTCCACGCGTCGCTCCATCCCACCGTGCGGTAATCGACCGGATAGGCCGTCACGTCGAAACCGGCCTGGCGGAAGCAGCCGATGGCGCGCGGCATGTGCCAGGCGGAGGTGACGAGCAGCCAGCGTTCACCCGTCACCGGCTTGACCAGATCGGCCGAGAAGCGCGCGTTCTCGTGGGTGTTGCGCGAGCGGTCTTCCAGGATCAGGCGCGTGCGCGGCAGCCCGAGCGTATCGGCGAAGCGGCTGACGATCGCGGCCTCGGACGTCCCGTCGTTGCCGAGCAATCCGCTCCCCCCGGAGAAGAGGAGCCGCGCCTGCGGGTAGAGGCGGGCGAGATCCGCGAAGGCGATCTGGCGCTCGCCAGCATCGTTCACCGAGAGCTGGCCGCGCGCCAGCGTCGTCTGGGTCTCCACCGCGCCACCCAGCACGATCACGCCCGTGATCGGTGCACCGTCCTCCGCGAAGCGTGGGAACCGGTTTTCGAGGGGCAGGGCGATCCAGGCGGAGAGAGGCAGGAGACCGCCGAGGAAGAGCCCGGCGAAGCCGAGGAGGGCCAGCCCGCGCCCGAGGCGCGGCGTCCAGCCGCCGAACATCAGGACGCAGCCGAGAAGCCCGATCAGGATGAAGAAGTTCGACGGCGTGATCACGAAATAGATCAGTTTCGAGAGCGGAAAGAACATGTCTGGACCCTGAAGCCTCGTATCTGCCGGACGATTCCGCGTGTGTGGGTCAGTCCCGATCCGGTCCGTCCGCATCCGGCGGGTAGGGATGCTCCTGCCCCTGCGGGTCGGTGACCCGCCAGCCGGATTCGTCGGCCCCGAGATAGGACGGCCCCACCGGCACCTTGCCGTGGCCGCCGGGAATATCGAGGACGTAGAGCGGCTGGGCGAGGCCGGACAGGCGCCCGCGCAGGCGCCCCATGAGATCGCGCCCCGCCGCCAATCCGGTGCGCAGGTGGCCGGTACCTGGCGCGAGATCGCCGTGATGGAGGTAGTAGGGCTTCACCCGGTTCTCGACGAATCTCCGCATCAGGCTCGCGAGGGTCTCCGGGTCGTCGTTGACCCCGGCGAGCAGCACCGTCTGGCTCACCATCGGGATGCCGGCATCGACGAGACGGGCGATGGCGCCTGTCGCGGCCGGCGTGAATTCGCGCGGATGGTTGGCGTGGAGCGCGACGTAGACCGCGCCGCCGAAGCGCTTCAGGGCAGCGACGAGATCGTCGTCCACGCGGGCGGGCTCGACCACCGGCACGCGGGTATGGATCCGCAGGACCTTGACGTGCGGGATGGCGGCGAGGGCCTCGGCGATCTGCCCGAGCCGGCGGCCCGAGAGCGCGAAGGGGTCGCCGCCGGTGAGGATCACCTCCCAGATGTCGGGCCGGTCGGCGATATAGGCGAAAGCGGCGGCGAGTTCGTCCTCGCTCAGGGTGCCGAGCCCGTCCGGCCCCACCATCTCGCGGCGGAAGCAAAAGCGGCAATAGACCGGGCAGACATGGAGCGGCTTCAGCAGCACCCGGTCGGGATAGCGGTGGACGAGGCCAGGAAGCGGCGAATGCGCGGCATCGCCGATCGGGTCCGAATCCTCCTCCGGACGTGTCGCCAGTTCCTCCGCGCGCGGCAGGAACTGTCGGGCGATGGGGTCGGCGGGATCGGTGGGGTCGATGAGTTCGGCCATGTCCGGCGTCACCGAGACCGCGTATCGCGCCGCCACGGCTTCGAGCGCGGGAAGATCGGAGGCCGCCACGAGCCCGGCTTCGACGAGCTGCGCGGGGTCGCGGAGGGAGCGGGGCAGGGAGCGAGGAAGCGGCCTGTTCACGCGTTGCCATCCATCGCCGCCGGCGTCTCCGCCACGGGCGTCCAGATCACGTCGTCGATGCGCGGCGCGCCGACCGCGAGCATGACCAGCCTGTCGAGGCCCAGCGCGATGCCGCTCGCTTCCGGCATGATGGCGAGAGCCGAGAGGAAATCCTCGTCGATCGGGTAGGTCTCACCGTAGATCCGCGCCTTCTCCGCCATCTCGATCTCGAACCGGCGCCGCTGCTCGTGCGGGTCGGTGAGCTCGCCGAAGGCGTTGGCGAGCTCGACGCCGCAGGCGTAGAGCTCGAACCGCTCCGCCACCCGGGGATCGCGGGCGCTGGGACGGGCCAAGGCCGCCTCGCTCACGGGATATTCGTAGAGCAGGGTCGGCCGCCCGTCGCCGAGCCTCGGCTCGATCAGGGCGACGAGGACGCGGCTGAACAGGTCGGCCCAGGAATCGTCGGCCGCCACCCGCAGGCCGCAGGCGGCCACGGCGGCGGCAAGAGCGTCCCGGTCCGTGCCGCCGGGCTCGATCGTCGCCAGGAGGTCGATGCTGGCATGGCGCTCGAACGCCTCGGCGAGGGTGAGGCGCTCGAAGGCCGCGAAAGGATCGGATTCCCGGCCGCGAAAGCGGAAGGAGCGGACCTTCGCCTCGTCGGCCGCCAGTGCCAGGATGTCGGCGCAGTCGCGCATCAACACCTCGTAGTCCTCGCCGGCCCGGTACCATTCGAGCATGGTGAATTCCGGATGGTGCAGGGGACCGCGCTCTCGGTTGCGGAACACCCGCGCCAGACTGAACAGCCGCGTCTCACCCGCCGCCAGCAGCTTCTTGCAGGCGAATTCCGGTGACGTGTGGAGATAGAGCGGGGAGGCGGCGCCATCATGGCCGATGGCCGAGGTGGCGAAGGCCGAGAGATGGGCCTCGTTGCCCGGCGAGACCTGGAGGGCGGCGGCTTCGACCTCGACGAAGTCGCGGGCCGCGAAATGCCCGCGCAGGGCCGCGACGATGCGGTTTCGCGCGAGGAGGGCCGGGCGGCGGTCGGCATGGCGGGGCGGTGCCCACCAGGGCGAGGGAGAACCGGTCACGCCCGCACGTCCCGTAGCCGCCACGCCAAATGCGCATGCCGGCGCCGTGCTGCTGGCAACAGGCCGCCGGATAGGTTAGTGGCGAGGCACAGATGTCGCTCCCGCGGGCCGAATCCGCGCCGGGGCATCGCATATATTGTCTCGAACAGGATCTGACCCCGTGAAGGTGATCGCCTCTACGCTCCGCAAGGGCAACGTCGTCGACAAGGACGGCAAGCTCTACGTCATCCTGACGGTGGAGAACATCCACCCCGGCAAGGGCACTCCCGTGACGCAGCTCGACATGCGCCGCATCACCGACGGGGTGAAGGTGTCCGAGCGCTACCGCACCACCGAATCGGTGGAACGCGCCTTCGTCGAGGACCGCGAGCACACCTTCCTGTACGAGGACAGTGAGGGCTACCACTTCATGAACCCTGAGAACTACGATCAGGTGGCGGTGCCCAAGGACGTCGTCGGCAGCGCCGCGCCTTACCTTCAGGAGGGCATGAAGGTGATGCTGGCCTCGCATAACGACGTGCCGCTCACCGTCGAACTGCCCCAGCGCGTCACCCTTGAGATCACCGAAACCGAGCCGGCGATGAAGGGCCAGACGGCCTCCTCCTCCTACAAGCCGGCGATCCTGTCCAACGGCGTGCGCACCGCCGTACCGCCGCATGTGGCGGTGGGCACCCGCGTGGTGATCCTGACGGAAGACGGTTCCTACGTGGAACGCGCCAAGGATTGAGGATCAAGGATCTCCGATCACCGTGGATCCTCGAGGCTCATGTTCATCGAAGGCTTGGGCACCCGCCTCCCTCGTGAGGCGGGTGCCTTTCGTTCAAGACGGCCTCACGGCGATACCGCTGGACCATCGGCCGTTTCGTAGCAGGATTGGGACAGAGCCTGGGCCTTCGCCCGCTCCTCCGCGTTGAAACTCCGCCCCTTGATCGCCCACAGATTCTCGCGCTGGAGGGCATCGGCGACGCAGCGGGCGGCCACTCGGCATGTCTGCGCATTGCCCCCGGTCGCCTCACACTGCGTGCGGTAATCCTGACGGAATGCAACGAGACCGGCCTTCGGATGCGGACCGGTCACGGTCACGACGCCCGTCAGCAGGGCGAGTAGAAGCGGCTGGTGCACGAGATACACCGCGAGGCTGTGGCGCCCGGCCAGGGCCAGCCCCCGCGAGGGGAGCGATCCCGGCCGCCATTGCGACAGGCCACTGCGCAGGAAGGCCGGCAGCCCGAGCCGGGCCAGCGCGAGCCCCAAGAGAACCAGCCCGAACCAGGGAAACAGGGGCACGTAATCGTTGGTGCGGGGCGGCAGCATGCCGAGGCCGAGGAAACTCAGGATCGGATCGTCGAAGACGGCGAGGTGATAATCCGGGTTCGCCATGACGGCGGGCGTTGCCAGCACGACGATGCCGACCACCAGTGCCGCCACGGGCGAGACCCGCAGAAACGGCACGGCGAGCACGCTCGATACGGCGATGCAGTGCAGGATTCCGAAGAAGATGTAGCTGTCGGGAAAGGCGTAGAATGTCGCCGCCGTGATGAGGAGGGCGGCGATGCCGATCCGCGCGAGCCGCAGGAGGAACGCGCGGGGCCGGAGACCGTCCCGGTTCATCAGGACGAGGCCGATGCCGACGAGCACGAGGAACGTGCCGGCGATGAGATGGGCCGCGACCTTGCCCAGCGGCGCCAGGGCGTAGTTCTCCGGCGTGAGCGCTAGATCTCCGAGATCCCAGGTGGTGTGGTAGGCGGCCATCGCCAGGAGAGCGATGCCGCGCGCGACGTCGATGAGATCGAACCGCCGGGCCTCGCGGAACCGGGTGGTGGATTGTGGCGCTTCGGCACCCGTGACGGGGCTCGCCGTCGAAGCGCTCATGCGCCCGACCTCGGATGGGGCTGCCGTTCGGGCCGGGCGCATGAGCGCGGGCGGGGCGAAGGCTTCGCCACGGAAAGGAAGGTCTGGATCATCCGCGTTGGCTATCGCCGGTGGTGAGCCCAACGCAAGGGCACCGCCGATCACGGGATCATCCGTTCGCTCCGGCGCGATGAACAAATGCAGGGCTTCTCCCGACATGACGGCGACCGATCGCGATCGGCCCGAACACGCCCCGCCAATCGGCAGAGAGGATCTGCGATAGAGGCCTCGGAAAAGATTCGGCGCAAATGCCGCGTCCCGGACGGCCTGTTGCGCCCGAGCCGATATGCTGAAGAATGTATCAATCGCCGCAGTCGTTGTCGGTCAAACGGGCTTCCGCCGGGTTGTGACTTTGTTAATCTGTGGTGCGGATCGCGACGCGTGATTCGGTGTGGGTTGCTTACATGTCGGACGATGTCGGATCAGGCGCGCATGGGCTTCACGCCTCGGGGGAATCGGCCAACGGGCGAAGCACCGATCTCGCCGACGGAGAGGTGCTGCGCCCCCTCGACCTCGTCGAGGTGTCAGGCCGCATCAAGTGGTTCGACGTCTCGAAAGGGTTCGGCTTCATCCTGCCGGACGACGGCTCCGCCGACGTGCTGGTTCACATCACCTGCCTTCGCCGCGATGGACATCAGGCGGCGAGCGAGGGCGCACGGATCGTGGTGGAAGCCACCGAGCGGCCGCGTGGCTGGCAGGCTTTCCGGGTGATCTCCCTCGATCAGTCGACGGCGACGCATCCGTCCGAACTCCCCATGCCCCGCACCCATGTGAGCGTGACGGCGACGAGCGGACTCGAGACGGCGGTGGTGAAGTGGTTCAACCGTCTGCGCGGATTCGGCTTCCTCAGCCGTGGCGACGGCTCTCCCGACATCTTCGTCCATATGGAAACGTTGCGTCGCTACGGCATCGCCGAACTGAAGCCCGGTGAGACCGTTCTCGTTCGGTATGGCGACGGTTCGAAGGGCAAGATGGCGGCCGAGGTTCGGCTTCTGGACGGCGCGCTGCCCGCCTCCCACTGACGGAATGACCACGTGACATCGTTCAACGACGCCCGCTCGTTCGCGCCCTTGCGCGCGCTCCTGATCCTCGTCGCCATCCTGGCGGGCCTCGGCGCGGCCACCGCTCAGGAGGTCGCAGCGACGGAACCTCTGGAAATCGCCAGCAGGGGTACCCGGCACAGCTTTTCCGTCGAGGTGATGCGGGACGACGAATCGCGCTCGCGCGGCCTGATGTTTCGCCGCTCGATGCCGCTCGATCACGGCATGCTGTTCGACTTCCAGAAAGTCGAACGCGTCGCCATGTGGATGAAGAACACCTACCTGCCCCTCGACATGCTCTTCATCCGGCCCGACGGCAGCATCGCCCGGATTGCGACGAATACCGAGCCCCTGTCGACCAAGGTCATCCCATCGGGCGAACCGGTGCTGGCGGTGCTGGAACTCAACGCCGGCACGACGGCCAAGCTCGGCATCAAGGCGGGCGATCAGGTCGAGCACACGATGTTCGGATCGCGCTGAACACTGAGTATCGGTCGTCCTCGACGGGCGGTCTTAAGCGAACGCAGCGTGAACAAGCGTCTTGACGCCCGCTCGGTTTCCCACCAATGTTCCCTCATTGTTCCATGAGTGAGTGAGCCTGCGTCAGCGCACTCCTCGACGATGGCAGGGGAACGCGATGATCGATCTCGAGGCTTCGAGCGAAGAAGTGGTCCTGTTCGAGAACGCCGACTGGCGCGTGATCGCGGATGGTCTGGAGCATCGCGGGACCGGATATTTCATCGCGCGCGACGGGTTGGGGCGGCGCTCCGAGACGGGCCTTTGGGAATGGCCGCTCCATCTTGCGGAGAAGAGCTGGTGTTCCCTGCGCCCGTTCCGTGAGGCGTTCCAGGCGGCCGCCGATCTGTTCGATGTGGAGCGCGACGAGGCTTTGGCGCAGTCCTTCGTCACCGGCTTCGGTCTCCGGATGGGGCAGGGCGGTCAGCCCGGCAGCGAAGGCTTCACCAAGCTGGCGGAACTGGTGCGTCCGAAATCCATAGCCCGGCGGCGGCCCGCCGCGTCGGATAACCGTCCGTCCCCGCATCGCAATGGTGCCGGCCGGAAGGACGAGGTCGAGATGGTGCGCGCGGCCCTGTCCTGACGTGACCTCGGCCGGTGATACTCTAGTTGTCTGAAGACGCGTCGTACGGCGCCGGGCAGGAGAGCATCCCATGGACGATCACGGGACGGACAAGGACCAGCGGAGCAAGGGACTGGGCGGCCTCGACGGGCTCGTGGTCCCGCCCTTCTCGCGGCGGGGCTTCGTCATGACGAGCCTCATCGCCGGGTTCACCCTGGCCGAGGCGAATGCGCAGGCGCAGGTGGTCACGACGGATTCGGCCGGTCTCGTTGCCGGTGAGGTGAAGATTCCGGCGGCCGACGGGCCGATGCCGGGTTATCGGGCGATGCCCGAAGGGGCGGGTCCGTTTCCCCTGATTCTCGTCATCGAAGAGATTTTCGGGGTTCACGAATACATCAAGGATGTTTGCCGTCGGCTGGCCAAGGTCGGCTATTGCGCGGTCGCGCCCGAACTTTACGCGCGGCAAGGCGATCTCTCGAAGATGACGGACGTGAAGGCGATCGTCCGCGATGTCATCCTGAAGACCCCGGACGCCCAGTGGATCGCGGATCTCGACGCCGCTTCATCCTGGGCCATCGCCGATTCGAAAGCCGATGCCGGGCGGATCGGCACGATGGGTTGGTGTCGCGGAGGACGCGGAGCATGGCTCTACGCGGCGCACAGACGCGACCTGAAGGCAGCGGTGGCGTGGTACGGCCCGCTCGGCGGCGACCGCACGGAGCTTCAGCCCAAAACGGCGGGGGACGTGGCGACCGATCTCCATGCACCACTCCTCGCGATCTACGGCGGCGCCGATACGGGCATTCCCGTGGCCAGCGTCGAGGACGCCCGCGACCGGGCGAACGCCGCGGGGCGCAGCGTCGAGCTCGTCGTGTTCCCGGAGGCGCCGCACGGGTTTCACGCCGATTACCGGCCGAGCTATCGCAAGGACAGCGCCGAGCAGGGTTGGGCTCGCGCTCTGGCGTTTCTCAAAAGCCACGGGGTCGGGTAAATCGTACCGCAGTGCACCGGCGCGAAGAATGGCTCGACGGGGGGATCAGCCACCTCCCGTGAGAGCGTTCCCTCTGCAAGAATTGAGAAACCGGCACCTTGATCATGATTTTGCGGCGCGAACCCGTCGAAATTCATGATCCGAGCGCTGGATCGACACATTGACGGGCAGGACTACATAGCGTTGCTGGGATGGCGGCCGATGCGGCCGTCAGCCTTGAAGAGCGTTCCGGACCCATGAGTGCTGTGAATCCATCGGGCGCGAAACCGGTGATCCTCGTCGTGGAGGACGAACCCGACGAGCGATTTCTCGCGGCCGCTTTACTGGAAGAGACCGGCTTCAGCGTCATCGAGGCGGAAACCGCCGAGCGAGCCTTGGCAATCCTGAACGAGAAGGACGGTGCGGTGAGCGTCGTCTTCTCCGATGTGCGTACCCCCGGTCCCATCGGCGGTTTCGAACTCGCCCGGATCATCGGCGTCACCTGGCCCCGCGTGCGGGTTCTGCTGACCTCCGGCGATGCCGGCGATCAGCCGAGTGACCTGCGGGTTTCCGCGACCTTCATCCCGAAGCCGTGGCGGGCATCGGATATCCTGGCCTGGGTCGAAGAGGCTTCAGGCCGCACGCCCGAGCAAGGGCCGGGCATCGACAGGATCGGCGGCAACACCCCCTGATGGTCGTTCGGCCGGCAGCCACAATTATCCCAGTTTAAAAGGAAACTTCTTCGGCGCCAGCCGTTGGTCAATGGGTTCATGATTGATGGAACCAGACTGCACGAGCTTCAAATGCGCACCACCGCCACGATGACCATGGCCAATATCAGTCGATCAGGACAATCGTATACCGTCTACTCGGAGTCGAGGATGATGCAGAATGTCGGCGACAATCTGCGCACGATGTACAGCGAGATCATCGACCATTCCGTGCCTGAGGAGTTGCTTCGTCTGGCGAAGCTCATCGACGACAGATGCAATCCGGGAGCGGAGACGCGATAGGGCGATGTCTCTCTTGTCGCGATCCTGATCCTACCATTGGTGCGGCCCGAATGACGCAATCCGTCAGGACTTGGTGGGAGACCGGGATCGTCTCGCCTTCATCGCTGAAAACCTGATATTCCGGGCGCGCCCCTCCGGATCGATCTGACGAGCCCGTCATGCGTTTGAAAGCCTGCCTCGTTCTCGGCGCCTCGCTTGTCGTCGCGTCGTTGTGCGAACCGGTTCTCGGCGCGACACCGCCCAATCAGCCCGCCCAAGGCCCGGGCGGGATTGGAGATCGCTCCGTCTCCATCGTGAAACGGGCGCTCGGACGCGCCAGTGCGGCGACCTTCGTCTTCCACGCGGCCGGTGCGGCACCGGCGGAAGGGCGACCCGTCGTCGTTTTCCTGCACGCCTGGGGTTCGCCCAACCCGTTGCCTTACGGAGCATGGATCGATCACCTCGCCAGGGCCGGGTATCTCGTCGTGTTTCCCCGCTTCCAGGAGATCAACCGGACGAGGCCGGCGGATGCCACCGGCAATGCGGAGAAACTGGTGAAGGCCGCCCTCGCGGATCTCGAGACCGATCCCGATGCCAAGCCCGACCTGAAGCGCGTCGCCCTCATTGGCCACCTCGCGGGTGCACCGATTGCCGCCAACCTCGCGGCCGACGCCGGGGATGCGGGCCTGCCGGTGCCTCGCCTCGTCTTCGCGATCATGCCGGGCGGGATCGCGAGCGATGCCAAATCCCGGGGGATCGTTTTGCGCGACCTGTCGAAGATCGATCCCGAGACCCTGGTCATCACCGTCATAGGCGACCGGGATGCCCGCGCCGCCGACCTTGCCGCCAGACGCCTCCTGCGCGAAGCGAGTGCCGTCGCGCCCGAGCGCAAGCTCTTCATCCGCGCGCTCTCCGACGATCACGGTTTCCCGTCGCTCACGGCGACATTGACCTCGCCGGGCGCCGTGGACACCGCCTATGACGGGGGTGCCATCAAGCTGCCGCCGGAGCCCCCGAAGGATCCCAAGCAGCCGCCGGCCCCATTCAAATGGTCGGCCGACATGTCGCTGACCGGCGAACAGACGACGCTGCTGGCTCAACTCAACAATTCCCGCGCGGACAGTCTCGACTATCTCGCCTACTGGAAGACGTTCGATCTGGCCGCGGCCGCGGCGTTCGGCGGGGATCCGACGAGCCTCAAGGCCAATCCGCGTTTCAGCGACATGGAGCGCTGGAGCGACGGCTGGCCGGTGAAACGTCTCGCCGTGGAAACGCCCCGCCCCGCGCGGGTGGCCGCGCCGGTGGCCCCGGTGCCTGCGTCCGTCGCACCGCCCAAGCCGAAGCCCGCCCGCCGGCCCTGATCGCGGCCCCTTCGCGCGCGATCGGCAGGTCGCCGGGGCTTGCCTTTGCGACAACTTTTGCCGAAAGCGGGCCGGTTCCCCCTCATGCCGACGAACCGAGCCCGGAAGGTCCCGATGAAGCTGTTCCATTCGCACTTCTCGCCCTTCGCGCGGAAGGTCATGGCCTGCGCTCATGTCCTGGGCCTCGTCGACCGTATCGAGTTGCTGCCGAGCGCCGCGCATCCGGTGAAGCGCGACGGTACCATCCTCGCCCATCACCCAATGGCGCAGGTGCCGACCCTCCTCGATGACGAGGGCCATGCCTTGGCCGACAGCCGGGTGATCTGCGAATATCTCGATGCCCGCGCCGGCGGAGGGCTGTTCCCCCCGGCCGGCCCCGCCCGCTGGACGGCGCTCAACGAGCAATCCATCGCCGACGGCATCCTCGATGCGGCCCTGCTGATCCGCTACGAACTCACGGCCCGCGACGCTTCCGAACGCTCCGTCGCCTGGATGGACGGCCAGGAGGCCAAGATACGAAGCGCCCTGGCGACCCTCGACGACCGGGCGGGAGGCTTTGCCGACCGGGTCGATATCGGGACGATCAGCATCGCCTGCGCCCTCGGATATCTCGACCTGCGCTTCACCGAACTCGGCTGGAAGCAGAAGTACCCGGATCTGGCGGCCTGGTTCACGAGCTTTGCCGCGCACCCCGCCATGGAGGCGACGAAGCCGCCGGCGGCCTGAACCGGACATCGTTCGTGGGGAAAGGCTGGCGCGCGCCTTGCTAGTTCGAAATCCGGTTCTCCGGAGGTCGTGCCATGCCCGATTTCGTCGCCGCCCTGATCACCGCCGCCGCCTTCTGCGCCGGCCTCATCCTGCTCAATGTCCTGACGCGCTGGGCGATCCAGGCACAGATCGCGCCGGCAGACCTCGCCGAGAACGGGTTGCTCCAATACGGGCTCGCCCTCGCCCTCGCCGGATGCACATGGCGACGGGCACTCGCCACGCCGCCGGTTCCGGGCGGAAGAGTCCGGCCCCGTGTCGCCGGGTGAAACAACGGCCGGGCGACACGTCTCGGACGTTGTTCTCTAGAACCAGGGCTGCGTGGTGAAGCTGTAATTCACCTTCACACCGAACGTGTACTGATTCTGCGACCCGAACTGGCGGCGCACCAGCGGGCTGTCGGCGGATGAACCGACGATGCGATTATAGCCGACATATCCCGTCGCGGCCCACCGCTCGTCGAACGTGTAGGTCGCAGCGCCCAAGGCGCCGACCGTGACGTAGCTGTCGGGTCGGAACGGGGTCAGCGTCCCGTTGAGCGCCGCCTCGAATGGCTGAACACCGAAATAGCGCCGGGCGAAGCTGGCATCGCCGAAGTTGAAGCGCGGGCCCACCGAGACCTGCCAGCGGTCGAAGGGCTGGATCACGTCCGCGCCGAGCGAGCCGACGAAGCCATGATGCCCGAAGATCCCATGGCGCAACTCGGCCCGGGCGCGAAGCCATTGCGTGGGGTAATACTCGACGAAGACACCCGGCTCGATGGCGAACTGGGCATCGCGCAGACCGAACAGGTCCCGCCGGTTGTCGCCGTAATAGCGGCCGGGCACGTACTCCGCCGTCAAACCGGCATTGAAGAGCGGCGAATCGTAGAGTGAGACGCTGATCCCGTCATCGGGCGATGAGAACCGGCGTGGCGTACCGGCCTTGGCGATGCTGATCGACGGGTAGCCGATGGCGGTATACTCGTTCGACCCAGGAAAACTCGGCGTCGCCTGCACCGTCGCCGTCACCGTCACGACCCAAAGGTTCTGGTCGAGGGCGAGGAACGTCGGCGGCCGCTCAATCTCCATGAGGTCGGCCGCTCCCGCCGCACCCGCCGCCATGAGCGAGCCCGCGAGAGCCAGGGCCGGCATGGCGCCAAGCCCCGTCCGTTGAGCAGGGCGCGAGGATGGGTTGGGAAACATCGTGTCCATGAGCGATGTCATAGACACAAATCCCTAACGCATCACGACAAACCCGACGTGACGACAGACCTATGTTGGCACTGTCGGAAAGACGCTTCGGCACGACAGGCGCGCCGAAGCGATCTCGAGGCTAGAAGTAGGACTTCAGAGCACCGCGACGGCGCACATCGAGGGTCGCGCAGTGGAACGAGCCGCCGAACGGACCGTAGGAGAGGAACGGCGCCGGGATCGGATCGAAGCCCCAATCCTTCAGGGCCTTGATCAAGGTCGGCTGGCTCGCGTCGACGACGATCTTCTTCTCGTCGATGGCGAGCACGTTGATCGAAGTCCAGGGCGAGCACATCGAGATCTTGCTCATGAAGCCCTCCACCGGATCGGGGCGGGGCGCGATCAGCACGTCCCACTTCTTGAGCACGGCTGGCAGCTTCTCGACGTCGATATAATCCGGGTTCACCAGCACCTTGCCCGGGGCCAGCGGCATGAAGGACGAGTCGATATGCATCGGCTGCGGGCAGCGGCTCTCGATCTCGTGGACGCGGAAGCCCGAGCCGAGGTGGCGGCGCAGCCACTCGATGCCCATGAGGTTCGTCACGTTGGACCGGGTGACGAAGAGGTCGCGGCCGCAGCGGACGAAATCGGCCGCGTCGAAGACCGGCTCGAACTCGTTGACCGTGAACTGCATCGGCTCGCCGGCCTTCAGGTTCGGCACGCGGTAATCGTAATTGTAGAGCTCGTCCGTCAATTGCGGCCGGGGCGCCGAGGTCCATCGTGCGCCGTTGCGAAAATATTCCTTGAACAGCGAGCGGTAGGCATCGCCCTCGAAATAGCGCGAGCGCCAGCACATCGGGCTCTCGATGATCTCGTCGCCGATCACGAGGTACGGGTCGCGCGGGCAGGCGACGCAGAAGCCGCGGGACGACCAGCGGGGTGCGTTGTACTTGCGCGAGAAATCCACCGTGTCGGGACGGCGGACTTTCACGCCCTCGCCGGCGAGGATCGTGATGAAGTTGTCCAGCTCGGCCTGGGCGAGCTTCTTCATGAACTTCGGATAGCGGAAGCCCGCGGCGAACCGGTAGAACGGCTGCGCGGCACGCGGCAGGTTGAAGATCACCGTGAGATGGTGGGACGGAATGGTCGCGCCGTCGAGGCTGCCGACGATCACCTCCTCAAGAGGGTCCCACTCGTTCCATGCCATGACCGGAGATTTCGGGGCGGGAGTGCCGCGATAGTCGGCCGGGGCGGTGTCGTAAGCATCGATCTGCGCGTCGGCGAGCACGGCGTCCCGGGCCGTGGTGAAAGCTTCGCGGTCCATCATTCGTCCCTTGGTCGCGCCTTAAAATGCGGCTGTTTCTTCGAGGCTCAGGCCCCATCGCCGCTTTGGCCCGCACTGTGTCTATCGGGTGATAGACAACGAAATCCAAAGCTGCAACTTCCGATGATGCCAACGTTTTCCGGAAGGTTTTTCGTCCGGGGGGTCGGTGAATTTCTCTAAAAAATCGTCCGCGCCGACGGTCGAAGGGGGATCATGAAGCGTCTGACGACATTGGCCCTCATCGTCGGCCTCTGCACGGTTGCAGGCCTGTTCTTGTCATCGGGACTGGATGATGTCGCCGCCGCTTTGGTGAGCGCCGGCTGGGGCGCCGCCATCGTCGTGGTTGTACGCGCCGTCGCCGTGGGCTGGGCCGGACTCGGCTGGTTCGCCGTGTTCCCGCGGGCCGACCGCCCGGGCCTGTGGAACTGCGTCTCCCTGCGCTTCGTCCGCGAGGGCATCAACACGCTCCTTCCCGTGGCCACCGTCGGCGGCGATTTCGTCGGCGCCCGGCTCCTGGCGCAGCGCGGCGTCTCCGGGGGGCTCGCCGGCGCCAGCATGTTCGTCGACCTGATGACGCAGGCGGTCACCCAGTTCCTCTTCACGGTCGGCGGCGTCGCCCTGCTCGCCTGGCTGCACGGCGACGGCCCCGTAGTGCGCACCGTCGCCGGCGGTCTCGCCATCGCCGCCCCGGCCCTCGGCGCCTTCTTCCTGATCCAGCGCCGCAGCGGCCACCGGGTCATCCAGGCCATGCTGAACCGCTTCGCCGCCGCCCGCGAATGGCGGGCCCTCGGCGCGGTCGACGTGCTCTATGACGGCCTGCGCAGACTTTATTCCTCGCCCAAGCGGGTCATCGGCGCCATGGGCGTGCACATGATCGGCTGGATCATCGGTGCGGCCGAGGTCTACGTGGCGCTGCACTTCATGGGCTATCCGGTGACCGTGGCCGAGGCCATCGTGATCGAGAGCCTGGCCCAGGCGGTCCGTGGCGCGGCCTTCGCGGTGCCGGGGGCGCTAGGCGCCCAGGAAGGCGGCCTCATCGCCCTCTGCGCGATCTTCGGCATCCCCGCCGAAGCCGCCCTGGCGCTCTCCCTGGTGAAGCGCCTGGCCGATCTCATGGTCGGCGTGCCCGGCCTGGTGGCCTGGCACTTCATGGAAGGCAAGAAGGACGCGCCGGACACGGAAGACCGGACCTCTCAGGACCCGGTGTCCGTGGAGCAGGGAACGGCGAAAGCCGGGGGTGACATCGCCCGGGCGGTGAGCCTGGACGCCATGCCGGTGTCGCGGGTGCCCGCCAACCTCGTGGGAAACCACACCGTGTTGCGGTCGATGGAGAGCGATATGGGGACGCTGCGGAAATGCGCGTGAGCGGCTTCGCATCGGGGCTCGCCGCCTCGACCCTCCTCGCCGTCACCCTCCTGTCGGGAACGGCTGCCCGCGCCGCCGAGGATGCGGCGGTGCAGACCGTGCGCGGGCTCTATGCCAGCTTCGAGGGCGCTCTCAAGGCGCCCGAGGCCGACGTGAAGAGCCGCGCGCTCGTCATCGGCCCGGTCCTCGACCAGAGCATGGACTTCGCCACCATGGCGCGGGTCGCCGTGGGTGCGAAATGGAAGGGCTTCACGCCCGAGCAGCAGGGCGCGCTGACGGAAGCCTTCAAACAGTATTTCACCGCGACTTATGCCACCCGCCTGTCCCAGGCTGCCGGCGGCAAGTTCGACATCAAGCCCGAGAGCGAGGCGCGCGGGCAGAACCGCGTGGTCCAGACCGAGGTCGCCAATGCGGATGGCGACGCCTCGCAGATCGATTACCTCGTCGGCTCGGGCAACCGCATCCAGGACGTCTACCTCAACGGCAACGTCAGCGAGATCGCCGCCATGCGCGGCAGCTTCGCCGATCCGCTGAAGGCGGGCGGGGCGGAAAGCCTGCTGAAATTCCTTCGCGATCGGACGGCGGCGATGCTCGCCGCCAAACCAAAGCCTTAGACGCAGGCCAGACGCCCCTCGCCGGGCCTGGCCGGACGAACCCACCCGTGCCGTCGTCCCGACCCAGCGGCACCCTCATCCAAACCGTGACCGAGCTTCGCCCATCATGGACCTCACCTTGACGGATCTGCCTTCGGCGAGCCTGAGCTGGCTCTCACTCGTGTTCCAGCTCATGGCCCTGGCCGGCTGCGTCTACGGGTTGACGGCTGCCTTCCTGGCCGGCCGCTACGCACGCCGCCCCCTCCCGGTCCTGACGGCGAACGCCGCGCGTCCCTCGGTGACCATCCTGAAGCCGCTCTGCGGCATGGAGCCCAATCTCTACGAGAATCTCGAGACTTTCTGCCGCCAGGATTACACCGGCCCGATGCAGGTGGTGTTCGGCGTGCAGAACGCCACGGACCCGGCGATCGCCGTGGTGCGCCGCCTCGCGGAAACCTATCCCGACCTGAAGCTCGATCTCGTCATCGATGCGCGCCAGCACGGCTCGAACCGCAAGGTCTCCAACCTCATCAACATGTCGGCCCAGATCGCCCATGACGTGATCGTGCTGGCCGACAGCGACATGGTGGCGAGGCCCGACTACCTCGAACGGATCGTCGCCGAGCTCGGGCAGCCGGGCGTGAACGGCGTCACCTGCCTCTATCACGGCGTACCGGCCCATCGCGGAATCTGGGCGCATCTCTCGGCGCTGGCCATCGACGTGCAGTTCCTGCCCAACGTCGTGATGGGCACCTCGCTCGGCCTCGCCAAGCCCTGCTTCGGCTCCACCATCGCCTTCACCACCACGGCCTTGGCCGAGATGGGCGGTTTCGAGGCCTTCCGCGACGATCTCGCCGACGATTACGCCGTGGGCGAGGCCCTCCGCGCCAGGGGCGGCCTCGTGGCGATCCCGACCTTCACCATCGGGCATACCTGCGTCGACACCGATCTCGCCGGCCTGTGGAAGCACGAGCTGCGCTGGAACCGGACCATCCGCAACGTCGATCCGGCCGGCTATGCCGGCTCCATCGTCACCCACGCCTTCCCGCTGGCCCTCATCGGTGCCCTGATCCCCGGCGCCGATACGAGCGGCCTCGTGGTGGCGGCCCTGGCGCTCGCCTGCCGCATCATCCTCTGCGTCCGCCTGGAGCGCGCCTTCGGCCTCGCTCCGCACCCCTACTGGCTGTTGCCGATTCGCGACATCCTCTCCTTCATGAACTTCTCTTGGAGCTTCGTCTCGGGGGCGGTGACATGGAAAGGTCACGATTATCGGGTGGTTGCAGATGGCACACTGATCCCCGAGCGAAGCCTCGGCCATGATGCTGGTGCATCCTCGCTCTGATCTTCGCTTTTAGCGTCCCGTCCGCCCTTTTTCCTTTCTCGCTGAGGCCTTGAACCCCATGCGCACGCTTTTCCTCCAGGCTCCCACCTTCGACGGTTTCGACGGCGGCGCGGGCTCCCGCTACCAGGCCAAGCGCGAGATCAAGTCGTTCTGGTACCCGACCTGGCTCGCCCAGCCGGCGGCCCTGGTGCCGAACTCGAAGCTGATCGACGCGCCGCCGCACAACATCAAGCTTCCCGAGATCGTGGCTCAGGCCAATGATTTCGACCTCGTGGTGCTCCACACCTCGGTGCCGTCGTTCAAGTCCGACGTGAAGACCGTCGAGGCGCTCAAGGCCGCCAACCCGAAGCTCATCGCCGGGCTCATCGGCGCCAAGGTCGCGGTCGACGCGGCCGGCGCCATGGCCCAGGCCCCGTGCATCGATTTCTGCGCCCGCAACGAGTTCGACTTCACCGTCAAGGAAGTCGCCGACGGCACTCCGATGTCCGAGATCAAGGGCCTGTCCTACCGGAACACCAACGGTGTCGTGATCCACAACGTGGACCGCGAGATCATGACCGACATGGACCAGCTTCCGTTCGTGACGAGCGTCTACAAGCGCGATCTCCAGATGGAGAAGTACTTCATCGGGTACCTCAAGCACCCCTACATCTCGTTCTATTCCGGCCGCGGCTGCAAGAGCCGCTGCACCTTCTGCCTCTGGCCGCAGACCGTGGGCGGCCACACCTACCGCACCCGCTCGGTCGCGCACGTGATCGAGGAGATCAAGTACTGCCTGAAGGAGTTCCCGCAGACGAAGGAGTTCTTCTTCGACGACGACACCTTCACCGACAACCTGCCGCGCGCCGAGGAAATCGCCCGCGAACTCGGCAAGCTCGGCGTCACCTGGTCGTGCAACGCCAAGGCGAACGTTCCGCGCGACACCCTGAAGGTGCTCAAGGAGAACGGCCTGCGCCTGCTTCTCGTCGGCTACGAATCCGGCAACCAGCAGATCCTCAACAACATCAAGAAGGGCATGCGCGTCGAGGTGGCCGAGCGGTTCACCAAGGATTGCCACGACCTCGGCATCGCCATCCACGGCACCTTCATCGTCGGCCTGCCCGGCGAGACCCGTGAGACGATCCAGGAGACGATCGCCTTCGCCAAGCGCATCAACCCGCACACGATCCAAGCATCGCTGGCAGCCCCCTATCCGGGCACCTTCCTCTACAAGCAGGCCGTGGAGAACGGCTGGCTCGACATCGCGAACGCCGAGCTCGTCGATGAGAACGGCGTGCAGATCGCGCCGCTGCATTACCCGCACCTGTCGCATTCCGAGATCTTCGCGGCGGTGGAGGAGTTCTACCGGAAGTTCTATTTCCGCGCTCCCAAGATCGCCTCCATCGTCTCCGAAATGGTCCGTTCGCCCGACATGATGAAGCGCCGCCTGCGCGAAGGCGTGGAGTTCTACCGCTTCCTCAAGGAGCGCCAGGGCACCGCCAAAGCCGCCTGAGCCTCGGCTCTCGCATCGACGCATGACGGCCGGGCTCGCTGCCCGGCCGTTTTCGTTTCCGGCAGGGACCCAGTCGTTCGCAGAGCCGCGGGCGAGAGGCGAAAAAGCCGGTTCCCCCTTTCCGAATCATGCTTTAGACGCTTTCCCCGACGGAACCGGTCGCGCGACGCCTTCCGGCGCGGTCAGCGATGAGAGGATTCGTCGTTCCGCTGTTTCGGCAGCCTCGAAAGCTCTCCGGCGCCGGCCCTCGGGCAGCCGGGATCGGGCCCTGCAGGCCACGTGCCTCCGCCCCGTCCCCGCGGCGCCGGAGGGTGATCGGCCAAGGGGAAGGGTGCGATGTCCGAGCTGTCCATCCTTTTCGTCGTCGGCGCGCTCGCCTTCGTGTGCGGCCTCGCGATCACGCGGACGCACCGCGCGTTCCGCGGCCCCCTGTCCCGCATCGTGCACGAATGGGAGCACGGGCTGCTCTATTGCGACGGGCGCTTTGCCGGAGATCTGCCGCCCGGGCGCTACCGGACCCTCGGGTGGGGCGACCGTCTCGTGGTGACCTTGCCGAACGTCCCAACGTTCGAAGGCCTGCACGGCGTCGAAGTCACCAGCGGGGACCGGCTTTCCTTCCGCCTGTCGGCCACGCTGGTCTTCGAGGTGGTGGAACCGCGCGTCGCCCATGAGAACCGCTACCGGGACAGCCTGCAGCGCGCAGGAACCGATGCCCTGATCCGGCTCGCGGCGGCCCGTACGCTCGAAACCCTGCTGTCCGAGCGCCCCACCCTCGACGCCGCACTTCTCGCCTTCCTCGACGGGCCCGTCGCCGGTTGCCGGATCACCGGTGCGACCGTCAGCGCCGTGACCCTGCCACCCGAGGTTCGCCGACTTTATGCCGAGGTCGAACGGGCGCGGCTCGAGGGCCAGGCCTCCCTGGAGCGGGCGCGCGCCGAGCAGGCCGCCCTTCGCTCCCTGGCCAATTCAGCCCGGATGCTGAAGGGCAATCCGGAACTCATGAACCTGCGCCTGCTCCAGGCGCTCTCGACGTCGGGCGGCAAGGGCGGAGCGACCTTGGTGCTCGGCCGCGAGGCCTTCGCCGCATCGGCGCCCGGTGGTGGCGCGGCTTACCCCGACGAGGACTGAGCGTGGCTCATAAGAAACGCCTGATCGTCACCGCCGACGATTTCGGCCTGAGCCCGGCGGTCAACGAGGCGGTGGAGCAGGCCCATCGCGAGGGCATCCTCACGGCCGCCAGCCTGATGGTGGGCGCGCCCGCCGCCGCGGACGCCGTGGCGCGCGCGCGGCGCTTGCCGTCCCTGCGCGTCGGCCTCCACCTCGTCATGGTGGAGGCGTGGCCGACCCTGCCCGCCGCCGACCTGCCCGACCTCGTCGGACCGGACGGCCTGATCCGCAGCGACATGGGCCGCCTCGGCCTCGACCTCGCGGTGAAGCCATCGGCGCGCCGTCAGCTCTCGGCGGAGATCACGGCGCAGTTCGAGGCGTACAAGGCGACGGGCCTCCCCCTCGACCACGTCAACGCCCACAAGCATTTCCACGTGCATCCCCTCATCGCCGGGCGCGTCCTGGCGATCGGCCGCGGCTACGGCATGCGGGCGATCCGGGTGCCGCGCGAGCCTCGCGCCGTGCTGCGCGCCGCCGAGCCGGGGGCCAAGCCGAAACCCGCCCTCGACATCGCCCCCTGGGCCGGCCTCCTCGCCGTCCGCGCCCGTCAGGCGGGCCTGCTGATCCCCGATCGCACGTTGGGGCTGGCATGGTCCGGCGCGATGACACCGCGGCGCGTGGCGGGGCTCCTCCGCCACCTGCCCGACGGCCTGACCGAGCTCTATACCCATCCCGCCACCGGCGGCGGCTTTCCGGGCGAGGCACCCGGCTATGCCTATGCCGCCGAGCGCGACGCCCTGGTCGCGCCGGAGACGATCGCGGCCCTGGCGGAATCCGGGGCGGTGAGGGGGGGGTTTTCCGATTTCGCGTAGGCGGTCGACCGCGACCCGATCCCCATCAAAGAAAAAGCGGCCGTCGCTTCACGCGACGGCCGCTTTTTTACGGACCGGTCCCTGGCCCTACTTCATGGCCACGGGCTCGGGCTTTGCCGCCCTGAACCCTGCCACGGCGTCCTCGCCCTCGGGGCGCTTCGGGTCCGGCTTTTTCGGCGGCGGGCCGAGGAAGGCCGGGACCACGAAGAACGCGGCGATGAGGGTGAAGAACAGCGACAGGGCGAGGAGCTTGCCCATGCTGGCCGTGCCGGGATGACTCGACAGGACCAGGGAGCCGAAGGCCGTGCCGGTGGTCAGGGCGGAGAAGAAGATCGCCCGCGTCAGGCTGGAGGCCAGCATGTCGGTGACGCCCGCCCGCCAGGCGATGACGTAGTAGATGTGGAAGGCCACGCCCACGGCGAGCATCAGCGGCAGGGCGATGATGTTGGCGAAGTTGAGCGGCATGCCGACCACATGCAGCGCCATCAGCGTCCATAGCGTGGCGAGCACCAGCGGGCCGAGGGTCATCGCCACGTCCCAGGGCTTCCGCAGGGCCACCGACAGGATGATGAAGATCGCCACCAGCGCCGTCAGCGCCGCCTGCACGAAGGCGCCTAGGATGGTGTAGCTCGACGAGGTCGTCGCCACTGGCGCGCCGGTCGCGTGCGGGGCAACGGTCTGCACCTCCTTGGCGAAACGGCGCAACACGACATTGTCGTTGGCGTCACCGCTCGGATGCACCTCGATCCGGGCGCGGCCGTCGGCGGCGATCCACTCGGCCTTCAGCTTCGGCGGAATGTTGGCGAGGGTGACCTTCTCGGGGGCCAGCATGCCGCGCAGGCGGTTGAGCAGGGTGGCGAGATCGGTGGTGACCGCCACGTTGGCGGCCTGACGCAGCTGCGGCGTGGCCGAAGCGAGGGAATCGAGGGTGCCGGAGAGCGCACCCGCGGCCTTGGCTCCGGCGGCGTCACCGGTGGCGATGCCCTTGAGGGCGGTGGCCGCCTCCTTCAGCGCCTTCACCGTGTCGGCGTCGGTGGGCGGCGGCGGCTTCCTCGCCGGGTTGAGGATGGGTCCGAGGAGCTCGGCCGTCTCGGCGATGGTCGCGAGCTTCTGATCCTGATCCGGGGGGACGAACGTGTCGATGTCGATCACCCGGGCGACCGAGGGCAGGGCCTTCAGCTTGGCCGCGAGCTCGGGCACCGCCTGTACGTTCGGCGCGATCACGTCGATGAGGTTGGGGCTCGTCTCCGGGTCCTTGATCAGGTCGAGATAGGTCGAGATCGATTCCACCTTGGTGCTGCGCAGGTGCATCGGGTTGGAATCGAAGGGCAGCTTGAACAGCAGCGGAATGCCCGCCACCGTGATCACGCCGACGATGATGAGCACGATCTTGCGGTTCTGGATGATCCAGTGGTCGACGCCGGCGAGCCATGTCGTCTCCACGGCCCGCGCCTCGCCCTTCGGCTTGAACACCGCGATGAGGGCAGGGAGCAGGGTGAGAGAGAAGAGATAGGCGACGATCATACCGACGCCGGCGATGAGGCCGAGCTCCGACACGCCGCGGAACGCCGTGGGCAGGAACGCGAAGAACCCCGCCACAAGGGAGATGGCGGCGAGACTCAAGGACCAGCCGACGCCCCGCGCGGCGGCACGGATGGCGTTCGCCAGATCCGGTTGCTCGAACCGGTCGGCCCGGTATCGCACCGCGAACTGGATCCCGAAATCGATCCCGAGCCCCACGAACAGGGCGGCGAAGGCCACGGAGATCGGGTTCAGCTCGCCCACCATCAGCAGGCCGAGGGCCGCGGTGACGATGAGGCCGGCGAAGGTGGTGATCAGGACGGCGCCGACGAGGGAGGCCGAACGCAGGGCCAGCCAGACGAACAGGATGATGGCGCCGGCCGTGACGCTGTAGTTGAGGAACGCGTCCTCGGCGAGGGTGGCGAATTCGTCATCCGCCACGGCCACCGGGCCGGTGAGGCGCATGCGCGGGTTGTCCGCCGCGTCGAGGCCGCCGAGCGTGTTGATCTTCAGGTCGGTGGCGATGCGCCGGACCAGGGCGGAGGCTTCGGCGCCCGGCTGGAGCGCCGCGTAATCCAGCTTGGGCTGAATCATGATGAACTTGCGGAGTTCCGTACCCTGGGCCTTGCCGTTGGAGAGAAGCAGCTGCCAGGACAGGCGGGCCGGCTCTCCCGCCAGCACCTTGCGCAGCACCTCGTCGATCCGTGTCATCGGACCGTCGAGATCCTCGAGCTTGGCGTCGCCGCTTTTGATGCCCCGGGCGCCGAGGCCGAGCACCCGCATGAGGCCGCGGAGGGACGGGTCGGCGGCGAGCGGACCGAGCAGTCCCTGCTGCTGGACGAGCTGGTCCATGGTCTTGGTGAGCTCTTCCTGCGGCATCAGCAGGAAGCCGTTCTTGTCGTAGAACGGGCCGCCATCCGGGCGGTAGACCGTCTCGATCTGATTCGGATGGTCCAGGAGGGCCTGGGCCAACGTGGCCGCGGCCTGTTCGGCGACCTCGGGCGTCTTGCCGTCGATGACGGCGACGAGGGTGCCCGTCCGTTGCGGAAACGCCTTCTCGTAGTTGATCTCGTCCTGGCGCCAGGGCACATCCGTGTCGATGAGACGCTCGACATCGGTGTTGATCCGGAAGAGATGGGCGGCGAGCGCCGCGCTTCCGACAGTGAGGAGCGCCACCAGGCCGATGACCAACCAGCGGCGTTGGACGGAAAACGCAACGAGACGTTCGATCACAAGTATCCTGCCTGACTAGCGACGCGGGCCTCACCTGAACGAGACCGCCCGGTCTCGCGGATGCGAGCGACAGGCGACGATCTCGGCGCGGAACCGGTCTTGGTCCAAGGGTCGGTTACCACCTGTCGAGGCAATCCACGAGTCCCGGCGGTATATCGAGACGTGTCATGCCTCTGCGACGGCCAGCCTCGAACGAGGGTGTCCGTACTCATCGGCAGGCGGAAATGCAACGCGGCCCCATGCTCTTGTCCTGCGGTCGAAGTCATGTGCGCCTGCGCACCGCACCATGTCGACGCCTCGACGGAACGTTGTCCAAGGCCGTGGGCGGGACACCCGTCGCTGTAAGGGCGCGCAGTTCTGACATTCGCTGGCCGAATAGGAAAAAGCACCACGCTTCGGCATAAGGACAGGATATCGCCAGTATCGGAAGCGCGACGACATGCGCCTCCCCTGTGGCCGTATTGCCCCATCACCGCTCAAACACGCATCGTGCGCTGGCCGCGCGGGCGGATCAAGATCTGTTCCAGCCTAGTGCGCTGGAATTTCGCCGCTTTTCGCGGTAATGCACCGGTTCATATCGGGGCCAAAAACAAGGAGCCGCGTCTTGGGTATTCCCCTCCGTTACGTCGCGAAGATTGGCGGCTACATTCTCAAGCAGCACCTCACCGGTCGCAAGCGCTACCCGCTCGTGATGATGATGGAGCCGCTGTTCCGCTGCAATCTCGCCTGCGCCGGCTGCGGGAAGATCGACTATCCGGACGAGATCCTGAACAAGCGTCTGCCGGTGGCTGACGCCCTGGAATCCGTGCGTGAGTGCGGCGCACCCATGGTCGTGATCGCCGGCGGCGAGCCGCTTCTGCACAAGGATCTGCCGCAGATCGTCGAAGGCATCATCGCGCAGAAGAAATTCGCGATCGTGTGCACGAACGCGCTGCTGCTCGAGAAGAAGATCAAGGACTACAAGCCCAGTCCGTACTTCACCTGGTCGATCCATCTCGATGGCGACAAGGAGATGCACGACCAGTCGGTGTGCCAGCGCGGCGTCTACGACAAGGCCGTCTCCGCCATCGCGAAGGCCAAAGAGATGGGCTTCCGCGTCACCATCAACTGCACCTTCTTCAACAATTCCTCGGCGGACAAGATCGCCGACTTCTTCGACACCGTGACGAAGCTCGGGATCGACGGCATCACCGTCTCCCCCGGCTACGCCTACGAGCGCGCTCCCGACCAGCAGCACTTCCTCAACCGCAAGGCGACGAAGGACCTGTTCCGCGGCGTGTTCCGGCACGGCAAGGAGAAGGGCCGCCAGAACTGGACCTTCCAGCAGTCGGGCCTGTTCCTCGACTTCCTGGCCGGCAACCAGACCTACCATTGCACCCCGTGGGGCAACCCGACCCGTACCGTGTTCGGCTGGCAGAAGCCCTGCTACCTTCTCGGCGAGGGCTACGCGGCCACCTTCAAGGAGCTGATGGAGGAGACCGACTGGGATTCCTACGGCACCGGCAACTACGAGAAGTGCGCCGACTGCATGGTCCATTCCGGCTACGAGGCGTCCTCGGTGGTCGATTCAGTGAAGAAGCCGTGGAAGCCGCTGATCCACGCCATCCGCGGCATCAAGACCGAAGGCGAGATGGCTCCCGAGGTCAGCCTCGAGAACCAGCGCCCGGCCGAGTTCGTGTTCTCGCGCAACGTCGCGCAGAAGCTGTCCGAGATCAAAGCTTCGGGCGTCGACACCAAGCGCGAGGCGCGCAACCGCACGGCGGCCTGAACCCGCCGCACGCGATGCGTGCCCGAAACGAAAGCCCCGCGCTGCCGATGCAGCGCGGGGCTTCTTTGTATGCGCCGAGATGATGTCCGGGCGCGTCAGGCGTCCGGAAGGCCGAGGCCGGGGCCGAGAGTGGCCCGGCACCGGGAGAGCGCCGCGAAGGCTTTTCCCGAATCCCTCGCCAGCCGGATCAGCGCGGGCAGATTGGTCGGGTTCCGGCCGAGGGCAGTGAGCACCGCGAGGATGTCGGGGTCGCCGTTCGGCTTTAGCGCCGTCGTGACAAAGGCGGGCAGGGCGCGCTCGGCCGGGTCGCAGACCACGCGAATCGCCGCGAACGGAATGCCGTGGCGAGCCGCGAAGTCCGCAGCGACGTGGGATTCCATATCGACCGCCGCCGCTCCGGTGCTGGCATGGAGTTCGGCCTTCGCGGTCACGCTCACGACCGCCGCGTCGACACCGGCGAGGTCGGCGGACAATGTCGTCAGATCGGCTCTCGACAGGGCGGAGTGAATCGCGTCGCGCAAGACGACATCGGTCTCGCGGCGTCCCGTGTCACCGACGATGCCGGTGGCGATCACCACGTCGCCGGGGAGCAGGGATGGATCGAGTCCTCCCGCGATGCCGAAACTCACCACGGCCCGGCAGCCTGCCGTCACGCGCGCGTCGAGCAGCGCACGCAGGCGCGCGGGCGACCCGCCGGCCCCCACGGCTTCGATTCCGGGACCGGCGGCGAGCCGGGCCTCCTTGGAGAGGCCGGTGACGGCGAGAATGGGAAGCATGGGATGTCCAGCCAGCGCTCCCTCCCCCTCTGCGGGGGAGGGTGGCCCTCGCGTCAGCGAGGGTCGGGAGATTTCTGGAGAGGTCGCCCCCTCTCCCGCTGCTCTGCAGGCCCCCTCTCCCACAGAGGGGAGAGGGTCGAGGAGAACCTACATCCCGTAGGCGACGGACCGAGTGTTGCTACGCTTGAGATTGCGGTAGCGCGCCATGGCCCAGAGCGGGAAGAACTTCGGGTAGCCGTGGTAGCGCAGGTAGAAGACCCGCGGGAATCCGGTCGCCGTGTAGCGCTCCTCAGACCAGAAGCCGTCGGCTCCCTGCGTGCGCGTGAGGTAGTTGATGCCCCGCGTCACGGCCGGATCGTCGGCCTCGCCGGCCGCCATCAGCGCCAGCAACGCCCAGGCGGTCTGGGAGGCGGTGGAGTAGCCGGGCTCGAAGGCCGGATCGATCTTGTAGGACGAGGCGTCCTCGCCCCAGCCGCCATCCGGGTTCTGGATACGGATGAGCCACGCCACCGACCGGCGGATCTCCGGCGAGGCCGGGTCGACACCGGCGGCGTTGAGGGCGCACAGCACCGACCAGGTGCCGTAGATGAAGTTCATGCCCCAGCGACCGTACCAGGAGCCGTCCTCCTCCTGATCGTCGAGGAGGTATTTCACCCCGCGATCGAGCGCCTTCGAGGTCTCACGGGTCTCGCCCAGCTGCGAGAGCATCGAGACGACGCGCGCCGTGACGTCGGCGGTGGGCGGGTCGAGGAGGGCGCCGTGATCCGAGAAGGGAATGTTGTTGAGGTAATGGTGGTTGTTGTCGGCATCGAACGCCGCCCAGCCGCCATCGCTCGATTGCAGGCCCTCGACCCATTCCCGAGCGCGGGCGATGGAGACGGCATAATCCGGCACATCGGCGACGAGACCGTGCTGACGCATCGCCCGGTCCATCGCCATCACCACCACGGCGGTGTCGTCGAGATCGGGGAAATGCGGGTTGGCGTATTGGAATGCCCAGCCACCGGGGCGGACATTGGGACGGCCCGCCGCCCAATCGCCCTTGATGTCGAGAACCTGGAGCGGACGCAGCCAATCGAGCCCGCGCCGGGCCTGATGCTCGGCATCGGGGCCACCGGCCTCGAGCAGGGCATGGCCGGCAAGGGCCGTATCCCAAACCGGCGAAAGGCAGGGCTGGACGTAGGCCTCGTGCTCCTTGACCACGACCAGCTTCTCGACCGCCTCGCAGGCGATCCGCACCTGCGGGTGATCGGCCGGATAGCCGAGCACTTCGTACATGAGCACGGTGTTGACCATGGCCGGGAAGATGGCGCCGAGGCCGTCCTCGCCGTTGAGGCGCTCACTCGTCCAGGCCACGGCCTTGTCGATACCGCGCTGACGGCGCTTCTTCGGGAAGTAATCCTGCGTGACCTGCAGCAGGCGGTCGATGGCGCCGAAAATGGGCGTCCAGGGCCAGGTTGCATGCGGGCTGCCGGGCCAGGAGCGCACATGCTCCGGCGGCGTCACGAACAATTCGGCGACGCCGAGACCGAGCGGGTTCTTGGCGAGCGGCTTCTTCGCCTGCAGCACCAAAAGGGGCACGATCACGCAGCGTGCCCAATAGGAGATCTTGTCGAGGTGGAAGGGAAACCACTTCGGCAGATGCATGATCTCGACGGGCATCACCGGCACGGCGCGCCAGGGCACCTCGCCGAACAGAGCCAGCAGGAAGCGCGTGAACACGTTGGAATTGGCCGCACCGCCGCGCGACAGGATGGCCTCGCGGGCACGCCGCATATGCGGGGCCTCGATCGAGTCGCCGACGAACTTCAGCGCGTAATAGGCCTTCACGCTGGCGCTCATGTCGAACGGCCCATCGTGGACCAGCGACCAGCCGCCATGCTTGCCCTGCGTGCGGCGCAGATAGTTTCCGATCTTGGCCATCAGGTCGGGCGGAATTGTCGTCGCCCGGAACTGGTGGAACATGATGTATTCGGACGGGATCGTCGCATCCGCTTCGAGTTCGAAGCACAGATGCCCGTCCGCATGGACGAGATTCGTCAGGGCCTGCGTCGCCCGCATGACTCCATGCTCGACGTCGTCCAGGGAAATCTCCTGGGTCTTGGGACGCTGGAGCGTCTCGACCTTCTTGAATGCCTCTCGCATCGTCCTCGCCTCAAGCGCCGCCTGACGCGGCCCCTCTCTCACGCCGCGCCGCGCGTCATAGCTTCACCGCGTCCACGCGCTCCCTTGAGAAGCGCCTGTGCGGCCGTCGTTCCCGAACGGATCGCTCCCTCGATCGTCGATGGCAGGCCGGTCGCGGTCCAGTCGCCTGCCAGGACGAGATTGTCGTGGGCCGTCACGGCGCTCGCGCGCCGTGCGGCCTCTTTGGGCGTTGCCGCAAAGGTCGCCCGTTTCTCCTTGACGATCTGCCAGCTTGGCAGTTCCGGTGCAAGTCCGGTCAAAGTCGAGAGCTCGGCCCAGATCTGCTTCGCCAAATCTTCGCGCGGCACGTCCAGCAGGCGGTCGGCACCGCTGATGGTCACCGACAGTCGGTCCGGATAGGCGAACAGCCATTCCGTCAGACCATTCACCACGCCGAGCAATAACGGCGAGCCCTGTGGAGGAAGGATCGCGAAGTGAGCATTGACGATCGACCGGTAGGATTGCGGAACGGCCAGGCCCGGCAGCAAATCGGACGCCACCCAGGGCGGCAGGGCCAGAACCACCGAATCGTCGGGACCGAGCGTGATGGATTCGTCGCTGAACAGCAGCGTATCGACACGGCCCGCATCGGCACCGAGTCCGCGCAGGCGACGGCCGAAACGCATCTCGGCGCCGTGCTTGGCCAGATAGGCCAAAGCGGGGTCGATGAAAGCGACAGAGAGACCGCCCACGGCGATGAGCGGCCGGCAGGCGGCGCCGCCCGCGCCCAGGGTTTCGCGCAGGATCGTGGCGGCGAGCCCGACATCGCTTTCCTGCGGATCGGTGTTGAGGGCCGCGAGCAGCACCGGATGCCAGAGGCGCTCGTAGAGCGGTCCGGAACATTCCATGCGCTCGCCGATCGTGCCCGCCCGGCCGGGGGCCTTGCCCGAGGCGGCCCTGAGGATGCTCAGGGGCGCGAGGTAATCCATGGCGCGGCTGCCGGGCACGCGGCGCGAGGCCTGCAGCACCCACCACGGCACACGGCCGGCATTCGGCCGCAGGGTCCAGCGCTCGCCGGTCTTCAGGTCGGCGAAGGGAAACTCCGCCTCGTCCGGCCCGGTCAGGGCATCGGCGGGGGCGCCCACCAGACTCAGGAAGTCGAGGGAGGAGCGGTTGCCCGACAGCAGCAGGTGGTTGCCGTTGTCGATGGTCAGGCCGAGCGTCGAATCGAAATAGGAGCGACAGCGCCCGCCCGCCTGCTTGGCGGCCTCGTGCACGATGACGCGGCGCCCCTGCTCGGCGAGCGACACGGCGGCCGAAAGGCCCGCGAGCCCCGCGCCGACGACGTGAACCGTTCCGGTCTGTTGTCCCGTCATCACAGGATCCCGTGACGAAGCGCGACGCCCAGCAGGGCGAGCTTCGAGGGTTTCACACGCGCGCGGGGCATGGCCCAGCCGCGCTTCAGCACCGCGTCGAGATAGAGCCGGTAGGCCGCCGCCATCAGGCGAGGGGCCTTCGTCTCCTTGCGGGGATTGCGGTCGATGATCGTCCAGGTGTCGCGGTAATGGGCCTCCGCCTCCCTCGCCACGGCGATGCAGACCTCGCCGATGCGGGGATGAGCGATGGCGACCTGGGGCGTCGGATCGGTCAGGCCGATGGCGGCGAGCTTTTCGCGGGGCAGGTAGAGGCGGCCGCGCTCGGCATCCTCGTCGATGTCGCGCAGGATATTGGTGAGCTGCAGGGCGCGACCCTCGTGATGGGCGAGGCGGATGCCATCGGCTTCGGGCAGGCCGAAGATGCGCACGGACAGTCGCCCGACCGCGCTGGCGACCCGGTCGCAATAGAGATCGAGGGTGGCCTCGTCGGGGGCGACGATGTCCTCGAACGCATCCATCGCCATGCCGTCGATGACCGCCTGGAAGTCCTCGCGCAACAATCCGTAGCGTCGAATGGGCACCACGAGGTCGCGCACGCGCGGAGCCGGATTGCCGGCATAGAGGGCATCGATATCGGCGCGCCAGCGGTCGAGTTCGGCCGCCCGGACGGGCGCCGGGCCACCATCGTCGGCGACGTCGTCCACCGAACGGCAGAAGGCGTAGACCGCGTACATCGCCTCGCGGCGATCCTTCGGCAGCAGCCGCATGGCGGTGTAGAACGAGGACCCGGCGGCCGGCAGGGCGGCGTCCTGCGCCATCGCGGGTTCCTGGGCGGGTGATGCGGTGGCGCTCATGACTGCGCTCCCTGACTCGCGACGCGCGTGGACTGTCGGCGCAGGATGCGCGAGCGGAACGGACGCCGCGCCAGGGTCGAGGCGATTCCGCCCAGAGCCGTCAGGGCGAAGCCCGCCTTGCCGTGATGGACCTTCTCCGAGAGCGGGTCGCGCGTGAGCAGCCCCTTCGTGAGCACCACGGCGAGGCGGTGGATCGCCGCGATCTCGAGGCTCAGGCGCAGGTCGTCGATAAGGTCGGGCAGCACCGCGCCCTCGTCGAGGAGGACCATGGTCCGCTCGGCGAGTTCACGGATGGCCGCGCGCAGGGCAGGGGTGGCCTTGTCGGCGGCGAGAGCGTCCACGGAGACGCCGTGGCACTCCAGCACGTCCCGCGGCAGGTAGACCCGGTCGTTGCGGCGATAGTCCTTCGCGCAATCCTGCAGGTGGTTGATGATCTGGAGCGCGGCGCAAATCGCGTCCGACGGTCCCCAGACCACGGCCGGGTCCTCGCCGTGGATGTCGAGGACGAAGCGGCCCACCGGCATCGCGGACAGACGGCAATAGGCGATGAGGTCGTCCCAATCCTCATACCGGTTCTTCCGCGCGTCGAGGCGGAAGGCGTCGAGGAGTTCGAGGGCATGCGTCGCCGGAAGGCCGCGCGCGGCGAGTTCCCGCTTCAGCGGCTCCGCCTCGCGGTCGGGAGGCCCCTTGCCGGTCAAGGCGTCGGCGAGATCGTCGAGAAGCTCGACCTTACGCTCGGGCGACAGCTCGGCATGGTCGGCGACGTCGTCGCCCGCCCGCACGAAATCGTAGAACGCCAGGATCGCGCCGCGATTCTTCGGATGGATCAGGTGGGAGGCGACGGGAAAGTTCTCGTCCTTGTGCCCCTTGCCCGAACGCGCGTCCGTCGCGCTGTCGAGGGTTGCGGTCACTTCAGATACCCCGATTGGCGGAACCAGCCGAGGGCGTCCGACAGCCCCTCGCGGTAGGGCCGCGCGGAATAGCCGAGTTCGGCCCGTGCCTTGGCATCGGTGAAGAACATGCGGTAGCGCGACATCTTGATGCCGTCGATGGTCGCGAAGGGCGTCTTCCCTGTGATCCGGGCCATCTGTTCGGAGATGAACGCGATCGGGTAGACCACGGCGCGCGGCAGGTTGATGGTCGGCGCCTTGCGGCCGACCATGCCGGCGATGTCGGCGAGCATCTGCGACAGCAGGACGTTCTCGCCGCCCAAGATGTAGCGCTCGCCGGTGCGGCCATGGCGCAGGGCCAGGAGATGGCCGTAGGCGACGTCGTCCACATGGGCGAGGTTGAGGCCGGTATCGACGAAGGCCGGCATCCGGCCGAGGGCCGCTTCCACGATGATCCGGCCCGTCGGGGTCGGCTTGACGTCGCGGGGGCCGATGGGCGTCGACGGGTTGACGATGACCACGGGCAGGCCGTTGCGGGCCGCCATCTCCTCGACCACGCGCTCGGAGACGACCTTGCTGCGCTTGTAGGCGCCAATGGCCGTGCCGGGGGTGAGGGGACGCGTCTCGTCGGCGGGCGTGCCGTCGTCATGCGGCTTGATGGTCGCGACGCTCGACGTGTAGACGATCCGCTCGATACCGGCCCGGAGGGCTTCCTCCATGAGGATGACGGCGCCGTCGCGGTTGGTGCGGACGATCTCTTCCGGGTCCGGCGCCCAGAGCCGGTAATCGGCGGCGGCATGGACGAGGTAACGCTGGCCGGCGAGCGCGGCGGCGACCGACGCGCGGTCACGCATGTCGCCCTCGACGATCTCGACGTCGTTCCAGACGAGGTTGGTGCGCGGCGACGAGGCCCGCACCATGATCCGCACGGAGAAGCCGGCCTTGCGGAACACGTCCACGAGGGCGGCACCGAGGAACCCACTCGCTCCGGTAATGAGAACCGGGCCGGCATCGTAACGGCTCTCGTCGAACCTGCCGGAGGAGGTGGCCTCTGTCATTTCTCTCGTAGGGTCAGGGGATTGGACAGGGAGACGCGCCGGGGCGAACCGGCATCATGCCCGGCCTTTTCTCACCGTTAGGCGGGGCGAACAAGCGCAGCGCGGCCACACACGGAGACTTCCGTGCGCGGCCACACGCCGGGGGCCTCAGGTCAGGCGAGACGCAGGCGTCCGGCCTTCTGTTCGGGCAGAGCGGCCTGGACGATCCTGACGATGCCGTCGGCGTCGAGGCCGGCCTCGGCGTACATCGCCTCCGGGCTGTTGTGGTCCTGGTAGGTGTCCGGCAGCGTCAGCGTCCGAACCCGCACCCGGCCCGTGTCGAGAGCGCCCTTCTCCGACAGGAGATGCAGCACCATTGCGCCGAACCCGCCCACCGAACCCTCTTCCAGGGTGACCAGGACCTCGTGGCTCGCCGCCAGATCCAGGATCATCGCTTCGTCCAGCGGCTTGGCGAAGCGCGCATCCGCCACGCTCACGGCGATCCCCGCCGTCTCCAGAAGGTCGGCCGCCTTCAGCGCCTCAGACAGACGCGTGCC